>NZ_KB906858.1:0-435093 GCF_000381685.1 Nocardiopsis sp. CNS-639
TACAACCACTACAAGCGGGTGCGTTCGGAGGGGGATCGTCCGGGCGAGGAGGATGTGGAGATCGCCAAGTCCAACATCTTGCTGCTGGGGCCGACGGGGTCGGGCAAGACGTTGTTGGCGCAGACTCTGGCGCGGATTCTGAACGTGCCGTTCGCGATCGCGGACGCGACGGCGCTGACGGAGGCGGGGTATGTGGGGGAGGATGTGGAGAACATCCTGCTCAAGTTGATCCAGGCGGCTGACTATGACGTGAAGAAGGCCGAGACGGGGATCATCTACATCGACGAGGTCGACAAGGTCGCGCGTAAGAGTGAGAATCCCTCGATCACTCGGGATGTGTCGGGTGAGGGGGTGCAGCAGGCGTTGTTGAAGATCTTGGAGGGGACGACGGCGAGTGTGCCTCCGCAGGGGGGTCGGAAGCATCCGCATCAGGAGTTCATTCAGATCGACACGACGAATGTGTTGTTCATCTGTGGTGGTGCGTTCGCGGGGTTGGAGAAGTTGATTGAGTCGCGGACGGGTCAGCAGGGGATGGGGTTCAACGCGGTGTTGCGTCCCAAGGGTGAGCTGGGTGGTTCGGCGTTGTTCGGTGAGGTGATGCCGGAGGATCTGTTGAAGTTCGGGATGATTCCGGAGTTCGTGGGTCGGTTGCCGGTGATCACGAGTGTGCATGATCTGGATCGTGAGGCGTTGATCCGGATTTTGACGGAGCCGCGGAATGCGTTGGTGAAGCAGTATCAGCGGTTGTTCGAGTTGGATGGTGTGGAGTTGGAGTTCACGCCGGATGCTTTGAACGCGATTGCTGAGCAGGGGATTATTCGGGGTACGGGTGCGCGTGGTTTGCGGGCGATTATCGAGGAGGTGTTGTTGTCGGTGATGTATGAGGTGCCTTCTCGTGAGGATGTGGGTCAGGTGATCATTACGCGGGAGACCGTGATCGACAACGTCAACCCCACCATCGTTCCCCGCATCCGCTCCGACCGGGACGGCGAACGCCGCGACCGCTCCGCCTGACCCCGGGTCAGGACCGGCCCCTCGGCCCGACCCCGGGTAAAGACCGGCCCCGCCACGGGACACGCGGCCGCCGCGCCCCCCTCGCCCGAGCCCGCGGTGTGAGACTGCTGGGGGAGGTGGGCAGATGGACGACGCGACCGTTCCGGCCGCCGAGGCCGCGCAGCTGTTCGAGGAACTGGTCAGGTCCGTGCACGGGTGCGCCCCGATCGAGGTCCTCGAAGCCGCCGGCCGCTACGGCGAGCGGATCGGACTCAGCGGCATCTGCGTGTACCTGGTCGACCTGCAGCAGCGCCTCCTCGTCCCGCTGCTCGGCGGCCCGGCGCTCAAGGTCGACTCCAGCGTGGCGGGGGAGGCCTACCGCTCCGAGACGCTGCGGCTGGTCGAGGGCGGCGACGGCGAGCTGGGCCTGTGGCTGCCTTTGCGCGACGGCGCCGACCGCATGGGGGTCGTGCACATCAGCGCTCCCGTGCTCGACGAGTCCACCCTGCGCCGCTGCCACGCGCTCGCCTCGCTGCTGGCCCTGGTCGTGACCTCCAAACGCGCCTACAGCGACACCTACGTCCGCCACACCCGCACCCAGGCGATGGACCTGCGCACCGAGATGCTGCGGGCCTTCCTGCCGCCCCGCACCCTGGGCACCTCGCGGGGCGTGTCCACCGCCGTCCTCGAACCCGCCTACCATCTGGGCGGCGACGCCTTCGACCACTCGATCACCAAGGAGACCCTGCACGCCGCCATCCTCGACGCGATGGGGCACGACCTGGCCTCCGGACTGACCGCGTCCGTGGCCATGGCCGGGATCCGCAACGCCCGGCGCAACGGCGCCGACCTCGCCGAACTCACCGACAGCGTGGAGGGCGCGCTCACCTCCTGGCTCCCCGAGCGCTTCTGCACCGCCGTCTTCACCTCCCTGAACCTGTCCACCGGGGAGTTCGCCTGGGTCAACTGCGCCCACCCCGCACCCCTGCTCCTGCGGCGCGGGCTCCTGCTGGAGGACGCCCTGGAGCGGACCCCCGAGGTGCCGCTCGGGCTCGGCGGTGTGCTCGGCGAGGCCGAACCGCGCACCGTGCACCGGGTCCTGCTCGAACCCGGCGACCGGATCCTGCTCTACACCGACGGGGTGACCGAGGCGCACGACAGCAAGGGGCGGATGTTCGGCCTAGAACGGTTCGCCGACTTCATCATCCGCGCCACCGCCGCCGACGAACCCGCCCCGGAGACGCTGCGGCGCCTGGTCCACGCCATCCACGACCACCAGCGCGGCAGCTTCACCGACGACGCCACCATCATGCTGCTGGAGTGGCGCCCTGACGGCGGGGCGATGCCCCGGGTCGAGGGCTGCTGACCTCCCCGGCCCCGAGTCCCGCCCCGTGTCCGGGGCTCCGGGGCAGGTCACCGCTCCGCGCCGGGGCCGGACCACTACGGGCCTGACCCGTCACGTCCCTCCCCTGCTCCCAGTGCTCCTCCGCCACCGTGCCGCCCCTCCGCACCCCCTTCACAGCCCTGCCGCCTCACCACGATGCCCCTTCACCACGGTGCTTCCTCACCACGGTGCTTCCTCACCACATGGCCAGAACCCGGCTGGGCCCTCCGGAGGCGTCCAGGCCGGGCATGACCCCCACGCTGATCAGCGCCCCGCTCGGCGGCAGCTGCTCCAGCCCGGTCAGGGACTCCAGCCCCCAGCGGTCGGCTCTGCCCACCACCTCGTGCGCGGGGAAGTCGGTGGAGTCGCCCGGATCGGTGCTCAGCGTGTCCACTCCCACCCCGACCACCCCGCGCCGCTCGATCAGGAACTCGCAGGCCTCGGGGCCGAACCCCGGGAAGTGCCAGGAGCCGTCCGCGGCCACCCCGCGCACCGCCTCGTCGCCCTGCGCCCACCGGGCGCTCCACCCCGAGTGCATCAGCACCGCCGCCCCCGCCGGGATCCGCCCGTGCTCGCGCTCGAAGGCCAGCACGTCGTCCACCGTCACCGTGGTGTCGGGGTCCTCCGCCGCCCGGGCGCGGATGTCGATCACCGCCGCCGGGGCGAGGAGTTCGTCCGGCCGGATGTCGGGGACCAGCCGCCCGCCGCCGATCACGTGCCCCGGCGCGTCCAGGTGCGTGCCCGAGTGCTCGCTCAGCGTCCACTGCTGCAGGTAGAAGCCGAACCCGCCCTCGGGTACCGGATCGCCCAGGCTCTCGCGCCGGGGCTTGTCCTCCCCCCAGGAGGGCATCGTCGGGGAGAGCACGTGGCTGAGGTCGGCCACCCTGCGAAAGCCCGTGGGCCACGGGCGCGGGCGGCCCGGCGAACCGGGCGGTCCGGCGGGCTTCGACCCGGCCTCACCGCTCCGCGAGCGGACGGTCTCACCGGTTCCGTTCAGGCACATGGGCTCTCCCTCGTCGTGTGCGTCGCTTCCCGTATGCCCGGTCGGCGGCGCCCGCCAACCCGTCCTCGACCCCCTGTGGACGGCTCCGCGCCGCGGCCCCGGTCCACGCGAGGGGCGAAGCCGCCCGTCCACAACCGGGCGACCGCTGGTGTCGGCCGCCCCCGCGCCGGGTACTGCCGGTACCGGGTCCCCGCACCCGACGACCGCCGGGGCCCGCCACCCCGCCCCCTACGCACCCGAGGACGCCCATGCCCCTGGAGAGCAGCCCCGACTGGTGGAAGTCCAGCGTCGTCTACCAGATCTATCCGAGCAGCTTCAACGACAGCGACGGCGACGGCGTGGGCGACCTGCCCGGCGTCATCGACAGACTCGACTACCTCCAGCTGCTGGGCGTGGACGTGGTGTGGCTGTCGCCCGTCTACCCGTCGCCCTGGGACGACAACGGGTACGACATCAGCGACTACCTGGACATCCACCCCCGGTTCGGCACCCTGGCCGACTGGGACCGCCTGCGCGACGAACTGCACGGGCGCGGCATGCGCCTGGTGATGGACCTGGTCGTCAACCACACCAGTGACGAGCACCCCTGGTTCACCGCCTCCCGTGAGGGGGACCCCGAACACCGCGACTTCTACTTCTGGCGGCCCGGACGCGACGGCGGCCCGCCCAACAACTGGGGGTCGGTCTTCTCGGGACCCGCCTGGACCCGCGACGAGACCAGCGGCGAGTACTACCTGCACCTGTTCACCCGCCGCCAGCCCGACCTGAACTGGGAGAACCCCAGGGTCCGCTCGGCGGTGCACGACGTGGCGCGCTGGTGGCTGGACCGCGGTGCCGACGGCTTCCGCATGGACGTCATCAACTTCGTCTCCAAGACCCCCGAGATGCCCGACGGCCCCCTGGCGGGGGACCACGGGATCTTCGCCGACCACGCCGTCAACGGCCCCCGCCTGCACGAGTTCCTGCACGAGATGCACCGGGAGGTGTTCGAGGGCCGCGACGTGCTCACCGTGGGCGAGATGCCCGGAGTGGACGTGGAGCAGGCCCTGCTGCACACCATGCCTGAGCGGCGCGAGCTGTCGATGGTCTTCCAGTTCGAGCACATGGACCTGGACCACGGGCCCGGCGGCAAGTTCGACCCCCGGCCCCCGGACCTGCGCCGCCTGAGGGAGTCCCTCAACCGGTGGCAGACCGGCATGGGCGAGCGCGGGTGGAACAGCCTGTACTGGAACAACCACGACCAGCCCCGGGTGGTGTCGCGCTTCGGCGACGAGGACCACCGGGTGGCGTCGGCCACGGCGCTGGCCACGACCCTGCACATGATGCGGGGCACGCCCTACGTCTACCAGGGCGAGGAACTGGGCATGACCAACGCCCACATGGGCGACATCGCCGACTACCGCGACGTGGAGACGCTCAACCACCACCGCGCGGTGGTGGACACGGGCAGGGCCGACCCGGGGGAGGCGATGGCGGCCATCGCCCGGATGAGCCGCGACAACGCGCGTACGCCCATGCAGTGGGACGCCTCGCCGGGCGCCGGTTTCACCACCGGCACCCCGTGGATCGCGATCAACCCCAACCACACCGAGATCAACGCCGAGGCCGCCGTGGCCGACCCGGACTCGGTCTTCCACTACTACCGGCGGCTCATCGCGCTGCGCCGGGAGCACCCGGTGGTCGTGCACGGCCGTTTCGAGCCGCTGCTGGAGGACGACCCGGCGGTCTACGCCTACCGGAGGGTCCTCGACGACCGGGTGCTGCTGGTGGTGGCCAACTGGAGCGCGCGGACGGTGCCGCTGGAGCTGGACCCCTCCGCCGCCGGGCGCGACCCGGTCCGCCTGATCGGCAACCACCCCGACGAGGGCGCCTTCGCGCCGCTGCGGCCCTGGGAGGCCCGCGTCCACCTGGGAGGCCGCTGAGCGGGGGCGGGCGCCGGACCCTCCCCGGGACGCCGGAACCGGGCCCGGTCGCGGTATGGGGGAGCGCGAGGGGCGGGGAAGCGGTACGCGGGCCGTCCCCACCGGTACGGCGGACCGTCCCCACCAGCTCGGAGGCGCTCCAGGCCCCGGTCGGCGCCGCACACGCGTCGCGCCCGGTCGGAGCGGCTCCGACCGGGCGCGCGACCCGTCCGCCCGCGTCGCGTCCGGGTCCCCGGACGCCGCGGCGCGGCCCTACTTCTTCGTGGACTCCTCCAGCCGAAGCGCGACGCCGATCGCGAAGAAGGTGGGCGCCCACTCACCGATGAAGATTCCCCACCGGTCGGCGCGGGCCAGCCCGGTACCCTCCTCCTTCTTCAGGGAGGTGGCCCAGCTCAGGAAGCTGAGTCCGATGGAGGCGAGCCCGGCTCCGTAGGCCATCTCGGACGTGACGCCCATCTGGGACAGTTTGGCGATCATGGTGCTCCTCGCGTTGGTGGTTGCCTCTAGAGGCACTTCCCGAGGAGGTCCCGGACAAGCTCCATGGCAGGTCAAGGCTGCGTCAGGCGGGGGCAGGGAGAGTCGGGCGGGGCCCGCGTCCGGAGTTCAGAACTTTTGAAATCCGAACCGAGTGAGGTTAGACTAACCTTGGTTTCGCCGGGATCCTCCCGTTCTGTCCTCCGTGTTTCCCCTCGGGACGCCCCATGCGCGGAAACGGCCCGCCCGAACACGGCGCGGCCACTCCCCATGACGAAGAAAGCAGTGTGAGCATGGCCTCCACCCTTCGCCGTGTCAGCGGCATCGCCTTCACCACCCTCCTCGCCGTCGGCCTCACCTCGTGCGGCAGCGCGGAGGAGGGCACCGGTGAGAGCGGCGGCGACACCGCCGGCGGCCAGTTCCCGGTCAGCATCGACAGCGCCCTGGGCACCGCCGAGATCCCCGAGCAGCCCGAGCGCGTGGTCACCCTCGGCCAGGGCTCCGCGGAGACCGCCATCGCCCTCGGCGTCGTGCCCGTCGGTGTCGAGAGCTACGAGTGGGGCAGCGACGACACCGGCTACCTGCCGTGGATCCACGAGGCGGTCACCGAGGCGGGCGAGGAGCTGCCCACCCAGTTCACCGGCGCCGACGACATCGACTTCGAGGCCATCATCGAGCTGGAGCCCGACGTCATCCTCGCCCCCTGGTCCGGCGTCACCCAGGAGCAGTACGACATCCTGAGCGACATCGCCCCCACGGTCGCCTACCCCGAGCTGCCCTGGAGCACCGACTGGGACCAGCAGATCGAGATCATCGGCGAGGCGCTCGGCCAGCCCGAGGAGGCCCAGGGCCTCATCCAGGACATCGAGACGCAGTTCGACGAGGCCGCGGCGGCCAACGAGCAGTTCGCCGACCTGACCTTCTCCTACGTCTACACCGACGGCCCCGGCACGCTCGGCGTGTTCCTGCCCGACGAGCAGCGCGTGGCCATGGTCCGCGGGCTGGGCCTGACCGTCGACCCGGTCGTGGAGACCTTCCCCGAGACCGAGGGCACCGACTCGGCCATCATCGGCCTGGAGAACGCCGACCAGCTCTCCGAGAGCGACCTGCTCTTCACGTTCTACAGCGACCCCGAGACCCGCGCCGAGATCGAGGCCCAGGAGCTGTACGCGGCCATCCCCGCCGTCGAGAGCGGCGCCGTGGTCGCCTCCGAGGACAACTCCTTCGTCACCGCCTCCTCGATCATCAACCCGCTGACCGTCCCCTGGGTCATCGACCGCTACGTGCCCATGATCGAAGAGGCCGTCCAGAACATCGAGAGCTAAGCACCTCCATGGTCAGGGCGAAGACACCCGTGGCCGCGCCCCGCGCGCGTCCCGCCCGCACCGCGCTCATGCTCGGTGCGGGCGTCGCCGCGCTGGCGGGTGCGGTCCTGCTCAGCCTCGTCATGGGCAGCAGGCCCACACCGGTCGCCGACGTGTGGGCGGCGATCACCGGCGGGGCGGACTCCTTCACCACCACGGTGGTGGAGAGCCGCTACCCGCGCACCGTCCTGGGAGTGGTGGCCGGGGCCGCCCTGGCCCTGGCGGGCACCCTCATGCAGGGCGTCACCCGCAACCCCCTCGCCGACCCCGGCCTGCTGGGCGTCAACGCCGGGGCCGCCGCCGCGGTGGTCACGGCCACCGCGCTGTTCGGCCCCGCCTCGGTCACCGCGACGGTCTGGTGGGCGCTGCCCGGGGCCCTGGTCGCGGGGTTGGCCGCCTACACGGTGGGCAGTCGCGGCGGCGACGGCGGCATGGTGCGCCTGGTCCTGGCGGGCGCGGTGGTCTCCGCCGTGCTCACCGCCTACGTCCAGGCGGTGGCCCTGAGCCTGCCCGAGACCTTCGACAGCTACCGCTACTGGGTGGTCGGTTCCCTGGCCGGGCGCGGCTACGACGTCATCGTGTCCGTGCTGCCGGTCATCGGCGTCGGCGTCCTGCTCGCCCTCGCGGTCTGCGGCGGCCTCAACGCCCTGGCCCTGGGGGAGGAGGCCGCGATCGCCACCGGCGCCAACACGGTGTGGACCCGCTCGGCCGGGCTCGTCGCGGGAACCCTGCTCGCCGCCGGGGCCACCGCCGCCGCCGGGCCCATCGCCTTCGTCGGCCTGGCCGTGCCGCACGTGGTGCGCGCCCTGGTCGGTGTCGACTTCCGCGTGCAGGTGCCCTTCGCGCTGCTGGTGGGCCCGACCCTGCTGCTGCTCGCCGACGTCGTCGGCCGTACCATCGTGCGCCCCACCGAACTCATGGTGGGCGTCGTCACCGCGTTCGTCGGTGCGCCCGTCCTGTTGTACGCGGTCCGCAGGATGCGGAGTACCCCATGACCCGAACCACCCGCACGTCCCCGGCCCCGGCGGGCCCGGCCCGGCCGGAGCACGGCCGTGCCCGACCCCCGAAGGCGTCCCCTCCGGTGCTGAGGCTGGGCCCGGTCGCGCTGCCCGTCCACCGGCGCTCGCTGCTGTGGGCGGCCGGACTCCTGCTCCTGCTGGTCGCCGCCGCGGCCGCCACGCTCGCCCTCGGGCGGCTCGGCGTGCCCCTGACCCGGCTGCCCGCCGTCCTGACGGGCGGGGGCGAGGCCACCGAGACCTTCGTGCTCGAACGGCTGCGCGGTCCCCGGCTGGTGGTGGCCGCGGGCACGGGTGCCGCCCTGGGCCTGGCGGGCGCGCTCTTCCAGTCCGTCACCCGCAACCCCCTGGGCAGCCCCGACGTCATCGGCCTCGGCGCCGGTGCCGGGGCGGGCGCGGCCTTCGCCGCCCTCGTCCTGCCCGGTGTGCTCCCCGTGCCGCTGGGCGCCCTCGCCGGTGCCGCCCTGGCCATGGTCGTCGTGGCCACGGTGACCGGCACCGGATTGCGCCACCCCGGCCGCCTGATCGTGGCGGGCATCGGGGTGGCCGCCATGGCGCAGGCCTTCACCCACTTCGTCGTGTCCGTGATGGCCCGCGACCAGGCCAGCGTCCTGTCCGCCTACGTCAACGGCAGTCTGGGCGCCCGGTCCTGGGAGCACGCCACCACCATCTGGGCGGTCCTGCTGCTGGCGCTGCCGTTCGTGGCGGCGCTGGCCGGACCGGTCTCCCTCAACGAGATGGGCGACGAGCTCGCCGACTCCCTCGGTGCGCGGGCCTCCACCACGCGCACCGCCGCCGTCTGCCTGTCGGTGGTGCTGTCCGCGGCCGCGGTGAGCGTGGCCGGTCCGATCGCGTTCGTGTCCCTGACCGCGCCGCAGATCGCGCGCCGGCTCTCCGCCGTGCCGGGCCCCAACATGGTGCTGTCGGCCCTGGTCGGGGCCCTGCTGCTGGTGGCGGCGGATCTGGCCGTCCAGCAGTCCCCGGTCGGGGACGGGCTGCCGGTCGGCGTCTTCACCATGGGGCTCGGCGGCGTCTACCTGGGCTACCTGCTGATTCGTGAATGGCGAAAGGGTGTGCTGTGAGTCTGGTGCTGTCCGCGGAGGGCCTGACCCTGGGGTACGGGGCCGAACCGGTCGTGCGCGACCTCGACCTGGGGGTGGCCGAGGGCGAGTTCACCGTCATCGTCGGCCCCAACGGCTGCGGCAAGTCCACACTGCTCAAGGCCCTGGGGCGGGTGAACAAGCCGATGTCGGGGCGGGTGCTGCTGCACGGCAGTGACGTGCGCGGCCAGCGCGCCAAGGCGGTCGCGCGCCAGATGGCGCTGCTGCCGCAGAGCCCGACCGCCCCCGAGGGCATCACCGTGCGGGCACTGGCCGCCCGCGGCCGCTTCCCGTACCACACGCTGGTGCGCCAGTGGAGCCCCCAGGACGAGACGGCGATCGGCCGCGCGCTGGAGCTGACCGGGCTGACCGATCTCGCCGACACCCAGGTGGGCTCTCTCTCGGGCGGCCAGCGCCAGCGCGCCTGGGTGGCGATGGTCCTGGCCCAGGACACCGGCGTCCTGCTGCTGGACGAGCCCACCACCTACCTGGACATCGCCCACCAGTACGACCTGCTGGAGCTGTTCGCCGACCTGCACCGCCGGGGGCGCACGGTGGTCGCGGTCCTGCACGACCTGGCCCAGGCCGCCCGGTTCGCCACCCGCCTGGTGCTGATGGACGCGGGCAGGGTGGTCGCCGACGGCCCTCCGGAGGAGGTCGTGACCGCCCGTCTGGTGGAGGAGGTGTTCGGGCTGCCCTGCGACGTGGTGCCCGACCCGCGCACCCGCACGCCGCTGGTCATCCCGCACGAGCGCGTCTGAGCCCTCAGCGCCCTCAGTCCCGCCGGGCCTTGTACTCCTCCCAGGAGGAGAGCAGGGTGTCGTGGTACTCGTCCAGCCAGGTCATGTAGTCGTGCATGTTGCGCAGCCGGGTGCGCGCGGGCGGACTCAGGCCGGGCAGGCGCTCCAGCGCCGACGCCGCGAGTTCCCTCTGCCGCCGCAGGTAGGAGCGCTCGTTGCGCAGGAACCCGCCCCAGACGTCCTCGTCCATGGCCACCAGCCGCGAGCGGCTCCCGGGGGAGGGGACCAGTTCCACGAAGCCCATCTCGCGCAGGCGGCGCACCGACTGCGACACCGATCCCCGGCTGACCCGGGCGCCGTCGGCGATCTCCTCGGCGCTCACCGCCTCGCGGTCGGCGACGAGCAGGTAGCCCACGATGCGGCCCTCGGCGCGGGGGCGGCCCTGCGACTGCCAGTACTCGGAGAAGCGCCCGACGAAGTCGTCGCGGAACCGCGTGTCCTCGTCCGTCCGCCTGCTCTCCGCCATGGGGGCCACGATAGCGCCTGACACGGGGCGTTCCGGGCGCTGACCGAGGGCTCCGCCCGCCCCCGCCCGCTCCCGTCCGGCGCCGGACGGGAGCGGACCCGGTTCAGGCGCGGCGCAGGGACTCCAGCATGCGCGACAGCGCCTCCCACACCCGCTCCAGGTCTTCGGGGTCGTCGCTGTCGGCCAGCCACAGCGCGGCCTCGTTCATCGCCCCCGAGAGCAGGTGGGCCACGGGCGCGACCGGCCGCGGCTCCAGGACGCCCGCCTCGACCAGCGCGGAGAGCGCCTCGGCCAGGTGGCGGGCCGAGGCGGCCTCGTCCAGGGCCCGCCAGGTGCTCCAGCCCAGGACGGCGGGCCCGTCCACCAGCATGATCCGCCGCACGTCCGGCGCGGTGCTGGCGGTGAGGAAGGCCCGGCACCCGGCGGTCAGCCGGTCCCACGGGTCGGCGTGCGCGTCCGCCGCCCGCGCCACGGCGTCGCCGACCTCGGACTGCACCTCCTCCAGGACCGCGCGGAACAGGTCCGGCTTGCCCTCGAAGTGGTGGTACAGGGCGCCCTTGGTGACCGCGGAGTCCGCCACGATCCGGGCCAGTCCCACCCCGCCGTACCCGTGCGCGGCGAACAGCCTGCGGGCCTCGCCCAGCAGGACGCGTCTGGTGTGCTCGCGCTGCCGCGCGCGGCTGCCCGGTTCCGCGGCCATGTACCCGACCTCCCCCTTGTTGACATACCGAAGGTATGCCAATAGCGTATCTTCACATACCGAAGGTACGTGAAAGGTGGAGTCCATGCGGCTCAGCAGCTTCTATCCGGTGCTCGGCACGCCCCGTCTGGCCGAGTGCCGCGACTTCTACGTCGGTCTGTTCGGCTTCGAGGAGACCTTCGCCGCCGACTGGTACGTGAGCCTGCGCAGGCCCGGCCCGCCCGAGTACGAGCTGGCCCTGCTCGACCCGGGGCATCCCACCGTCCCCGAGGGCTACCGCAGGCCCGTCCAGGGCCTGCTGCTCAACTTCGAGGTGGAGGACGTGGACGCCGAGTGGGAGCGCCTGGTGGTGCGCGGCGGCCTGCGGCCCGAACTGGGGATCCGCACCGAGGCGTTCGGCCAGCGGCACTTCATCGTGGCCGACCCCGGAGGGGTGCTGGTCGACGTCATCACGCCCGTGGCGCCCTCGGAGGAGTACGGGGACAACTTCGTGCGGGGGTGAGGGCCGTCCCGTCCCCGCCTGCCCGGTACCGTCGGCGTGACGGGGGGTGGAGGCGGTGGCGATGACGCTGGAACAGGCCTCGCGCCTGGCGGAGGAGGCCCACGCCGGGCAGGTCGACCGGGCCGGTCGGCCCTACACCGAGCACGTGTTCGCGGTGCGCGACCTGCTCGCCGGGCACGGAGAGCGCGCCCAGACGGCCGGGGTGCTGCACGACGTGCTGGAGGACACCCCGCTCACCGCCGACGACCTGCGCGCGCGGGGCTGCCCGGAGGAGGTCGTGCGCGCGGTGGAGTCGGTGACCCGGCGCCCGGGGGAGCCCTACGAGGAGATGGTGCGCCGCGCCGCCGCCGACCCGCTGGGCAGGCTGGTCAAGCTCGCCGACAACGCCCACAACTCCGACGAGCGCCGCCTGGTCCTGCTGCCCGACGAACAGGCGCGGCGGCTGCGCGCCAAGTACGCCCGCGCCCGGCGGATCCTGGAGGAGGGCCCGCAGGAGGACGGGCTCCCCGAAGCGGCGCTCCCGCGTGCCACGCTCCTGGTCCTCTACACCGACCGGGTCGAGGAGTGCCGCGCCTTCTACACCGGGCTCGGTCTGGGCTTCGTCCGCGAGCGCCACGGCTCGGGGCCCGAACACCACGCGGCCGGACTGGACGGCGGCATGGTCGTCGAGATCTACCCGGCCACCGCCGAGCGCTCCACGGGCGCGGTGCGCCTCGGGTTCACCGTGCGCGGGGACCGCGCCGTCCCGCCCCTGGAGCCGGGGCGCCGCGTGCTCACCGACCCCGACGGGCGCAAGGTCGACCTGAGGGTGGTGTGAGCGACGGCATCCGTGTGCGTGGCGTCGGGTACCAGCCGGTCGGTATGCTGTCCCGGCCGGTATTTCCGGGACTGACGGGGCACGAGGTGGGGCAGCACATGGCGCGAGGACAGCAGACGGCCGAGGCCGACACACCGACCAGATCGGTACCCGAGCGCCTCCTGGGGGCGGCGACGCGCCTGTTCGCCTCCAACGGCTACGAGGGCACCTCCGTGCAGGAGGTCGTGGCCGCGGCGGGCGTCACCAAGGGCGCGATGTACCACTACTTCGGCTCCAAGGACGATCTGCTCTACGAGGTCTACGCCCGCGTGCTGCGCATGCAGACCGAGCACCTGGTGCGGATCGCCTCGCGGGACGAGCCGGTGGCCGACCGCGTGCACGCCGCCGCGGCCGACGTCATCGTCACCAGCGTCGCCAACCTCGACGACACCGTCATCTTCTTCCGCTCCATGCACCAGCTGAGCGATGACAAGCAGCGCGCCGTGCGCGCCGAGCGCCGCCGCTACCACGAGATCTTCCGGGACATGGTCGCCCAGGGGCAGGACGAGGGGGTCTTTCGCACCGACGTCTCCGCCGACCTGGTGGTGAACTACTTCTTCGGCTCGGTGCACCACCTGAGCACCTGGTACCACCCGGGCGGCGCGCTCAGCGGCGAGGACGTGGGGCGCCACTTCGCCGACCTGCTCGTGGCGGGGCTGCGCCCCGGGGCCTGAGCGCGGGGGACCCGACGGCGAGGGGCCGAGGACGAGGGGGCCGGACGCGTCGCGTCCGGCCCCCTCGTGCGCTCCCCGGGGTGCGCACGCGCCGCTAGCGGTACTTGCGCAGCTCCGCGCGGCCCAGCGAGCGCAGGTGCACCTCGTCGGGCCCGTCGGCCAGCCGCAGCGACCGCACCCCCGCCAGCCATCCGGCCAGGGGCAGGTCCTGGCTGACCCCGGCCGCGCCGTGCGCCTGGATCGCCTTGTCCAGGATCCACTCCACCGTGCGCGGGGTGGCGATCTTGATCGCCTGGATCTCGGTGTGCGCGCCCTTGTTGCCCACGGTGTCCATCAGGTACGCGGTCTTGAGCACCAGCAGCCGCAGCTGCTCGATGGCCACGCGCGCCTCGGCGATCCACTCGCGGACCACGCCCTGTTCGGCCAGCGGCCTCCCGAAGGCCACGCGGTCCAGCACCCGGCGGCAGGTGAGCTCCAGGGCACGCTCGGCCATGCCGATACCGCGCATGCAGTGGTGGATGCGGCCCGGCCCCAGCCGGGCCTGGGCGATGGCGAACCCCTCGCCCTCGCCGCCGACCAGGTTCGAGGCGGGCACCCGCACGTCCTCGAACACGACCTCGGCGTGGCCGCCGTGGTCGCTGTCGTCGTAGCCGTACACCGTCATGCCCCGCCTGACCGTCAGCCCGGGGGTGTCGCGCGGCACCAGCACCATGCTCTGCTGCCTGTGCCGCTCGGCTTCGGGGTCGGTCTTGCCCATCACGATGAACACGGCGCACTCGGGGTTGAGGGCCCCGGTGATGTACCACTTGCGTCCGTTGACCACGTACTCGTCGCCGTCGCGGACGATGCTGGTGGTGATGTTAGTGGCGTCGGAGGAGGCCACCGCGGGCTCGGTCATCGCGAACGCCGACCGGATCCGGGCGTCGAGCAGGGGCTCCAACCAGCGCTCGCGCTGCTCGGGGGTGCCGAACATCGTCAGCACCTCCATGTTCCCGGTGTCGGGCGCGGCGCAGTTGAGCGCGATCGGGGCCAGGCGCGGACTGCGCCCGGTGATCTCCGCCAGCGGCGCGTACCGCAGGTTGGGCAGGCCGCCGTGTTCGGGGTGGCCCGCCAGGAACAGGTTCCACAGCCCGCGCTCGCGCGCCTCGGCCTGGAGTTCGCGCACCACCGGCGCGGTGGACCAGTGGTCCTCGCGCGCGGCCAGCTGCTCCTCCAGCACCGCCTCGGCCGGGTAGACGCGCTCGTCCATGAAGGCGAGCAGCCGTTCGCGCAGTTCCTCGGTCTCGCTGTCGTGGGCGAAGTCCATATTCAGTCCTCCTCGAGCATGGTGTGGGCGCGCTTCACCAGGGGCGCGACCACCTCGCCGATCCGGTCGAAGCCCGTTCCGACGGTCAGTCCCCGGCTGTGGCGGAAGTGGATGCCCTCGGCGATCACCGCGAGCTTGAAGCAGCCCAGGGCCACGTACCAGCCCAGCCGGGACACGTCGCGGCCGGTCGCGGCGGCGTACATGCCCACCAGCTCCTCGGGGGAGGGGTAGCCCTCGGCGGAGGTGGCGGGCACGGCGCCCACGCCCACGGGCTGCGCCTGGTAGACGAGCATCAGGCCCAGGTCCACGAGCGGGTCGCCGAGCGTGGCCATCTCCCAGTCCAGGACCGCGTTGATGCGGCCCTCGGAGGTGACCAGCACGTTGTCCAGGCGGTAGTCGCCGTGCACGATCGCGGGCGCCGACTGCTCGGGCAGGGTCGCGGCGAGCCTCTCGTGCAGCTCGTCGATGCCGGGGATGTCCCGGCTGCGGGAGGCCTCCAGCTGCTTGCCCCAGCGGCGGACCTGGCGCTCCAGGAACCCCCGCGGGCGGCCGAAGTCGCCCAGCCCGACCTCCTCGGGCTCCACCGCGTGCAGCTCGCCCAGGGTGGCGATCAGCGCCTCGGCCAGGCCGCGGACGCCCTCGGCGCCCAGCGGGGCGATCTCGTCGCGGGTGCGGAAGGGGGTGCCCGCCACGTGTTCCATGACGTAGAACGGCGCGCCCAGCACCTCGGCGTCCTCGCACAGGACGTGTGTGCGGGGGACGGGCACGGCGGTGTCGCGCAGCGCGCTCATCACCCGGTACTCGCGGGGCATGTCGTGCGCGGTGGCCAGCACGTGGCCCAGCGGCGGGCGGCGCACCACCCAGCTGCCCGCGCCGTCGGTGACCACGTAGGTCAGGTTGGACTTGCCGCCCGCGACCACCCGGCCCTCCAGGGGGCCCGAGACCAGGCCGGGCACGGTCGCGTCCAGGTAGGCGCGCAGGCCGGCCAGGTCCAGGCCCGGGAGCGCGTCCGTGTGTTCGCCGCTCATGCCCGCTCCTCGAAGACCCTGGCCTGGAGGCGGCGCATCCCCGCGAGCCAGCGGTCGGTGTCGTCGGCCCGGGCCGCGTAGTGGTCGGCGACCTGGGGGTGCGGCAGGATCAGGAAGCGCCCGTCGGCCAGGCCGACCATCACCGCGTCGGCGACCTCCTCGGGGGTGATCGCCTCCGGGGACAGGATGGCCCTGCCGGTGTCGCCGCTGCTCTCCAGCAGGTTGGTGCGCACGCCCATCGGGCACACGCACTGCACGGTGATCCCGCGGTCGCCGTAGGTGGCCGACATCCACTCGCCGAAGGCCAGAGCGGCGTGCTTGGTCACCGAGTACGGCGCGCTGCCCAGCATCGTGAGCAGGCCCGCGGCCGACACCGTGGTCAGGAAGCGGCCCCGTCCGCGCTCCAGCCAGCCGGGCACCAGCTCGCGGGCGGCGCGCACGTGGGCCATCACGTTGACCTGCCAGGCCAGGTCCCAGTCGGCCTCCGGGGCCTCGGGGCCGCCGCCCACGCCCACGCCCGCGTTGGCCACGTACAGGTCGATGCCGCCCAGGTGCGCCCCGGCCTCGGCCACGAGCGCGGTGACGCCCGCCTCGCCGGCGGCGTCTCCGGGGACGGCCACCCCGCCGATCTCGGCGGCCACGGCCTCGGCCGCGCCCGCGTCCAGGTCGTTGACCACCACGCGCGCCCCGGCTCCGGCGAGTCTGCGCGCGATCGCGGCGCCGATGCCGTTGCCCGCGCCGGTGACCACGGCCCCGGTGTCGGTCAGGTCCACGTCACACACCTCCGGTGAGGGTGAGGCCGCCGTCCAGGACGAGGGTGCGGCCGGTGATCCAGGAGGCGTCGTCGGAGAGCAGGAAGGCCACCGCGCCCGCCACGTCCTCGGGCTCGCCCAGGCGCCCCAGGGGGTACTGGGCGGCGACCTTCTCCTCGCGCCCCTCGTAGAGGGCGGCGGCGAACCGGGTCTTGACCACGGCCGGGGCGACGCCGTTCACGCGGACCCCCGGGCCCAGTTCGACGGCCAGCTCCTCGGTGACGTGGATGAGCGTCGCCTTGGTGGCGCCGTAGAAGCCGATGCCGGGGGCGGGCCTGGTCCCGGCCACGGAGGAGACGTTGACGACGGCGCCGCCGTGCTCGGCCATCCAGGCGTGGTAGGCCTTCTGCGTCCACGAGATCGCGGACAGCACGTTGACCTCGAAGATCTTGCGGGCCGCGTCCAGGTTCAGGTCGATCATCCGCCCGTAGACCGGGTTGATGCCGGTGTTGTTGACGAACATGTCGATGCTGCCGAAGGCCTCCAGGGTGGCGGCCACGGCCGCGTCCTGGTGCTCGGGGTCGTCGGCCCGGCCGGGGACGCCGATGGCGTGCTCGGGTCCGCCCAGGGTCTTGACGGCCTCCTCCAGGGGCTCGGGCCTGCGCG
The DNA here is from genome assembly GCF_000381685.1 of Nocardiopsis sp. CNS-639. Classification (NCBI taxonomy): domain Bacteria; kingdom Bacillati; phylum Actinomycetota; class Actinomycetes; order Streptosporangiales; family Nocardiopsidaceae; genus Nocardiopsis; species Nocardiopsis sp. CNS-639. Next base: position 17,007 of record NZ_KB906858.1, read on the forward strand.
CCGTGACGCACACGCGCGCGCCCTCGTCGACGAGCCGCTGGGCGACGGCCAGGCCGATGCCCCGGCTCGCGCCGGTGACGATGGCGGTCCGCCCGCCGAACCGGGATGTCATTCCGCTCTCCTTAGACCGACTGGTCGGTATGTCAGGGCGACTCTATGCCGGGGGAGGTGCGTGCCGCAAGAGGCGAAAGGACCGCCGAAGCGGGACAATGGCGGCGCGGGCCGACGACGTCCCCCCGCGGACCGGAGAGTGAGGGCTTCCATGACGACCGACGTGGTCGATGTACGGGACAGGAAACGCTACGAGATCAGGGTTGACGGGGAGGTGGCCGGGTTCGCCGAGTACATCCTCACCGACGACATGGTGACCTTCACCCACACCGAGATCGACCCCGCCCACGAGGGGCGGGGCCTGGGCGGGACCCTGGTCAGAGGGGCCCTGGACGACGTGCGCCCGCGGGGCCTGATGGTGCTGCCCCTGTGCCCCTTCGTCAAGGGGTGGATCCAGCGCCACCCCGACTACACCGACCTGGTCTACCGCAGCGCCGCCGAGTAGGGCCGACCGTGCGGAGGGCTCCCCCCGGGCTCCCCGTGGCGGTGTCCGTCCGGCGCGGCGGACCGGCGCGGCGCTCACCGCGTTCGCGCCGGTCCGCCTCCGGGCCGTCGAAATCCGACACGTCGGACATTTGGTGATCTACGTGGTAAAGGTGGCGCTTCCTCAGGCAGTGGTGTCGAGGGTGAGTTTGCCGACGGTTCCCCGGGAGCGCAGCGCCTCGTGCGCCCGCGCGGCCTCGCCCAGGGGGTAGGAGCCGCCCAGGACGGGCCTCAGGTGCCCCTCCGCCACCAGCGTGAACAGCTCGGCCATCGCCCGGCTCATCACGTCGCCCGGCAGCGTCCACACGTGCGGCAGCCACATGCCGCTCACGCTGGTGGAGAAGCGCATGAGGTTGGCCGGCTGCACCGGGCTGGGCAGTTCGCGCGAGGCCATTCCGTAGAAGGCCAGGCGTCCGAACGGCGCCAGTGCCCGCACGCTCCGGTCGGTGACCCGGCCGCCCACCATGTCCAGGACGGCGTCCACGCGCTGGCCGCCGTTGGCCTCGATCAGCGCCTCGGTCATGTCGGGGGCCGCTGAGTCCACGACGGCGTCCGCGCCCAGCTCCACGGCCAGCGCGCGCTTGTCCTCACTGCTGGCCACGGCGACGACCCGCCCGGCGCCGAACCGCTTGGCCAGCTGGACGGCGAGCGTGCCCACGCCGCCCGCCGCCGCGTGCACCACGACCGTCTCGCCCGGGTCCATCCGCACGGACCTGCGCAGCAGCACCCAGGCGGTGGCGCCCTGCACGATCAGGGCGAGCGCGTCCTCGTCGGAGACCCCGTCGGGGACGTCGAAGGCCGTGCCGGTGGCGGCGGTGGCCTTCTCGGCGTAGCCGCCGCTGGTGGTCAGGGCGACCACGCGGCGGCCGTCGGCGGTGCGTCCGGCGATCTCCATGCCCGGGACCAGTGGAAGCGTGGCGGGGGCCAGGTAGCTGTTCTCGGCCTGGTGGGTGTCGGCGAAGTTGACCCCGGCGCGGGTGACGTCGACGAGGACCTCGCCGGGGCCCGCCTCGGGGTCGGGCAGTTCGGTGAGGCGCAGGACCTCGGGTCCGCCGAACTCGGTGATCTGGATGGCGCGCATGGGCGACTCCTCCTTCGTCTGTTCATACCGACCAGGTGGTATGTTACCGGCCGGTCGGGTCGGGGCACCCGCCGTGTCCCGGCCGTTCGGACGGGTGTCGCGGGCGGAGGTGGTGTCGCAGGGGCGCTCCCGGGGGCTTGCGCCGGTCTGCCTAACGTTGTTAGGTGTGGGGTGCCGCGCACCGATGGGGAGGACGCACGTGGACGCCGAGTACACAGTGACGACAGCAGCCGGACGGGTCCGGGGCACCGCCTCGCCTCGCTCCGAGAGCGGCGGGGTCGCCGTCTACCGGGGCGTGCCCTACGCCGCCGCCCCCTTCGGGGAGTACCGCTTCGCCGCCCCCGCGCCCGCCGCCCCCTGGGACGGCGTCCGCGACTGCACCTCCTTCGGCCCTCCGCCCCCGCAGGGGAACCAGCTCCTGGGCGCGGCGCCCTGGACCCCGGGGACGTCCCTGGACTGCCTGTCGCTCAACGTGTGGACCGCCGCCCGCGAGGGCGACCGCGCCCCCGTGCTGGTGTGGATCCACGGGGGCGCCTACATCGTCGGAGCGGCCTCCGAGATCACCTACGACGGCACCCGGCTCGCCGAGAGCGGCCTGGTCGTGGTGGGGATCAACTACCGCCTGGGCTTCGAGGGCTTCGGCCACGTGCCCGGCCGCCCCGACAACCGCGGTCTGCTCGACCAGGCCGCCGCCCTGCGGTGGGTGCGGGAGAACGTCTCCGCCTTCGGGGGAGACCCCGACAACGTGACGGTGGCGGGGGAGTCCGCCGGGGCCGGTTCGGTCGCGTGCCTGATGGCCTCGCCGCGGGCCCGGGGCCTCTTCCGGCGCGCGATCGCGCACAGCGTGCCGGGGGACATGCTCACCGCGGACACCGCGCGGCTGGTCTCCGAGCGGATCGCCGCGGCCGCGGGTGTGCCGCTGGATGCGGAGGCCCTGGCCGCGCTGGCACCGGAGAAGCTGCTGGAGGCCACCGACGCGGTGCTCGACTCCGCCCCCTCCGGGGGCTCGGGGGGCGTGCGCACCAAGCCCTTCACCTGCTTCGCTCCCGTGGTCGGCGGGCCCGACCTGCCCGAGGCCCCGCTGGAGGCGGTCGCGCGCGGCGCCGCCTCGGGGGTGGACCTGCTGGTCGGCCACAACGCCCACGAGTACCGGCTGTTCACCGAGCTGGGGCAGAGCGTGGAGATCGACGACGAGTCCGCCCTGGCGGTGACCGCCTCCCGCCTGGGGCTGGGGGAGGACGCGGTGGCCGCCTACCGGTCGGTGCACCCAGGGGCCACGCTGCGCGAGCTGTTCGCCGCGATCCAGGGCGACGCGCTGTTCTGCGAGTACACGGTGCGTTTCGCCGAGGCGCACGCCGCGGCCGGGGGCCGCGCCCACTTCTTCCGGCTGGCCGCGGAGAGCCCGGCCATGGAGGGGCGCCTGGGGGCCTGCCACGCCTTCGACCTGCCGTTCGCGTTCGGCAACCTGGACACCGACTTCGGGCGGTTCCTGCTCGGCGGCGAGCCCAGCGAGGCGCACCGGGCGCTGTCGGGGCGGATGGTCGCGGCCTGGCGCGACTTCGCCGCCACGGGGGACCCGGGCTGGCCCGCGGTGACGGCCGGGGCCACCGCGGTCAAGGTGTGGGACGCCGACGACCTGCTGCACGCCAGTGACTCCTCGCCGGTGCGCGGGCTGTGGGCCGGGGTGACACTCGCTCCGAGGTAGGCGGGTTCCCCGTGCGGCGGCCGGGGCGCCGTCCCGCTTCGACCCGCGGCCGGTAAAGGTTGGGAAAACGCCTCGCGGTCCGGTCGGGGCGGGTGGGGGAGAGGGGCATCCTCACAGGTAGGAGTGGGTGGCGTCGGTGGCCGGGGCGCACCGGGTCCGCGGTGCGGGGGCGTGGCCGCCGACTGGCACCACCCCGCCGGAGGTGCCCGATGACCACGAACGTCTTCGTCCTGGGGCTCGACGACCAGAACCGGGAGGTCCTGCGCTCGCTGCCCGCCGAACGCGGCTACCGCTTCCTCCAACTGCTCGACCTCGACGAGATCGGTCAGGACAGGCCGGTGGACCTGCCCGCGGTCCTGGCCCTGGCCGCCGGGAGGCTCGACTCCTTCGGGGAGGGGGTCGACGCGGTCATCGGTTTCTGGGACTTCCCGGTCAGCTCGCTGGTGCCGCTGCTGTGCCGGGACCGGGGGCTGTCGTGCGCGCCCCTGGAAGCCGTCGTCCGGTGCGAGCACAAGTACTGGAGCCGCCTGGAGCAGCGCGCCGTCATCCCCGAGGCCGTTCCCCGGTTCGCCGAGGTCGGCCTCGACGCCACGGCCAGACCGGAGGGGCTGTCCTACCCGCTGTGGGTCAAGCCGGTGAAGTCGTGCTCCTCCGAACTGGCCTTCCGCGCCGCCGACGACGCCGAGTTCCGTGCGGCGATGGACCGGATCAGGGCGGGCGCCGGGCGCTTCGGCACGTCCTTCCAGTGGGTGATGGACCTGCTGCGGCTGCCCCCGGAGGTGGCCGGGTGCGGGGGCACGGCCGCGCTGGCCGAGGAGGAGGCCACGGGCGACCAGCTCACCGTCGAGGGCTACGTCCGCCGGGGCGTTCCCCACGTCTACGGGATCGTCGACTCCCACCGCTACCCGGGCACGTCCAGTTTCCTGCGCTACGAGTACCCGTCCAAGGTGCCCGAAGAGGTCGGCGCGCGCCTGACCGAGCTGTCCGAACGGGTGATCTCCCGGATCGGCCTGGACGACGTCACCTTCAACATCGAGTACTTCCACGATCCGCGCAGCGGCGACGTCCGGCTCCTGGAGATCAACCCGCGCCACTCCCAGTCGCACGCCAGGTTGTTCGAGCTCGTGCGCGGGGTGTCCAACCACGAGATCTGTCTGAGGGTCGCGCTGGGGGAGGAACCCGAGCTGGAACGCGACGGGCGGTACGCGGTGGCCGCCAAGTGGTTCCTGCGCCGCTTCCGCGACGGCTTCGTCGCGGCGGTGCCCACCGCCGAGGACGTCGCGCGTGCGGAGAAGACGGCGCCGGGTACGAAGGTGGAGATCGTCGCGCGCCAGGGCCAGTGGCTCTCCGACCTGCCCCTCCAGGACAGCTACAGCTTCGAGCTGGCCCAGGTGTTCGTGGGCGGCGGGGACAGCGAGGAGTGCGAGCGCAGGTACCGGGCCTGCGTGGCGGAACTGCCCTTCACGATCCATGACACCGACGACGTCCGACAGGAGGGGGTCCGGTGATGAGGACCGTCAGCGACCTGCCCCACGAGGTCCGTGAGGACGAGTACGTCCTGATCCCGATCAGTGATGGGGTCCGGCTGGCCGCGCGGATCTGGCGTCCGGTGGGGAGCGAGGAGGCCCCGGTGCCGGCGGTCCTGGAGTTCATCCCGTACCGCAGGCGCGACCTGACCGCGCAGCGCGACTCGGTGCACCACCCCTACATGGCCGGGCACGGGTACGCGTGCGCCCGCGTGGACCTGCGCGGCAGCGGCGACTCCGAGGGGGTGCTCACCGACGAGTACCTGGAACGCGAGCTCCTGGACGCGGAGGAGGTGCTGGCCTGGCTCGCCGAGCAGCCCTGGTGCGACGGCCGCACCGGGATGATGGGTATCTCCTGGGGCGGGTTCAACGCCCTCCAGGTCGCCGCGCGGCGGCCGGAGAGCCTGCGGGCGATCGTGACCGCCTGCTCCACCGACGACCGCTACTCCGACGACGTGCACTACATGGGCGGGTGCCTGCTGGGGGACAACCTGTCGTGGGCCTCCACGATGTTCGCCTACAACTCCTGCCCGCCCGATCCGGAGCTGGTCGGTGAGCGCTGGCGCGACATGTGGCACGAGCGGCTGGAGCACAGCGGCCTGTGGCTCGACACCTGGCTGCGCCACCAGCACCGGGACGCGTACTGGAGGCACGGTTCGGTGGCCGAGGACCTGGACGCGATCCGGGTGCCCGTCATGGCCGTCAGCGGGTGGGCCGACGGTTACTCCAACTCGGTCTTCCGGCTGCTGGAGGGGTTGAGCGTCCCCCGTCTGGGCCTGTTGGGCCCCTGGTCGCACAAGTACCCGCACCTGGGCCAGCCCGGCCCCGCCATCGGCTTCCTCCAGGAGGTGGTGCGCTGGTGGGACCGCTGGCTCAAGGGCGTGGACAACGACGTGATGGACGCGCCCGTCCTGCGGGCCTGGATGCAGGAGAGCGTGGCGCCCTCCACCTCCTACGAGGCCCGGCCGGGGCGCTGGGTCGGTGAGCGCGAGTGGCCCTCGCCGGACGTCGCGCTGGTACCGCGCGACCTGGGCGCGGGCCGGGTGCTCGCGGAGGGGGAGCCCTCGGGGCGGGAGGACGTGCTGACCCTGTCCTCCCCGCTGTCCACCGGACAGCACGCGGGCAAGTGGTGTTCGTACAACGCCCCTCCGGACCTGCCCTACGACCAGCGCGAGGACGACGGCGGGTCCATCGTCTTCGACAGCGTGCCGCTTCCCCGGAGGTTGGAGATCCTGGGCTCCGCGGTGGTCGAACTCGAACTGGCGGTGGACCGGCCCGACGCGATGGTCGCGGTGCGGTTGTGCGACGTCACGCCCAAGGGGCAGGCCACGCGGGTGACCTACGGGCTGCTCAACCTCACCCACGCCGACGGCCACGAGAGGCCGCGCAAGCTCGTGCCCGGGCGCCGGTACCGCGTGTCGGTCCCCCTCAACGGTGTGGCCCAGGCCTTCCCGGCCGGGCACCGGGTGCGGGTCTCGGTCTCCACCTCCTACTGGCCGCTGGTGTGGCCCTCGCCCGAGCCGGTGACCCTCTCGGTGTTCCAGGGGGAGCACACCCGCGTGCTGCTTCCGGTGCGTCCGGTCGAGGGCGGTGGTGACGGGCGGGGCGTGGCCGCTTTCGGCGAGCCCGAGGGCACCGTCCCGATCGCGACGAGCCGGGTCGCTCCGGGCGAGGAGCGGTGGGACCTGACCCAGGACCTCGTGCGCTACGGGGCGGCGCTGGAGGTGGTCAAGGACCTGGGGACGGTGCGCTTCGACGACATCGACCTGGAGGTGACCCGTCGGGCGGAGGAGCGCTACAGCAGGGTCGGCGATGACCACGACTCGGTCCGTGGTGAGGCGGTTTGGACGATGGGCTTCGCCCGCGGTGACTGGTCCGTGCGGACCAGGACCCACACGGTGCTCACGTCCACGGCGACCGACTTCCACCTGCACGCGACGTTGGACGCCTACGAGGGCACGCGGCGCGTGGCCACCAAGATCTACACCTCGGTGATCCCGCGGGACCACGTCTGACCCGGGCGGGGCCCGGTCGGGGGCGACCGGCCTCCGCCACCGCGGGTACGGGGAGGAGCTGACTCCCGCGCGCCCGAGGGGCCGCGGGGCCCGGGGCGGCGGGCGGGCACCCGGCGACGCGCTGCGATGCGGGGCGCCCTCGCCTGGGGGGCTGACGCCCGAGGGACCGAGGGGCCGCAGGGCCCGGACGCCCGCCAGGCCGGGGTGCTCGTGACGCCCGTGCCGGCCCTCGGTTGCGGCGCGGGTGCGGGGAGGGCGGTCGCACCCTCCCCGCACCCGTCGGCGGCGAGGGGCGTTACTTGCCCAGACCGGCGCGGCGCAGCGCCTCGGCCATCGCGCCCTGAGGGGCGGCGCCCCCGCTGTTGTCGCGGCCGCGTCCGCCGCCGTTGCCCCGGCGTCGGTCGTTGCCGCCGCGGTCGCCGCGCTCCTCGCGGCCGCCCCGGCCGCCGCGGGCGGGCGCCTCGTCGTCCAGGCGCATGGTCAGGGAGATGCGCTTGCGCGGGATGTCGACGTCCTGGACCTTGACCTTCACGATGTCGCCCGGCTTGACCACGTCGCGCGGGTCCTCCACGAACTTGTACGACAGCGCCGACACGTGCACCAGGCCGTCCTGGTGCACGCCCACGTCCACGAACGCGCCGAAGGCCGCCACGTTGGTGACCACGCCCTCCAGGAGCATGCCCGGGGTCAGGTCCTGGAGCTTCTCCACGCCCTCCTTGAAGGTGGCGGTGGTGAAGGCCGGGCGCGGGTCCCGGCCGGGCTTGTCCAGCTCGGCGAGGATGTCGGTGACCGTGGGCAGACCGAAGGTGTCGTCCACGAAATCCTCGGGGCGCACCCGCGACAGCAGGTCCTTGTTGCCGATGAGCGAGGGCAGGTCGGTCCCCACCCGGTCCAGGATGCGCCGCACCACCGGGTAGGCCTCGGGGTGCACCGCCGAGGCGTCCAGCGGGTCGTCGCCGCCGGACACGCGCAGGAAGCCCGCGCACTGCTCGAAGGCCTTGGGGCCCAGGCGCGGCACCGAGCGCAGCGCCTCGCGGGTGCGGAAGGGGCCGTTGGCGTCGCGGTGCGCGACGATGTTGCGCGCCAGGGTGGAGGTCACGCCCGACACGCGGGTCAGCAGCGGCACCGACGCGGTGTTGACGTCCACGCCCACGCCGTTCACACAGTCCTCGACCACCGCGTCCAGGGAGCGCGACAGCTTGGTCTCGGCCAGGTCGTGCTGGTACTGGCCGACCCCGATCGACTTGGGGTCGATCTTGACCAGCTCGGCCAGCGGGTCCTGGAGGCGGCGGGCGATGGAGGCGGCGCCGCGCAGCGACACGTCCAGGTCCGGCAGCTCCTCGGAGGCGTAGGCCGAGGCCGAGTACACCGACGCGCCCGCCTCCGACACCATCACCTTGGTGAGGTTGAGTTCGGGGTGGCGCTTGATCAGGTCGGCGGCGAGTTTGTCGGTCTCGCGGGAGGCGGTGCCGTTGCCGATCGCGACCAGTTCCACGCCGTGGGCGGCGCACAGCCTGGCCAGGCTGTGGATGGCGCCGTCCCAGTCGCGGCGGGGCGCGTGCGGGAAGACCGTGTCGGTGGCCACGACCTTGCCGGTGGCGTCGGTGACCGCGACCTTGACCCCGGTGCGCAGGCCCGGGTCCAGGCCCAGGGTGGCGCGGCTTCCGGCGGGGGCCGCCAGCAGCAGGTCGCGCAGGTTGGCGGCGAACACGTTCACGCCGTCGTCCTCGGCCCGCTGCCACAGCCGCATGCGCACGTCGATGTCCAGCCGCACCAGGATGCGGGTGCGCCAACCCCAGCGCACGGTGTCCTGGAGCCAGCGGTCGGCGGGGCGGCCGCGGTCCACGATCCCGAAGTGGTGGGCGATGGCGTTCTCGTAGGTGCTGCGGGGCGTGGTGCCGTCGGCGTTCTCGGCCGGGGCGTCCTCCGGCTCCAGGGTGAGGGTGAGGATCTCCTCCTTCTCGCCCCGGTACATGGCCAGCACGCGGTGTGAGGGCAGTTGGGTGAGCGGTTCGGAGAACGCGAAGTAGTCGGCGAACTTGGCGCCGACCTCCTCCTTGCCCTCGCGCACGGCCGAGCCCAGCCGGCCCCTCTCCCACAGCCGCTCGCGCAGGACGCCGGTGAGGTCGGCGTCCTCGGCGAAGCGCTCCACCAGGATGGCGCGGGCCCCGTCCAGGGCGGCCTTGACGTCGGCCACCTCCTTGTCGGGGTCGACGTAGGCCGCGGCCGCCTCCTGGGGGTCCTGGGTGGGGTCGGCCAGCAGCCCCTCGGCCAGGGGTTCGAGCCCCGCCTCGCGGGCGATCTGGGCCTTGGTACGCCGCTTGGGCTTGTAGGGGAGGTAGATGTCCTCCAGCCGGGCCTTGGAGTCGGCCGCGTGGATGCTGGCCTCCAGCGCCTCGTCCAGCTTGCCCTGGGAACGGATGGACTCCAGGATCGCTGTCCGGCGCTCGGCCAGCTCACGCAGGTAGCGCAGGCGCTCCTCCAGGGCGCGCAGCTGGGCGTCGTCCAGCGCTCCGGTGGCCTCCTTGCGGTAGCGGGCGATGAAGGGCACGGTCGATCCGCTGTCGAGCAGGTCGACGGCGGCGGTGACCTGGTGTGCGCCCACTCCGAGTTCCTCGGCGATGCGCTGGTCGATCGTGGGTGTCACAGGCGTCGTCACTGGTTAAACGTCCACTCTCTGGCTGTTCGGTGCGGGGACATTCTGGTGGCGGGGAGCGACATTGTCATCCCGTCTGCCCCGTGTCCCAGGTTCGCGCACTGTGGCGGTGGTCTCGCCCGGTTTCCCGTGCGGGGAGCGGCGGACGCGGCGCGGGGCCCTCGCCGGGGCGGTTGCGCAAAGAACGGGGCGGGGCGGCCTCCGTGCGCGGGGCCGGTCCGTGCGGTCGGAGGTGAGGGAGGCGGTCGGAGGCGGTCGGGAGGGAGGAACCCGGGGGTGGCGGTGCCCGGATTCCCCGCTTCCAGGAAAGCGGAAGGGGCCGGTCCGCGCCAGCCCCCGTCACCGCCTGTGGACGACCGCGCCGCACCCTCCCACCGGGGACGCACCCGCGCCGGGTCAGCCGTCGGTCTCGTTGAGGTAGTCGGGGGCGTAGTACTCGTCGAGGGGGAGCGGGCCCCGGTAGCCCTGGCACATGCACTGGCGGTAGGTGGAGCTGGCCTGCCCGGTCCAGCGGCCGGGGATGACCACCTGGGTCTGGCACCTCTTGTTCTGCTGGTCGTGGAAGACCAGGTGGTGGCCGCATCCGCAGAGGGGCTGGGGGCTTTGCGGTGTGCCCAGGGCGCGGGCCTGTTCCTGCCTGCGCTGCTGGTCGAGCGCCTCCCGCGCCTGGCGTTTGGTCAGCAGGCGGCCGAACAGGAACCCGCCGAGAGCGATCGTGGCTCCGAAGACCATGGAGACCGGATCCATCCGGCGACACCTCATTCCTTGAGCCGGAACCCGCCCCGGAGCCCGGGGCGTACGTCCTCCATTGTCGCCCATAACGGGCTTCCCGTGGCGGGGAGGTTCCTTCCCCGCGCTCCTGTCAACGGGTGACGGCGGTACGCCCGAAAGTAATGCAAAGAAATCTATGCACGTATCTCTTTGCAAAGAAACCTTTGTTTTACGGTGGTGGCACCCCCGAACCCAGGAGGACCTCCATGGCCACCGAATTCCCCGCCGCACCGCCGCGCACCGAACGCCTCGGCGGGGTCTTCCACCGCTTCTGGGCGGCCGGAACCCTCACCAACCTCGGCGACGGCATGCTGGCCACCGCCCTGCCGCTGATCGCCGCCACCCTCACCCACGACCCGCTCGCCGTCTCGGGGCTGGTGGTGGCGCGCTTCCTTCCCTGGCTGCTCGTCGCGCCGTTCGCGGGCGTGCTGCTGGACCGGGTCGACCGCCTCCGCGCCATGACGGTCTCCAGCACGGTCGCCGCGATCGCCGTCACGGCCCTGGCCGTGCTGATCGCCACCGGCGGCGCCACCCTGTGGGCCCTGTACGCCACGATCTTCGTGGTGGTCTGCTGCGAGACGGTCACCGACCCCGTCACCCGGATCACCGTGGCGCGGATCGTGCCCGGCCGCCTGCTGGACCGGGCCAACAGCAGGCTGGAGGGCGGCCGCCTGGTCGCCCAGGACTGTGTGGCCACCCCCGTCGCCGGTGTGCTCTTCGCGGTCGCCGCCGCCCTGCCCGTGGCCGGAACGGCCCTGACCTACGCCCTGTGCGCCGTGCTCGTGGTGACCGTCGCCCTCATGCTGCGGCGCGTTCCCGCCCCGGCCGAGCCCACCGAGTCCAACGGGAGCGCGGAGAGCGGTGAGGGCGCGGGGTCCGGCCAGGGCGTCCTGCGCTCCCTGCGGGAGGGCTTCGCCCACGTCTTCGGCCAGCCGCTGACGCGGGGCCTGGCGTTCAACAACGCCGGGTCCATGATCGGCATCCAGATGGCCACCTCGGTGCTGGTCCTCTACGCCCAGGAGGTGCTGGGCGTTCCCGCGGCCCTGTACGGGCTCTTCCTGGCGTCGATCGCGGTCGGAGGCGTCCTGGGGGCGGTGCTGGCCTCCCGGCTCGTCGCGGGCCTCGGCCGCAGGGCGGTCATGATGGGCGGTTACCTGGGGATGGGGGCGTGCCTGCTGACGGTGGGCCTGGTGCCCAACGCCTGGTTCGCCGCCCTCGCCTGGGGGCTGATGGGCCTGTGCCTGACGGTGACCAACGTGTCCGGTTCGCTGTTCTTCCAGGCCGTGGTCCCCTCCCACGTGCGCGCCCGGGCGGCCGCCGCCTTCCGCATGGTCGGGTGGGGGCTGTCCCCGGTCGGCGCGCTGCTGGGCGGCCTGCTGGGCCGGATCGACCTCGCCCTGCCCTTCCTGGTCGGCGGACTGGTCATGGTGGCCACGCCGCTGGTCTTCCGCGGGGCCGTCGCCGAGTGCGCGCGGCTGTCCGACGAGGCCGTGGCCTCCGCCGCCGACGAGCGCTGACCCCGCCGCGCTCCAGGAGGACGACACATGTGCCAGCGGCACCAAGAAAGCTTTGCAGCGGACTGTTTGCGGAAGGGTCGCCGCAGTACGGTGAGGGCCATGACCGACGACGACCCCGACGTCCCCGCCGACTCCGACCAGCGGATGCGGGTCAGCGCCCAAGCCCTGCGGGGCCTGGCCCACCCGCTACGCGCCCGCCTGCTGGACGAGCTCAGGCTCAACGGCCCGGCCACCGCCACCATCCTGGGCCGGCGCCTGGGGGAGAGCAGCGGCGCCACCAGCTACCACCTGCGCCAACTGTCGCGCTACGGGTTCATCGACAACGAACCGGGGCGCACGGGCGGACGCGAGCGCTGGTGGCGGATGCGCCCCGGCGGCTGGAGCATGTCCGGGCACGAGTTCCTGAGCAACCCCGAGACCAGGATCATCGCCCAGGCCGTCCTGGACCGCCTCTACCAGCAGAGGCGGAGGCGGTTCGCGGACTGGACCGCACTGGTCTCCGACAGTCCCGACCTGCCCGCGGTGCGCAGGTGGAAGGACGCCGCGAACGACTCCACCAGCCACGCCAGGATGACCCCGGAGGAGGCGGCCGAGTTCGCCGACGCGCTCCACGACTTCCTCAGCTCCTGGGGGAGACGCTTCCAGGGGCGGACCCCCGAGAGCCACCCCGACACCGACGTCGTCCAGGTGGACACCGCCCTCTTCCCGGTCCTGCCCGAGGCCGAGGGCAGGTCGGACGGAACCGCCGCCGAGCGGGACTGACCGCCCGACGGCCGCCCCTCAGGCCTCGCGCAGCTTCTTGAGCGCGGCCACGTCGGCGGCGTGCGGACCGGCCGGGCCCGGGGTCTCCAGGATCAGCGGCACCCCGGCGCTCACCGGGTGGCGGAACAGCTCACCGAACGGCTCCGCGCCGATGTGCCCGGCGCCGATGTTCTCGTGCCGGTCCTTGCAACTGCCGCACGCGGCCTTGGAGTCGTTGCAGTGCACGACCTTCAACCGGTCGGCGCCGACCACCGCGCCGAAGCGGTCCAGGGCCGCGCGCATGCCCTCCACCGTGGAGATGTCGTGCCCGGCGGCGAACATGTGCGCGGTGTCCAGGCACACGCCCACGCGCGGGTGCCACTCCAGCACCTCCAAGTAGGCGGCCAGGTCGTCGATGGTCGCGCACAGCACCTGGCCCTGACCGGCCATCGGCTCCAGCAGCACCGGCGGGACGTCCTCGCCCAGCCTCTCCAGCAGCGGCATCAGCCGTTCGCGGGTGCGCGACAGGCCCACCTCGCGTCCGCCGGAGACGGCCGAGCCGGTGTGCACGACCACCCCCAGCGCGTCGATCTGGGCCGAGCGGCGCAGCGCGTGCTCCAGGGAGCGCACCGACTTCTCGGCGGTCTCCTCGCCGGGGGTGCCCAGGTTGATCAGGTAGGGGGCGTGTACGAACACGGGCAGGTCGGTGCGCTCGCGCATCCGCGCGTCCTGCGCGGGGTCGCCCCCGTTGGTCGCCCACCCGCGCGGATTGGACACGAAGACCTGGACCGCCTCCGCGCCGATCTCCCCGGCGTAGGCCAGGCCCTTGTCGGCCATGCCGCCCGCGACCGGGACGTGTGCGCCGACCGGGGACGGGGGCCGCTGCTGCTCGCTCTTCTCCATAGCCCAACAAGCCTAGAGGCCGGTCGGAGCCGTCGGTCCGTGCCGGTGCTCACACCGCCCGACCGGGGAGGCGGGGGCGGCCGCCGTCCAGCCCGGTCGCGGGCGGGGCGTGCCGGGGCCGCCGGAAGCGGTGTGCGCTCCCGGCGGCGGGTCCTGCGCGGGTCGCGCTCCGGTCACCAGCCCCCGGGCGGGATCGGCCGGTTGGAGTGGAACACCCCGCGCGGGTCGTACGCGGCCTTGACGTGGGCGAGCCGCGCGCGGTCGTCCTCGTCGAAGACCTCGCGGACCTCGGCCTCCTCCATCGGCCCGAAGCCCAGCGTGGACGAGCGGCCCACCGCGTGCGGCCCGAACAGCGCCGCGGCCCGCTCGCGCAGGTCGCGCATCGCCCCGGTGTCCCCGGTCTCGGCGAAGGTCAGCACCGTCAGCGCGTAGGCGGCGTCCCGGTGCCCGACGGCGTTGGCGACCCGCGGCTCCCGGGCCAGCGCCCCGCCCAGGTGGCGCAGCCAGACCACGCAGAAGAACGGCGCCTCGCCCGTCATCCGGGTCAGCTCGGCCAGCGCCTTTCCGTCCAGCCGGTCCACCAGCACGCTGCGGCCGCGGAACCCCGCCTGGTCCTGGTGCTCGTCGAAGACCGCGCCCGACTCGTCGTAGGGCATCTCGCGCAGGGTGTCCCCCAGCACCGGGGCGGCCGAGCGCAGCGGCTCCACCACCTTCGCCCCCTCCTCCACCGGGCCCGACCAGGCCACCGACACCTGGGCCACCTGGCGGCCGCGCATCGGCTCGGGCACGCCCTCCATGTCCGGGTAGACCATCACGGAGGCCCCCGAGGTCATCTCCTCGGGCACCGACTCGGCCCACCGCCGCCAGGCCTCCAGCACCCCCGGTTCGGCTCCGGCGTCCAGGAGCAGGCTTCCGCCGTAGATCCGCGGGACCGGGAACAGGGCGATCTCCATCCCGGTGACCACGCCGAACGCGCCCGCGCCGCCGCCGCGCACCGCCCAGAACAGGTCGGGGTCGTCGTCCCCGGTGACCTGCCGCAGGCGGCCGTCGGCGGTGACCAGGTCCACGCGCCGCACGTGGTCGGCGGCGAACCCGTACCGGCGGGCCAGCAGCCCCACGCCGCCGCCGAGCGTGTAGGAGACCGCGCCCACGGCGGGGGAACTGCCCGACAGGGGCGCCAACCCGTGTTCGGCGGCCGCGTCGACCACCGTCTGCCAGGTGGCCCCGGCCTCCACCCACGCCGTGCCGCGGTCGGGGTCCACCCGTACCCCGTCCATGCGGTGGGTGGCGAGGAGGACACCGCCCGCCATACCCGCGCCGAGCCCGTGCCCGGTGAGATGGGCCGACACCCGCAGCCCCCGTTCCGAGGCCCAGGCCACGGCGGCGCGCACGTCCTGGGCGTCGACCGGCTCCACCACGGCGTCGGGACTGTGCCGGTCCAGCAGCTGCATTCCCGTGCGGGCCCCCTCGTAGGCGTCGGTCCCGGGCGCGTGCACCGGTCCGCTCACCCGTCGGGTCAGGTCCCGCAGGGTGTCCGTGTCGCTCGTCGTGCTCTCGGTGCCCGTGTTCTCGTTGTTCTCGTTCATGTGGGCCACCGTAGAAACCCATGCGGTCACAACATGACCGCGATCTCTGGCAGGCTGCGTTCATGGGCCGATCCGTACGCGGGGAGATGCCGCAGCGGCTGCTGCGGCTGCTGTCCCTGCTCCAGGTCCGGCGCGAGTGGAGCGGCGCGGAGCTCACCGAGCGGCTCGGCGTCAGCGCCCGCACCCTGCGCCGCGACGTCGAACGGCTGCGCGGGCTCGACTACCAGGTGGAGGGCACGCCCGGGGTGGCGGGCGGCTACCGCCTGGCCTCGGGACGCGACCTGCCCCCGCTGCTGCTGGAGGACGAGGAGGCCGTCGCGATCGCCCTGGGGCTGGCCACCGCCACCGGGTTCCAGGACAGCGCGCTGCGCGCCCTGGCCAAGCTCGAACGCGTCCTGCCCGCCCGCCTGCGCCCTCGGCTGGCCGCCGTGGGCGGCGCCACCAGCGCGGTGCCCCACCCCGACGTCCCCGGTGTGGACCCCGCCGTCCTGGGGTCGCTGGCCTCCTCCTGCCGCGACCTGGCCGTCACCGACTTCGACTACCGCGACCGGGAGGGCAACGCCCGCGGTCGCCGGGTCGAGCCGCACCACCTGGTCTCCCACGGCGGGCACTGGTACCTGATCGCGCACGACACCGACCGCGACGACTGGCGCACCTTCCGGGTGGACCGGGTCAGCGGCCCGCGGCCCACCCACCGGCGGTTCGAGCCGAGGCCGCTGCCCGCGCCCGACCCGGCGGCCTTCCTCACCCGGCTCTTCGCCGCGGGCGTCTACAGACACACCGCGCACCTGACCCTGGAGCTGTCCGCCGAGGACTTCCACAGCCGCTTTTACGGCCCCCTGCCCGGCCGTGTCGAACCGCTGGACGACCACCGCTGCCGCATCCGGATCAGCGCCGACTCCCTCGACCTGGTGTGCCAGTACACGGCGGCGGCCCTGGCCCTCGGCGTCCCCTTCACGCTGGACGCCCCGCCCGGGGTCGTCGAGCGCCTGCGGGAGGTCGGCGCTCGCCTGGCCCCTCCCTGAACCGCGACCGCCGATGGCCCGCGACCGGCCGCGGGAGCGCTAGGGTCGGGGCCGTGAACACCGATTCCGCGCACCCGACCCTGTCCGACGTGACCGCCGCCTTCGAGCGGGTCTATCCGCCCGTGTGGGCCGCATCCTGGGACGCGGTCGGGCTGGTGGCGGGCGACCCCGCGCAACGGGTCGCGCGGGTGCTGTTCGCCGTCGACCCGGTCGACGCGGTCGTCGACGAGGCCCTGACCTGGGGCGCAGACCTGATCATCACCCACCACCCGCTGATGCTGCGCGGTGTCACCAGCGTGGCCGCCAACACCCCCAAGGGTCGGATCGTGCACCGGCTCATCCGGTCGGGGACCGCCCTGTACACCGCGCACACCAACGCCGACACCGCCTCGCCCGGCGTGTCCGACGCGCTGGCCCGCGCGGTCGGCCTCACCGGGCCGCTGCGGCCCCTGGACCCCGACGCCACCGACCCCGAGGGGCGCCGCGGCATCGGCCGGATCGGCGCCCTGGACAGGCCGGTGCTCCTGCGCGAGTTCGCCGAGCAGGTCGCCCGCGGGCTGCCCGCCACCGCGGCCGGGATCCGCGTCGCGGGGGACCCGGACCGCATCGTGAACACCGTCGCGGTGTCCGGGGGAGCGGGGGACTCCCTGCTCGGTGCGGCCCGGGCCGCGGACGTGGACGTGTTCGTCACCTCCGACCTGCGCCACCATCCCGCCTCGGAGTTCGTGGAGAACCCGGGCGGCCCCGCCCTGGTCGACACCGCCCACTTCGCCAGCGAGTGGCCCTGGCTGGCCGACGGTGCGCGCCACCTGGTCGACGCACTCGGGCGCGCGGGCGGCCCGGATGGGGCTAACGTGGAGGTCCGCGTCTCGACGACGGTCACGGACGCCTGGTCACAGGCCGTCTCACACGTCTGAGAGAGACCACGGGCCCCGCGGGGTCGCCGACCAAACTGCACAGAGTAGAGCGCGGGCGGCGTACTCGCCCTCCCCAGCCATCACAGGAGACGTCACACGTGAAAGCCGAACCCGCCGCACAGGCCAGACTCCTCACCCTCCAGGACCTGGACACCGACCTCCAGCGCCTGGACCACCGGGCGCGAACCCTGCCCGAGGTCGCCGAGGCGGCCCGGCTCAAGGAGCGGGTCGACCAGATCGACAGCGAGCTGATCACCGCGCAGACCGGGGTCTCCGACGTCGAACGCCAGCAGCGCAAGGCCGAGAGCGACGTCGACCAGGTGCGCACGCGCGCCGACCGGGACGCCAAGCGTCTGGAGTCCGGGCAGATCACCAACGCCAAGGAACTCCAGAACCTCCAGTCGGAGATCACCTCGCTGGGCCGCCGCCAGGCCGAGCTGGAGGAGATCGTCCTGGAGGTGATGGAGCGCGCCGAGGAGCTCAACGCCACGGTGGCCCGCCTGACCGCCGAGCGCGAGCGCCTCGTGGCCGAGCACACCGAGGTCGTGGCCCGCCGCGACACCGCCGCCGCCGAGATCCAGTGGGACCGCACCCGGACCACCCAGGACCGCGAGCGCGTGGCCGAGGAGATCCCCGCCGACCTGCTCGCCCTCTACGACAAGATGCGCGCCCAGTACGGCGGTGTGGGCGCGGCGCCGCTGCGCTACGGCCGCTGCGGGGGCTGCAAGCTCGCGCTGAGCACCGTCGAGCTCAACGAGATCCGCGCCCAGGCCGCCGACGAGGTCGTGCGCTGCGAGGACTGCCGCCGCATCCTGGTCCGCACCGAGGAGTCGGGTCTGGGCGGCCGGACCGAGCAGTGAGCACCGGCTGGGGGGCACCGCCCGACACCGCGCCGACCCGGCTCGTCCTGCTGCGGCACGGGCAGACGCCGCTGTCGGTGGAGCGCCGTTTCGCGGGACGGGGCGACATCCCGCTGACCGAGGACGGGCACGCACAGGCCAGGGCGGCCGCGCGCCGCCTGGCCCCGCGGCCGTTCGACGCGGTGGTGTCCTCCCCGCTGCGCCGCACCAGGGACACCGCGGCCCACGCCGCCGAGGCGCTTGGGCTGCCGGTGGAGATCGACGAGGGGTTCGTCGAGACCGACTTCGGCGACTGGGAGGGGATGACGTTCGCCGAGGCGCGGGCGCGGGCCCCGGTCGCGGTGGACCGGTGGCTGGCCGACCCGGAGACGGCGCCGCCCGGCGGGGAGAGCTTCGCCGCGGCCTCCCGCAGGGTGGACGCCGCCCGCCGGGCCCTGGTCGAGCGGCACCGGGGGCGCACCGTCCTGGTGGTCACCCACGTGACCCCCATCAAGGCGCTGGTGCAGCAGGCCCTGCTCGCCCCGCTGGAGGCGCTGTACCGGATGCACTTGGACACCGCGTGCCTGACCGAGGTGGACGTGTTCGCCGACGGGCCCATGGTGGTGCGCTCCCTCAACGACACCGCCCACCTGGAGTGAGGGGCCGAGGGGGAACGGGGCCGCGGCGGCGGGCGTAGAATGGGCGGCGAGGGGAGTCGGCCAGGCGGTCGCGGACCGCGCCTGGTGCGCGTGTTCGAGGAAAGTCCGGACTCCACAGGGCAGGGTGGTCGGCAACACCGACCCGGGGTGACCCGCGGGACAGTGCCACAGAAAGCAGACCGCCACCGCTCGCGGTGGTAAGGGTGAAACGGTGGTGTAAGAGACCACCAGCGGCCGGAGTGATCCGGTCGGCTCGGTAAACCCCACCCGGAGCAAGGTCAAAAAGGGAACCTGCGGGTTCCCGCGCGGATGTTCGAGGGCGGCCCGCCCGAGTCCGCGGGTAGACCGCACCGAGGCCGTCGGCAACGGCGGTCCCAGATGGATGGCCGCCCGGTTCCTCGGAACCGACAGAATCCGGCTTACCGGCCGACTCCCCTCACACACCCTCCTGACCGGGCGCGCGGCGCGGGGGAGACGGCCGTGTTCCGGTTCTGTCCCGGACGGTGGACCAGCCGGAGAGCGGGAGCGGGCCGATCGCTCCGCGTCCGGATTCTCCCCGCCTGAGGCGGGCTGGCGCGGTCCCACCCGTGGTGTTCCGGCGGGCGCGGCCCCCGGGCGGCGGGTCGGAGGGCCACTCCCGGTGCACGGGTACAGTCCTACAGCCCGCCGGTGATGGCCCGCTGCCCGCGCGCACCGATAGATTGGCCCCTGCGCTCCCTACCCCGGGCGAGCTCCGGAGCGCGTACGCCCGTGGGCCGACGTCCGGGGTCGGACCCAGCGGGCATCCGCGTTCACGGGAATGGGTGCATCTTGTTCGACTCCACCGCCTTCTGGGTGGCTCTCTTCGGTCTGCCTGTCGTGGCCATCGTGGTGATCGTCCTGCTCGCCTCCTATCAGGCCTCAGGCGTTCAGCAGGACGGACGCGACGACGCGCCCGACGAGGACTCCTCCACCAGCTGATCCCCGTGGTCCGCATCCGTCCTCGGGTGGGGCACGGGGTCGTTCACGTCCTGGACGTCCTGCACGGGGACGAACTCCCCCGTCTCGGCGTCCAGGAGGTGCACCCTCGCCGTCTCCAGGTCGTAGTACATCCCCGTCAGAGTCAGCTCGCCCGCCTCCACCCGTTCGCGGACCACCGGGTAGCTCGCGAGGTTGCCGATCTGCGCCTCCACGTTGGCCTGGGCCAGGCGGCGCAGCGCCTCAGCCGTGGGCAGGCCCGACAGGGCACCCGACTCCTCGCCCACCCGCGCCAGGCTCTCCGAGCCGTGGGACAGCCAGCGGCGCATGTGCGACGCCTGCTCGTCCGTCTCCAGGTGGGCCTTCTCCAGCAGGGCCTGCATCGCCCCGCAGTGCGAGTGGCCGCACACCACGATCGAGGGCACCCGCAGCACGTTCACCGCGTACTCGATCGCCGCGCCCGTCGAACCGTTGTCGGGTGCCTCCCGCGGCGGCACCAGGTTGCCGAGGTTGCGCACGGTGAACAGGTCGCCGGGCCCGCTCGCGGTGATGAGGTTGGGCACCACGCGCGAGTCGGCGCAGGTGACGAACAGCGCGGTCGGGTTCTGGCCGTGCGACAGGCGGCTCATCACCGACCGCATCCGGTCGGTGGTGCTGGCGTGGTACTCGCGGGCACCGGCCGCCAGCAGGCCCAGCGCGTTCACCCCGCGGTCGCCGTCACCGCGCATCTCCCAGGGGGCCCACCAGCGGGCCAGGCCGCCGGGCGCGGTCTTGGCGGCGGGCGCCGACCGGGTGGAACTGCGCGTGTACCACTTCTCGTGCACCTCGTCGATGTCGACGCTGCCGCCGGTGCGCTCGTGGTCCACCCGCCAGGCGTGGATGGCCTCGAAGGCGGCGTGGTCCATGAAGTCCACGTGCAGGTCCAGGTCCACCCGTGAGCCCGAGGGAACGGTGCGCAGCACGTGCGCGAGCCGGGGCACGCCCAGGAAGGTGAGCGAGCCGTGCACGGTGATGTGCACCCGGTCGTCGCGTTCCTCGGTGGTCACGGTCAGCTTGGTGAGCCTGCGCAGGGAGACGATCATGGCCAGCCCGAAGCCGATGAACACGCCCTCCAGGAGCCCCAGGAACACCACGCCGAACAGGGTCACCAGGTAGACGCTGGCCTCGTGGTGGCGGCGCAGGTCGCGCAGGTGGGCGATCGAGACCATCTGCACGCCGATGAACACCAGCAGCGCCGCGAGCGCGGGCATCGGGATCAGCTCGACCACGTGCGCGAACAGGGCGACGAACAGCAGGATCCACACGCCGTGCAGGATGGTCGAGAGCGGGCTGCGCGCCCCGGCGCGCACGTTGGTGGTGCTGCGCACGATCACACCGGCCACCGGCAGCCCGCCCAGGGCGCCGCTGATGGTGTTGGCCGCGCCCTGGCCGCACAGCTCGCGGTTGAGCATCACCCGGCGGCCGCTGTGCATGCGGTCCACGGCGATCGCGGCGAGCAGGGACTCGACGCTGGCGACCATGGCCACGGCGGCCACGCTCAGGGCGATGCCGTCCCACTGCCCGGCCTCGGGCAGCATCGGGCCGTTCCAGGCGTCGGCGAAGGAGCCGGGCAGGACGACGGTCTGCACCTGCCAGCCGCTCGTGGTGGAGATGAGGGTCGCAGTGGCCACGGCGACCAGCGCGGCGGGCACCACGGCGGGCCGCAGCCGCCCGAGGGAGGGCAGCTTGTTCCAGGTGAACATGATCGCGATGGTGATGACGCCGACCGCGACGGCCGGGGTGTGGTTGTTGGCGATCTGGTGGGGCAGGTCGGCGATGTTGGCCACCGCCGAGCTCTGCGGTTCCCCGCCCAGGACCACGTGCAGCTGGGCCAGGGCGATGGTGACGCCCACCCCGGCGAGCATGCCGTGCACCACGGCGGGGGAGACGGCCAGGGCGGCCCGGGCGATGCGGAAGGCGCCGAGGGCGAGCTGGACCAGCCCGGCCAGCAGGGTGATCAGGCAGGTCACCCGCCAGCCGTAGGTCATGACCAGGTCGGCGACGATGATGGTCAGGCCGGCGGCGGGGCCGCTGACCTGGACCACGGACCCGCCGACGAGTCCGGCGACGATCCCGCCGACCACGGCGGCGATGATCCCGGCGATGAGGGGGGCGCCGGAGGCGACGGCGATCCCCAGGGACAGGGGGACGGCGACCAGGAAGACCACCAGTGAGGCGCCGACGTCGGCGGCGATCCCCCTGTGGCGGTCGAAACGTTGCCCGGGTGAGGCCGTGGGCGGCCTCTCGGGCGTGACTCCCTGGGCGTCGTTGCGCATGGTTACTCCATTCGGGTTGGACCAGGCAAGTGATGCGTGGGCGCACGGGGACTGCGGTGTTCGGGTCGGGGGGCGTGCGTGGAGACACGGGATGAGAGAATGTCCCTGAGGGTGTCCTTCGCGCTACCAACTGTAGCCAGTATCCGCCACGGAGTGTTACGGACTGTTGCTCCTTTGGTAACCATTTTCCTGTCTTCACATGTCCTGGGGACAAATCAGGACAGAGAAAACCCCGAGGTGGTGGCCTCGCCCACCGCCTCGGGGTGTGAAGTGATGTACCTCTCGTGCAGCCCGGGGGCCGGAAAAGGGTCGTTACCGCGTGTTGCGGACGTCCGGAAGATCAGATGAAGCGGCCGTCCTCGTACCCGCCCTCGTAGCGGTTGCGGCCGTGCGGGTCGCGGGGGTCGGACGGGTACGGTTCCGGCGCCTGCGGCCCGCCGGGGTGCCGCTCCTCGTCGCCGGCCTGCCAGTCCGACGCGGGCGGGAAGCCGCCGTAGCCGGGCTGCTGCGGCTGCTGGGGCTGTTGGGGCTGTCCGCCGGACGGGTAGCCGCCCGGGACACCGGGGTAGCCGCCGGTGCCCCCGGCCGGATAGCCGAACGGGGCCTGTGCGCCGTAGCCCGCCGGGGCGTCCCCGCGCACCTGGTCCACCGGATAGCCGCCCGTCGGGTAACCGCCCTGCGGGTACCCGGGAGCCTCACCCGGGAACGCGGACGGGTAGGCGGGCTGGCCGACCGACCCCTGGTCGAACGGCGCCGGAGGCTCCGGGGCCCCGGTGACCGCGCTTCCGCCCGGGAAGCCCGCCGCGCCGGGACCGCCGTGGACGCCCGGGGCCCCGAAGGCGCCGCCGTCCTCCTGCGGACCCCACAGCGGGGGGTTGGGGTCCGGCTGGGCCGGGCGGCTGTGGGCGCCGGTGTCGTAGGGGGAGCGGTGGTGGGTGCCGGTGTCGTAGTCGTTGCGGTTGAAGGAGTCGGTGTCGTAGGAGGGGCGGGTGTGGTTGCCGGTGTCGTACTCGGGTCGTCCGGTGCCGGACATGCCGTAGTCGGCGTGGCTGTGGGCGCCCGTGTCGTAGGAGGACCGCTGGTGCGCTCCGGTGTCGTAGGACGAACGCTGGTGGGACCCCGTGTCGTAGGCCGAGCGCTGGTGGGTCCCCGTGGTGTGGGACGTCTCCGGCCGCGACCGGTAACCACCGCTCAGGGGGTCGGCCGGATCGACCGCGCCGCCCGGGGAGGTCTGGCCCGTGCCCGCGCCGCCCTGCCCGCCGCCGAAACCGAGCTCGGAGCGCTGGTGCGCGCCGGTGTCCATGCTGGACCATATCGGCGAACTCGTGCCGGTGCCCGGGGTCGGGCGCTGGAAGGCCGGGTCGAGCGGGTCGGCGGGGGGCGCGCTCCGCGCACCGGCCGTTCCCGGGTAGTCCGAGCGGCTCATCGACCCGCTGTCGTAGGACGAGCGGCCCTGGAACGGGTCCCCCGCGGACGGGACGGAACCGGATCCGCCGAGCGGGTCGCGCCCCGAGGCGGTCCCCAGCGGGTCGTGCGTGCTGGCCGGGGTCCCCAGCGGGTCGTGCGTGCCGGCCGGGGTCCCCAGCGGGTCGCGTGTGCCGGATGAGGATCCCAGCGGATCGGTCGAGGAGGGTGAATAGGAGGAACGGGGAGACCACGAACCGGTGCCCAGGGGGTCGTCTGAGACCGAGGCGGCCGGTGCGGCGGGCTGGGAGGGCTGGGGGACGCCCTGCGGGGGCGTGGCCTCCCGCGCGGGGGGAAGCGCGGAACGCGGCGGAGCCCCCGGCGGCAGGGCGCGCTCGTCCTCGCCGACCGGTTCGGCCCCGCGCCGCCTGCGGCCCCGGCCCCGCGACGGCTCCTCCCCGTCCTCCTCCGCCGGCTGGGGCCCGCTGCCCTGGCCCAGGCTGGCCAGCACGGCCAGGTCGGCGGAGGGGTCGCCGCTCCCGCGGCCTCCCGCGGCGGGCATGACCGTGGTGGCTCCGGGGGGTCCGGAGGCCTCCTCGTCCTCGTAGTCCCCGTACCCGTCGTCGTAGTCGTCGTCCTCGTACTCGTGGGCGGTCACGGTGACGGCGGAGTCCCGGTCACCGCGCCCGTCCCGCGCACCGGAGGGCCGCTGCGCGGGGCCGTCCTCGCCCAGGCTCGACCAGAAGTCGTTGTCGGACAGGGAGTCGTCATCGTCGTCCCAGTCCGCGTCGAGCTTGCGCCTGCCCCGGGGCCGCCGCTCCGCCTTGGCGCCGTCGCCCTGACGGGACCTGCGGCTGCGTCCGCGCGGCTCCGGCTCCCCGTCGTCCTCGTCCTCGTCGAGGTCGCGCCCCCGGGTCCCGCCGCGTCCCCGGCCCCCGTCGCGGGCCCGCTCCCGGCCGCGTCCGCGACCGCGCGGCCGTTCCTCGTCGCGGTCGTCGCCCTCGGCGTCCTCGTGCTCGTACTCGTCGTCGTAGTCGTCCTCGCGGGAGCCGGAGCTCAGCGCGCGCATGCCCAGCAGCAGGAGCACGAGCACGGCGAGCACGACGATGACGGCGATGATGATGATGACGGTGACGGTCATGGTGTACGCACTACCTTGGGGAGGTCGGCCGCGCCCGGGTCGCACCGGTGACCGGCCGAGAGGAGGCCGGTCGAGGGGAGGCGGTGACCTCCGGGGACCGCGGTGATCCGGTGGGTTCGGCCTGCGCTCGCGGGGGGACGCAGGCGGTCCGGTGCGGTTTCGGGTCAGGGCGCCGCGCGGCGAGTGGACGAGTATCGGTCATCTGAAATGGGGCGGGGGGCACAGACCCACTGTATGCGTTGTCGTGCTCCGTGTGCAGAGGGCTACGGGAGCTTCCTCCAGGAATCACCGTGACCCCGGATCCGTCGGGTCGTCCGGGGCCGATCCGGAGGTAACGCCCGCGGTGAACTATGTCACTCGCTGCGCGTGACCAGTGAACCGCGTGCGACGGCCTGGTCCGCGATCGCCTCCAGCGAGGCGCTCAGCGTCGCGCCCTCGGGCAGGTCCAGCGGGCCCTGGAGGGCGTACACGGTGAACCGGTACTCGTAGGCCTCGTCGGGCTCGGGGCAGGGCGGGTCGTAGGCGGACTCGCCGATGCTGTTCTGCCCCTGCTTGGCGTCGGCCGGAACGGTGTTCTGGCGCAGCTCGACGAGTTCGGGGTCCAGGTCGTAGACCACCCAGAACACCTGCGCCACCTGCGGATCGTCCACCACCAGGGCGATCGACCCGGCCTCGTCGGGAAGCCCCGACCAGCTCAGCGGCGGCGAGTACGCCTGCTGGGCCTCCTCGGGGTCCTCGGAGCCGCCCGTGTCGCCCTCGCCCTCCGCGGTGGTCTCGGCCGCGCCCTCGCAGGAGTAGGCCGCGGGAAGCGGTTCGCCCTCCTGCATCAGCGGGCTGGTGACGTTGATGTCGTCGGGCATGTCGCCGTTCTGCGCGGGCGAGAGGATCCCGCAGCCCGTGGTCAGGGCCACGACGGCCCCGGCCGCCACCGCGCCGGCGCGCGTACCGGGGGACGGGCGGGCCGCACTCGGCGCACCGGTGGTCCGGGGGAAGGGGAGGGCCGGGAACAATGGGACTCCTGCTTTTCGGGCCGTGGAGGCGAACATCTCGGTGACGCGGGTGCGGCGCTCGGAGGAGACCCGGCGCCGGACCGGCGGGGAACGGGCGGCTCCGCGGGCGGGCGCCGACGACACGTTCCCCAGCGAACCCTACTGCGGTCAGGCGGGCGTTCGGTCTCCCGTCCGCGCCCGTGCGCTCCCGCGCGGGACGCGAAGGCCCGCGACCCCGGCCGCGCCCCCGCCGGTCGCGGCCCGGCGGGAACGGGACGGGAACGGCTCCTCACGGAGAGCGTTCGTCCGTACGATCGGTGATCATGGGTCGGTGCGGTTCTCCATCCTCGGGCCCTTAGCGGTCCACGACGCGACCGGGCGACCCGTCGCCATCGGCGGTGCGCGCCTGCGCACGCTGCTCACCCTCCTCCTGCTCCGGCCCGGCCAGCGGATCGCCAACGACGAGCTCACCGACGCCGTCTGGGCGGGGAGCCCGCCCGCTGCGGCGGGCAACGCCCTCCAGGCCCTGGTCTCCCGCCTGCGCCGAGCGCTGGGCGAGGGCGCGCGCATCGACGGGGACGCCTCGGGGTACCGATTGGCGGTCGAGCCCGGCCAGGTGGACCTGGCCGAGTTCGAGTCCCTGGTCAGGCGGGGGCGGGCCGGGCTCGCCGCGGGCAGGGCCGCCGACGCCGCCCGCGACCTGGGCGAGGCCCTCGCCCTGTGGCGCGGACCGGCCCTGTCGGACCTGACCGCGCACGGTCTGGCCGAGGACACGGCGCTGCGCCTGGCCGAGACCCGCCGAGCGGCCCTGGAGGACCGCCTGACCGCCCTGGCCGACCTGGGGCTGTACGCCGAGGTCCTGCCCGAGGCGGAGGCCCTGTGCCGAAGCGAGCCGCACCGCGAGGGCCCCCTCGCGCTCCTCGTACGCGTGCTGGCCGCCACCGGCCGCACGGCCGACGCCCTGGCCGCCTACGAGCGCTTCCGCTCCCACCTGGCCGACGAGCTGGGCCTGGACCCCTCGCCCCAACTGCGCGACCTGCACCTGAGGCTGCTGCGCGGTGAACTCGACGCGTCCCCTGCCGCCGAGCCCTCCGCCCCGCCCCCGGCTCCGGCCCCGCCCCTGCGCCTGCCGACCTCCCTGACCAGCTTCGTGCCGCGCGACACCGAGGTGGACACCGCCGTCGACCTGCTGATCCGCGAACGCCTGGTCACCCTGCTGGGCCCCGGCGGCGCGGGCAAGACCCGTCTGGCGATCGAGAGCGCCTCCGCGCTGGCCGCGCGGGCTCCCTCCCTGCTCTCCCGCGGCGGCTGGTTCGTCGAACTCGCCTCCAGGACGGCCGCGGACGTCCCCCAGGCACTGGCCTCCGCGCTGGAGCTGCGCGAGCACGCCGTGCTCCAGGCGCGCTCCGCGGCCCCCAACGCCCCCGCCACCCTCGTTCCGCTCCTGGAACGGGTGGTCTCCTTCGTCGGTGACCGCCCCGTCCTCCTCGTCCTGGACAACTGCGAGCACATCGTCGAGGAGGTCGCCTCCGCCGTGGCGACGCTGCTGGCCCGCTGCCCCGGCCTGCGGATCCTGGCCACCTCGCGCGAACCCCTGGGGGTGCCCGGCGAACAGCTCCTGACCGTCCCCTCCCTGGACATGCCGCCCGAGGGGGCCTCCGCCGACCGGGCCGCCGCCTGCTCCTCGGTCATCCTGTTCGCCGAACGCGCCGCCGCCGTGCGTCCGGGCTTTCGCGTCACCCCCGACAACGCCGCCCACGTCGTCCGCGTCGTCCGCGAGCTGGACGGCCTGCCGCTGGCCCTGGAGCTGGCCGCCGCGCGCCTGCGCTCCATGAGCACCGCCCAGCTCGCCGACCGGCTCCGCGACCGCTTCCGGCTCCTCACCGGAGGCGCCCGGTCGACGCTGCCGCGCCACCGCACCCTGCGCGCCGTCGTCGACTGGAGCTGGGACCTGCTCGACGAACCCGAGCGCCGCCTGCTGCGCCGCCTGTCGATCTTCGCCGGGGGAGCCACCCTGGAGGCCGTCGAACGGGTCTGCGCCGACCCCGGCACCGAGGGGGAGATCGGCGGCCACGACGCGTGGACCGTCCTGTTCGCCCTGGTCGACAAGTCCCTGGTGGTCGCCGAGAACCCCGACCGTGACGACACCCCGCCCCGCTACCGGCAACTGGAGACCGTGCGTGCCTACGCCGCCGAACGCCTGGCGAGCAGCGGCGAGGAGGAGCGCGTGCGCGACGCGCACGCCCGCCACGTCCGCGACCTGTGGCGCTGGGCCGACCCGCTGCTGCGCGGCCCGCGCCAGGGGGAGCTGCTCGCCAGGCTGGCCGCGGAGGCCGACAACTGCGGCGCCGCCGTGCGCTGGGCCGTCGAGCGGCGCGACGCCGGACTGGCCCTGGACCTGGTCGAGTGCACCCAGTGGTACTGGACCCTGTGCGGCTCCTGGCGCCAGCTCCACCAGTGGGCCGTGGACGTCCTGGACATGGTCGGCGACCGGGTGCCCGAGGGGCGCGCCGTGGCCTACGCCAGCTGCCTGTTCCAGCGGGCCGACACGACCACCGACCACGAGACGGTGCTGGAGCGCATACGCGAGGTCGAGGCCGTCCTGGAAGAGGCCGGACAGCGGGCCGAGGAGCACCCCATGCTCGTCTACGGCCTGGTCTACACGGCGCTGCTGGAGGGGACGACCGGCGCCGCCCACGAACGCCTCGCCGTCGCGGCTGACCAGGCCGACCCATGGATGCGGGCCCTCGTGGGGGTGCTGCTGTCCCTGTTCGACGCGGTCAACGGGCGCACCGGGCGGTCCATGGAGCGCGCGAACGCCGCCCTGGAGCAGTTCCGCGCGTGCGGCGACACCTGGGGCGAGTGCCAGGCGCTCGTCCAGGCCGTGGACCTGTACCGGTTCGAGGACCTCGACCGCTGCCGCGACCTGCTCACCCTCGGCGTGCGCAGGGCCGAGGAGGCGGGGCTGGAGGCGCTGGACTGGATGTTCCGCGTTCGCCGGGCCCAGGTCCTCACCGACCTCGGTGACCTGGAGGCCGCGCGTGAGGACCTGCGGGGGCTCCTCGGCTCCGAGCGGCCCGTGGAGAAGGAACAGATGGTGCTGCTGCGCCTGGCCGAGGGCCAGTGGCTGCGGGAGGCGGGGGAGCCGGACGCGGCCCGCGCGGTCCTGGACCGGGCGGGCGAGGACCTCAAGGGCCTGGGCGGGTTCTCGCCCGTCTACGTGGAGGCGGGCTGGCGGACCCTGTACACGACCGTCGCCTGGAGGGCCGGTGACACCGGGGAGGCCTGGGAACACGCCCGGCGCGCCTGGCGGCTGGCCGACCACGGCCTGGGCCCGGTGTGCGCGGAGGTCCTGGACACCTTCGCCGTGATGGCCGTCGGACACGACCCGCGGCGCGGCGCCTGGCTGCTGGCCTGCGCCGAGGTGCTGCGCGGCATGCCCGACACCGCCACGCCCCTCGTGGTGCGGGCCCGCGAGAGCGCGCGCCGGGAGCTGGGCGGACGGGAGTACGACCTCGTCCTCGCCGGGGTCCGGGATGTGAGCGCCGACCGGATCCACGGGCTCGTGGACGCCTGGCTGGCCGAGGGCGCGCCCGGTGGCGCGGAGCGCGCCTGACCCCCGGCCAGCCGTGCCCGGGGCCGGCCTCCCGGCGGGGTGTGCGTGCTCCGGCGGGGCGGAGGCGGTGGCCCGGAAGCCGTTCCCCGTCCGTGGAGGCGCCGCCGAACGGCGCGCGGCCGCCCCGGAGGAGCCGGGGCGGCCGCGCGACCTGTCCTGGTCGGGAACCGGTCAGGTGCGGCGCCGGTAGGCCCACACCGCCAGCGGGAAGAAGACCGCGGTGATGATCGCGGCCCACACCACGGTCCACAGCACCGGGCCGGTGGCCTCGCCCGAACCCAGCATCAGGGCGCGCATGGCGTCCACGACGTGGGTGACCGGGTTGTTGGCGGCCACCACCCGCAGCCAGCTGGGCATGTCGTCGGGGCTGACGAACGCCGAGCTGCTGAAGGTCAGCGGGAACATCAGGATCATCCCGAACGCCTGCACCGCCATCGGGGTGCGCACGATCATGCCGATGAAGGCCGACATCCAGCACAGGGCGAACGCGAACAGCAGCACCAGGGTGGCCGCCACGACCACGCCCACCACGCCGCCCTCGGGGCGGAACCCGATGGCCATGCCCACCACCAGCACCATCACCACGGTGATCGAGTACCGGACCAGGTCGCCGAGGATGGCGCCCGTCAGCGGGGCCGAGCGGGCGATGGGCAGCGACCGGAACCGGTCGAAGATGCCCTTCTCCACGTCCTCGCTGAGGGAGAAGCCGGTGCCCAGCGTGGCGAAGATGACCGACTGGGCGATGATGCCGGGCATCAGGAAGTCGCGGTAGGACTGCCAGTCGCCCATCATCGCCTGTCCGAAGACGAAGACGAACAGGGTCACGAACATGACCGGCTGCAACATCAACCCGAAGACCTCTTCGGGGTTGGCCTTGATCTTCAGTACGCTGCGCCAGGCCAGCTGAAGGCCGTTGCGCACGGTGATCAGCGGACTGATCCGCTTCGGGGTGGTCGGTGCGTCCTCCGGCCGCGCCGACGGCGTCCGGGTCGTCACGGCGCTCATGCTGGTGTCCCTTCTTCAACGGCTCCCCGGGGGGCCTCCTCCTCGGCGGCGTGCCCGGTCAGGGCGAGGAAGACCTCGTCCAGGCTGGGCTTGCGCAGTGACAGCTCGGCGACGGCCACACCCTGCTCGTCCAGGCGGCGCACCACCTCGGGCAGGACCGCCGAGTCGGTGACCGGGACGCTGGCCAGCAGCCCGTCGGAGGACACCGGCGTGCTGGTGACCGCCTCGATGATCCTGGTGGCCAGGGACAGCTGTCCGGTCTCGACGGTGCGCACCTCCAGCACCTGGTTGCCCGCCTGGCTCTTGAGCTCCTCGGGCGTGCCCTCGCTGATCACCCGGCCGTGGTCGAGCACCATGAGGTCGTCGGCCAGCTGGTCGGCCTCCTCCAGGTACTGGGTGGTGAGCAGGACGGTCACTCCGTCGTCGACCAGGCCGCGCACCACGTCCCACAGCCCGTTGCGGCTGTGCGGGTCCAGGCCGGTAGTCGGCTCGTCCAGGTACAGCAGCGACGGGCGGCCGACCAGGCTCGCGGCCAGGTCCAGCCGTCGGCGCATGCCGCCCGAGTAGGTCTTGGCGGGGCGGTCGGCGGCGTCGGAGAGCTCGAAGCGCTCCATCAGCTCCGCCGACCGCGCCCGAGCCCCGGCCCGGTCGAAGCCCAGCAGCCGGGCGATCAGCACGAGGTTCTGGGTTCCGGTCAGGTCGGCGTCGACCGCCGCGTACTGGCCGGTCAGCCCGATCAGGCGGCGCACCTCGTGGGGCTGGCGCGCCACGTCGAAGCCGCCCACCTCGGCGTGCCCCTCGTCGGGGCGCAGCAGGGTCGCCAGGATGCGCACCGTCGTGGTCTTCCCGGAGCCGTTGGGTCCCAGGACGCCCAGCACGGCCCCCGTCCTGGCCCTCAGGTCCACGCCGTCCAGGGCCCGTTTGCCCTTGAACTGCTTGACCAGGCCCTCCGCGCGGATGGCGTCAGTCATCTCTCCTCCATGTGTCAACGTCTGCTGTCAAGTCTGGCCAACCGGTCTGACAGAACGCTGACAGCGCATGACGGAGAAACCTCCAGGAAACGGACGTCTTCGTCAGCGCGTGTCAGGGCGCGCGCCTTCCGTCGGCGGCCCGCGCGGAGGGCGCCGCCGCCGCGTCCGCGGCCCGCGGTGGAAGGGGCTGGCGCGGGGCGAGGCCCTAGACTCGTGCGCGTGATGGACACCCCCGCAACCCCCGGCCCCCAGGAGCCGCCGCGACCCTCCGGGCACGAGGCGACCGCGCGGCTGCGTCCGCCGCTGCGCCGCGTGAGCGGCCGGGCGATCGGTGTGTGGACCCTGCGTCTGATGTTCGCCAGCGTGGTCGTCCTGCTCATGCTGTCGGCGGTCGCCTGGGCGGCCTCGTCGCTGGACTGGGCGTGGATCCCCCCGTGGGCGAGGGACAACGCCTGGCTGCTGCCGGGGGTCTACGCGCTCTACGCCCTGGTCAGGATCGCCGTCGTCCCCTCGTGGAGGTACCGGGTGCACCGCTGGGAGGTGGCCGGGGACGTCATCTACACCCGGGCGGGCTGGGTCAGCCGCTCCTGGCAGCTGGTACCGGTCAACCGCCTGCAGACGGTGGACCACACGCAGGGGTGGCTGGAGCGCCTGTTCGGCGTGGCGACGCTGGAGGTGCAGACCGCCTCCTACGCCGGGTCGTCCACGATCGAGGGGCTGGACGCCGAGGAGGCGCGCCTGCTGAGCGAGGAACTGGCCGTGCGCGCCGGCACGCTGCGGGACGACGCGACCTGATGGACGGACACGGCGAACACCACGGCCCGCCGGACCCGGCCGAGCCCGACGACCACGGCGGCTGGGTCGCTCCCGGAAGCGGCCCCGCGCACTCGGACCGGGGCGCGGAGGAGGCCGCCGACCGCGGCCCGACCGCCGACCCCCGGGCTCCCTGGAGCCCCGGCGCCCACGGGTCCCGGGGCTCCGGGCACGAAGCGTGGGGCCCCGGCGTTCACACGCCCACGGGCTCCGGCGCCCACGCCTTCCAGGGCCCGGGCGCCCACGCGCTCCCCGGCCCCGGCCCCGAGACACCCCCGGAGCCCGCGCGGGAGCGTCCCGACGGCCCCCGCGACTGGTGGGGCGGGCAGGACGGCGGGGGCGCGGAGGCCTTCGGCGCCGAGCGCGCCCGCCGCCTCAGCCCCCGCAGCGTGGTCGTGGGCCCCATCAACCAGCTCAGGGGCCTCCTGGTGCCGATCATCGCCGGGCTGGTGCTCGGCGGGTTCAACGCCTGGGTGCTCGCCGCCACGGGAGCGACCGTCGTGGCCCTGCTCGTGGGCGGGATCGTCACCTGGCGCACCACCCGTTACGAGGTCGCCGGGGACCGGCTGGAGATCCGCCGGGGCCTGCTCCGCCGCTCCCAGCGCACCATCCCGCTGGAGCGGGTGCGTGGCGTGGACGTCACCAGCACCCTGCTGCACCGGCTGCTGGGCGTGGCCGTGGTCCACGTCGAGGCCGCCGCGGGCTCCGCGGGCGCCACCGAGGACGGCAAGCTCGACGCCGTGTCGGCGGGCGAGGCCGACCGTCTGCGCCGGGTGCTGCTGCACCGCAGGGCGGTGCTCACCGGTCGCGGGACCGGGGCCGTCGCGTCACCCGCCGCGCCGGGCGGGCCCGGCGCGGGCGAGGGCGCCCCGGAACCCGGGGAGAGGCCCGGGGACCCCGGGGGCGACGACACCGTCACCCACTTCGCCATGCCCCGCTCGTGGTACCTGTACGGGACGCTGAGCCTGGGGTACCTGCTCACCCCGTTCGCGGTCCTGGCCACCCTGTTCGGGATGGTCCAGCAGACCGCGGGGGAACTGGCCACCGACTACTTCGTGGACTGGGTGACCACCTCCGACCACAACCTGATCCTGCTGTCCGCGGCCCTCTTCGCCGGTGCGCTGGTGCTGCTGATGCCGGTGTTCGCGGTGGTCTCCTACGCGCTCACCCACTGGGGCTTCACCCTCAGGGAACGCGACGGCTCCCTGGTCGCCGAGCGGGGACTGCTCACCCGGCGCAGCGTGACGCTGGAGAAGCGCCGCATCCGCGGGTACGAGCTCCTGGACAACCCCCTCGAACGCCTGCGCGGGGCGGTGCGCCTGCGGGCCATCGTCACCGGGCTGGGCGACACCGCCAACCGCGCGGTGCTGCTGCCGATCGGGCCCCGCGCGGTGGTCGAGGACGTCGTGGACCGCGCGCTGGCCCGGTACCGGGGCGGCCTGAACCGGCATCCGCGCGCCGCCCTGTACCGCCGCCTGACCCGCTCCTCGGGGCCTTTCGTGCTGCTCCTGGCGGTCGCCCTGGCCGTGGACGCGGCGTGGCCGGCCTGGGCGGCCGGAGTCCTGGCGGTGCTGGGCGTGCCCCTGGGCGTGGACCGGTACCGCTCCCTGGGCCACGGCCACGACGGCGAGCGGGTGAGCGTGCGCTCGGGCTCCCTGCGCCGCTCCCAGGCGACGGTGGAGCACTCGGCGGTGATCGGCTGGACCTGGACCCAGACCCTCTTCCAGCGCCCGTCCTCGCTGGCCGACCTCCAGGTCACGGTCGGCGCGGGCGCGGGCGGCTACACCGCGCAGGACGCCTCGTTCGAGGAGTCGGTGGCCTTCGCCGCCCGGGTCACCCCCGAGATGGTGCGCCCCTTCCTCGTCGACCCGCGGGACGCGGGGCCGGACGGCGGGGGCGTGCGGCCGGACCCGCGCGGACCGGAGCGGACGTGAGGGAGGGGTCGGCCGCACCGTGCGGCCGACCCCTCCCCGCGGACGCGGGAGCGCCCTACTCGTCCTTCTTGGAGCCGAACATGATCTCGTCCCACGACGGGACCGAGGCGCGTCGGCCGCGTCCCTTGCGCTTGGCCGCGGAAGGGACGCTGTTGGCGGCGGCCGGGACCGCGGCCGCGGGCGGCTGTTCGGCGGCGCGGCGGGGGACGCCGTTGTCGTTGAGGTCGATGGTGGCGCGGCGGCGGCGCGGGGCCGGACGCTGCTGGGCGGGGCCCTCCGCGGCGGGCGGGGCGGCCTCGGGCTCGACCGGCCTGGCGGGACGGGCCTCCGGCCAGTCCGCCCGGCGTTCGGGACGGCGCTGTTCCTCGACCGCGGGCTCGTCGTAGGCGGCCGGTTCGGTCCGCCGCTCGGGGCGGTGGCGCTCCCGTGCCGGGGGTTCGTCGCGGGCGGCGGTCTCG
Source organism: Nocardiopsis sp. CNS-639 (assembly GCF_000381685.1). Lineage (NCBI taxonomy): Bacteria > Bacillati > Actinomycetota > Actinomycetes > Streptosporangiales > Nocardiopsidaceae > Nocardiopsis > Nocardiopsis sp. CNS-639. The sequence continues at coordinate 51,145 of NZ_KB906858.1, forward strand.
GGCCACCGCTCGGACTCGGACCAGCGTTCGCTCCGCGTCCGCCGCTCTGGCTCGGCCCCGCGCTCGTACGCGGGCCACCGCTCGGGTTCCGCCCGCGCGGCGGGGCGCTCGACGGGCTGTTCCCTGCGCGGCCGTTCGTACCGCTCCGCCTGCGGCTCCGGGTAGCGGTCCCACTCCAGTGGCTGGCGTCCGGTGGCCCGCTCGCGCTCGGCGGGCCGCTCCGGGGCCCGCTCCCGCTCGACGGGACGGCGTTCGGCGGGGTGGCGCTCGGCGGCGGCCGGACGCGCGGGCGGCGCCGGGCGAGGCGGCTCGTCCCGGTGCGCGGCGGAGGACGGGCGCAGGGGCGCGGGGCGTTCGCGTTCGGAGGACGGCTGGGACTCGGGCCGGGGCAGGTCCGAGGCGGTCTCGGTGCGGCGCGGGGCGAAGGGCGTCACGGTCGCGCCGGGGGAGGAGACGGGTTCGGGGTCGGGTGAGGAGAACCGGGCGGCCTCCTCGTCGGCGGGGGCCACGCTGTTGTGTCTGGGCTCGTACAGCCAGTGGGCGACGCGCTCCTCGCCGCCGTGCAGGAACACGAGCTTGAGCTGCCAGGACCGGTCCTCGCGCTTCCACGAGTCCCACGTCGCGTCACCGGTCTCCAACTGGTGCGCGCCGATCCGCTTGGTGACCAGCTCCTCCAGGGAGGGGCCCGGGGCGGCGTCGCCGTGCGCGCGCACGCTCGCGCGCTGGGCCTGCTGGGCGATGTACTCGCGTTCCTGGAGGACGGGGCCCTCGAACCAGCGGACCCTCTCGATGGGGATACCGGAGATCTCGGAGATGGCCTCCGCGGTCTCGCCGGACCGGATACGGGCCTGGATTTCCTTGGGGCGCAACGGATTCTCCACTTCGATCTCGTACTGGCCGAGCCGGGAGAACTGGCCGCGTACTGCGGCGCGGAGGCGGTCGTCGACGGGCAGCGTGAAACGGGTTCCACGGCCGGCGCTGGCGAGCACCAGGTAGGTGCCGTCCTCGCTCACGGCCACGAGGCGAAGCTCGTGCATCGCCCTCCCTTTCGCGTCCCGTCGAGGGCAGGTCCCGCGACCCACCCCCGCGTTCTCCAAGTCTGGTCGGCCGACAACTGTTCGGCCAGTACCGCGCCCGGCATGTCCGAACTGTGTGCCCGCCTCCCGATCCGCGGCTGTCGCCGCGGTGGGAGCCGCCCCGGGGGTACCCGGGGCCCTCACGGTCGCTTCGGTGCCAATCTTGGCACGCTGACCCTTCCGCGACCGGGAGCGATCGCGGGGGAATGTCGCCGATCCCGCACGAGGGCTCAGCCGTGATGGTATCCCGCGTCTCCCGAATCACCCCAGGTCTGGGAAAAACTCCGATCCCGGACCGTTCCACGGGTACACGGACCCTCCGGGACGCAACTCGACACGCCGATGTGTACCAGAGAGTGATGCTTCTTATTTCATGGCGTTATCGGAAACCTGTCGCCCTTAGCCTGAGTTATCAAGCTATGGGCGAAATGTGAAGTTCGGGGTCTGTGGGGTTGTATGCCCCACCACACGCCCATCCCGCGCTGACAGTCCCGTCGCGCCCGTGCGCGGCCGACGAAGGGGGGACGACCGGATGGGTCGGACCGCACACCACGACGACCAGGAAGAAGGGGAGGAGGACGCCAATGGAAGGAAGAAGTTCGACCTGAGCGTCTCCCAGGTCGCCGGTGCCGGAGCCGCGACGCTGGCCGCGGCCACCGCGGCCTCCTACCTGAACGTGTACGGCACGGTCATCGGCGCCGCCGTCATGGCCGCGCTCAGCACACTCGTCAGCCCGCTGCTGCAGCACTGGTTCTCACGCGGCGGCGAGCAGGCCAGGCAGTTGGCCGGGCGGGCCTCCGGTCCCAGGGGCGCCGCTGCGGTACCCAACGCCCCGGGGGCTCCGGTGGCGCCGCCGCCCGAGGGCATCTCCGAGACCGCCCTGCTCCGGCAGGTCTCCGAAACCGGGACCGCGCCCCCGTCCCGGGGTGAGGAGGACGCCGACGCCACCCGCACCATGGCCCTGCCCGCGCTGGACGGCCGGACCCGGACACCGGCCGACCCCGGCGCCACAGCGCGGATGCCCGCCGTCGGCCCGTGGCCTCCGGGCGCGGACGACTCCGGTGATCACGGCGACTCCGACGGCGAAGTCGGGGACGCCGGCGAACGCGAGGACGGTCGGCGGCGCGGCTGGCGCTCCCTGGTCATCCCGGCCGCCGCGGTCTTCGCCCTGGCCATGCTGGTCATCCTGGTGTTCGAGCTGTTCACCGGGCGCTCGCTGACCTCCTGGACCCAGGGCTCGGAGGAGCCCAGCGCGCCCACGCTGTTCGGCGGCTCCACCTACGCGCCCCCGGCCGAGGAGGACGAGCCCGAGAACCAGGGGAACGGCGACGACACCCCCGACCCCTCGTTCGGGGAGCAGGAGCAGGTCCCGGGCACCGGCCAGCCGACCGAGCCCGCCCCCGAGACCGGAGCGCCCGAGGACGACGGGACCGGCGAGGGCGGCGGCACGGAGGAGGAGGTCCCCGGCGGCACCGGCGGGACCACCGAGCCCACCGAACCGCCGGAGGACGGCGGCGGGACCCAGGACCCGGGCGGGCAGGTCCCCGGCCCCGGGACCGGCGGACAGGGCGGCGAGGAGGCCGTCCCCGCGCCCCCGCCCGCCGTGCCCCAGACCGGCTGAGCGCGCCTCGCGGCGGCCGGGCCCCTCAGCCGTCGGGGCCGGCCGCCGCGAGGCGCCCGGGGCGGCCGGCGCGTCGACGGCGGCCCCGGGCCGGTCGTGCCGCGCGGCTACTCCAGCACCCGCTCCAGGTAGGCGTTGCCGAACCGGCGCCCGGGGTCCACGCGGTCCCGCACCGCCAGGGCCCGGCCCAGCATCGGGTAGACGCCCTCCAGGTAGGAGCGGTCGCGCGTGTGCATCTTGCCCCAGTGGGGGCGCCCGCCCACGGAGGTGAACAGCGACTCCAGGTCGGCGAAGTAGGCGTCGTAGGGGGTGCCCTGGTACATGTGCACCGCCACGTAGGCGGTGTCGCGCCCGTAGGCGGTGGACAGCCACACGTCGTCGGCCGGGGCGAAGCGCACCTCCACCGGGAAGCTCACCCGGTGGCCGCCCCGGTCCACGATCGACCCGGCCTCGCGCAGCACGTCGGCCAGGTGCTCGGCGGGGATCGCGTACTCCATCTCCACGAACCGCACGTCGCGCACCGAGGCGAACACCCGGTACGAGGCGTCGGTGTAGCTGCGCGCCGTCAGCGCGCGCGAGCTGACCCGGTTCACCGCGGGCACCGCGCGGGGGAAGCGGCGGCACACCCGGTTGACGCGCTCGAAGAGTGTGTTGGACAGGAACTCGTCGTCCAGCCAGGCGCGGAAGGGCGAGAGCGGTCGGGCCGGCCCCGCGCTGATGTTGTTGCGCTTGGTGTTGGTGTTGCCGGTGTGGGGGAACCAGTAGAACTCGAAGTGGTCGTTGTCGGCGCGCAGCTCCGGCAGGCGCTCCAGCACCTCCTCCAACCGCATCGGCTCCTCGCGCGCGTGCAGCAGGAAGGCCGGGCGCACCGCCATGGTCAGCGCGGTGACCACGCCGAAGGCGCCCAGGCCCACCCGCGCCGCCTGGAACAGCTCCGGCTCCCGCTCGGCCGAGCACTCCACCACCGAACCGTCGGCGAGCACCATCTCCATGCCGACCACCTGCGAGGCCAGCCCGCCCGCGTCCCGGCCGGTGCCGTGGGTGCCGGTCTGCACCGCGCCCGCCATGGTCTGCACGGCGATGTCGCCCATGTTGGCCAGGGCTGCCCCGTGCCCGGCCAGCACGTCGTTGAAGTCGCACAGGGGCAGGCCCGCCTCGACGGTGGCCGTGCCCGCGGCGGGATCGACCGAGCGCACCCGGGTCAGGGAGGTGGGGGAGAGGAGGAGGCCGTCGGTGACGGCCACGTCGGTGAAGGAGTGACCCGTGCCGACCATGCGGACGCGCAGGTCCTCGGCGGCGGCCGAGGAGACCGCCGCGGCGACCTCCGCGGTGCTCCCCGGAGCCGCCGTGCGCCTGGGCCGGGCCTGGTGGGTGCCCGCCCATGTGTGCCACATCACATCTGTCATGCGGTGACATTACCGACCGGTCACCCGCGCGGCCAGAGCCGGGTTCCCCCGGACCCGGCCCCCGGGCGGGGGAGGCCAAGACCACAGGACACGCATCCGGGGGGTCGCGCGAGCCGGTCCGGCGGAGCTGGTTTCATAAGAGCTGTGAGCTACTACGACGCGTTTTTGCTGATCTCCTTCGGCGGCCCGGAGGGGGAGGACGAGGTCATCCCGTTCCTGGAGAACGTCACCCGGGGCCGCAACATCCCCCGTGAGCGGCTCGCCGAGGTCGGCGAGCACTACTTCCTCTTCGGCGGTGTCAGCCCGATCAACCAGCAGTGCCGCGACCTGCTCGCCGCGGTCACCGCCGACTTCGCCGCCAACGGGATCGACCTGCCCGTCTACTGGGGCAACCGGTTCTGGGCCCCGATGCTCACCGACACCCTCGCCCGGATGAAGGAGGACGGCGTGCGCCGCATCCTGGCGCTGCCCACCTCCGCGTACTGCAACTGGTCCAGCCGCACCGCCTACGAGGAGGACATCGCCCGCGCCCGCGCCGCGCTGGGCGAGGACGCCCCCGAGGTGGACCTCATCCGGCCCTTCTACGACCACCCGGGGTTCGTCGAACCGCTGGTCGAGCACACCCGCGCCGCCCTGGACGCCCTGCCCGCGGAGCAGCGCGAGGGCGCGCACCTGCTCTTCTCCGCGCACTCCATCCCCACGGCGATGGCCGAGGCCAGCGGCGGCCCCGGACAGGCCTTCGGCCCCGAGGGGGCCTACGGCGCCCAGCTGGCCGAGGTGGCGAGCCTGGTGGCCGGGCGGCTCGACCGCGACTACCCGTACGAGGTCGTCTACCAGAGCCGCAGCGGCCCGCCCAGCCAGCCCTGGCTGGAGCCCGACGTCAACGACCGCATCGGGGAGCTGGCCGCCGAGGGCGTGCCCGCCGTGGTCGTGGTCCCGCACGGCTTCGTCTCCGACCACATGGAGGTCAAGTTCGACCTCGACGTGGAGGCCCGCGACACCGCCAAGGAGCTCGGCATCGGCTACGAGCGTGCGCTCAGCCCCGGCACGCACCCCGCGTTCGTGTCCATGGTGACCGACCTGGTCCGCGAGTACGCCGAACGGGCCGAGCCCCGGCGCCTGAGCTCGCTCGCGCGCTGCACCGACTGCTCGTGCCCGGCCTGAGGCGCTGAACTGCGCGGCCGACGGGTCCCCGCCGTCGGCCGGCGGTCCCGGCGCGGCTCGGCGCGGGGTTGTCCACAGGTCGGCGAAAGGGCTTGGTGCGACGGCCCCGGGCGGGTCATCCTGGAGTGGAGGGCCTCCCGCGGCCTCTCACGGGATGCGCGCCCCGACCCGACCCGCCGTCCCGGACGTGTGGGAAGGTGAGTAAACGCTGCTGACACCGCCCGCGGGGGCGGGGGACCACAGTCGCCCCACGGCCCGCTCGACGGTGTCCGCCCCGACCCCACGCCGACGTTCAGGGAGTATGTGTCTTGGTCCGTTCCTGGTATGAACTGCCGGAGTACGTCCGACTTCGCCGTGTCAACGGACTGCGCCTCTCGCCGGACGGAACCCGTCTGGTCGCGCCCGTCAGCGGCCTCGCCCCCGACGCCAAGTCCTTCCGCAGCGCCCTGTGGGAGATCGACACCGCCCCCGAGTCCGAGGGCGGGCGCGCCCCCAGACGCCTCACCCGCTCGGCCAAGGGCGAGAGCGGCGTCGGCTTCCTCCCCGACGGCTCGGTCCTGTTCACCACCGGCCGCCCCGACCCCGAGGCCGAGGCCGACGCCAAGGCCCGCACCGCCCTGTGGCTCCTGCCCGCCGACGGCGGCGAGGCCCGCCAGGTCGCCTCCCGCCCCGGCGGCATCGGCTCCTTCACGGTCGCCCGCGACTCCGGCCTGGTCGCCCTCACCGCCGACACCCTCCCCCGCAGCGAGGACGAGGAGGCCGACAGGGAGGCGCGCAAGGCCCGCGAGGAGGCCGGGGTCACCGCCATCCTGCACGAGGCGCTGCCCGTGCGCTCCTGGGACAGCGACATCGGCCCCGGGCACCCCCGCTACCTGGTCGCCGAACCGCCCGCGGACGAGGACGCCAGGCTCGGCGACCCGCGCGACCTGACCCCCGACGCGGGGATGGCGCTCCTGGGCGCGAGCGGCGATCTCACCCCCGACGGCGCCACCCTGGTCACCGAGTGGCAGGTCCCCGTCGGCCGGGGCGCCCGGCGCACCGACGTCGTCGCCATCGACACCGCCACGGGCCGGCGCCGCACCCTGGCCACCGACCCCGACCACGACTTCGACAGCCCGCTCGTCTCCCCCGACGGCCGCCACGTCCTGCTCGTGCGCAGCTCCCAGGGCGACTACGACGGCGAACCCCGGGACGAGACCGCCTGGCTGGTCGACCTGGCCACCGGACAGGGCCGCGACCTGCTCGCCGACCACGAGCTGTGGCCCCGCGAACTCGCCTGGGCCGCCGACTCCGGCGCGGTGTTCCTCGTCGCCGACCACGGCGGCCGCCGACCCGTCTTCCGGATCGACCTGGCCAGCGGCGCGCTCACCCGCATCACCGGCGACCACGGCGCCTACAGCAACCTCAACCCGTCCCCCGACGGCCGCCACGTCTACGCCCTGCGCGACGCCTGGGACGCCCCGCCCGCGCCCGTGCGCCTGGCCGCCGACGCCGCCGACGGCCAGCCCGTGCACCTGCGCACCCCCGGTTCCGAGCTCACCATGCCCGGCACCCTCACCGAGATCGAGGCCACCGCCGACGACGGCACCCCGATCCGCTCCTGGCTGGTGCTGCCCGAGGAGGCCTCGGCCGACTCGCCCGCCCCGCTCATGCTCTGGGTCCACGGCGGCCCCTACATGAGCTTCAACGGCTGGTCCTGGCGCTGGAACCCGTGGCTGCTCGCCGCGCGCGGCTACGCCGTTCTACTGCCCGACCCCGCCCTGTCCACCGGCTACGGCCAGGACATGCTCCGCCGCGCCTGGGGCCAGTGGGGGCCGCGCACCTTCGCCGACGTCATGGCCGTCACCGACGCCGCCGAGGCGCGCGAGGACATCGACGCCGAGCGCACCGCCATGATGGGCGGCTCCTTCGGCGGCTACATGGCCAACTGGATCGCCGGGCACACCGACCGGTTCAGGGCCATCGTCTCCCACGCCTCCCTCTGGGGCCTGGACGGCTTCAACGGCACCACCGACTACCCGCCGGTGTGGGAGCGCGAGTTCGGTACCCCGCTGGAGCGCCCCGAGCGCTACACCCTCAACTCCCCGCACCTGCACGCGGACCGCATCCGCACCCCGATGCTCGTCATCCACGGCGACAAGGACTACCGGGTGCCCATCTCCGAGGGACTGCGCCTGTGGCGCGACCTGATGCTGCACGAGGTGGACGCCAAGTTCCTGTACTTCCCGGACGAGAACCACTGGATCCTCACCCCCGGGAACGCCCGGATCTGGTACGAGACGGTCTTCGCCTTCCTCGACCACCACGTGCACGGCAAGGAGTGGAGCAGGCCCGAACTGCTCTGAGCCGCCCACGCCCGGCCGGGGCCGCGACCGCGGCCCCGGCCGGACCCGCGTCCGGGACGCACCCCGGCGCGCGACACCACGCCACGGAGGACAGCCAGTGAGTACCACCCACGCCGCACCCGACCGCGAGAGCCTGCGCGACCTCGCCGTGAGCGTGGCCGCGGAGGCGGGTGAGCTCGCCGCCAAGGGACAGGCGGGCATCACCGTGCTCGACACCAAGTCCAGCCCCACCGACGTCGTCACCGAGATGGACCGGGCCACCGAGGAGCTCATCCGCACCCGCCTGCTCGCCGCGCGCCCCGACGACGCCTTCCTCGGGGAGGAGGGCGGCGGCGAGGGCGGCACCAGCGGTGTGCGCTGGGTCGTGGACCCCATCGACGGCACCGTCAACTACCTGTACGGCCGGTCCGAGTGGGCCGTGTCCGTCGCCGCGGAGGTCGACGGCGTGGTGGTGGCCGCCGCCGTGAACGTTCCCCGGCTCGGTGAGTCCTACGAGGCGGTCCTCGGCGGCGGCGCGCGCCTGAACGGCCGCGTCCTGGAGGCCCCGCCCGCCGTGCCGCTGGAGCAGGCCCTGGTGGCCACCGGCTTCGGGTACTTCCCCGAGCGCCGCGTCCAGCAGGCCAGGGTCCTGCTGGAGGTGGTCCCGCGCATCCGCGACATCCGCCGCGGCGGGTCGGCCGCGGTGGACCTGACCGGACTCGCCGTGGGCCGCTGCAACGCCTACTACGAACGCGGCCTCCACCCGTGGGACTGGTGCGCCCCCGGCCTGGTGGCGAGTGAGGCGGGCCTGCGGCTGGGAGGAGCGCGCTCGGGGCCGCCCAGCAACGACCTGGTCATCGCAGCCCGCCCTGAGCTCTACGGAGCCCTGGAGGCCCTCCTGGCCCCGCTGGGCGCCGACACCGACGGCTGACGGGAGCCCGGCCCCGCGACACCTCGCGGGGCCCCGGGTTCCCCGGAACACACGAGGGGCGCGGCGGGCCGTGTGCCCACCGCGCCCCTCAGCGCTTTCAGGCGCAGGTGTCGACGCCGTTGCGAGCCGCGATGCGGTACAGGTCCTCCAGCTCCGACGCGTGAGTGTCGGCGAGGAAGTCGTCTCCGGCGGCCTGAGCAGCCTGGAACGACCGATAGGTCTCGTTGATACGGACCTTGATCTCCGCGAGGAACTCGCCCATTGCACCTCTTCCAGGGGTAGGCGCCGGGGCACGAGGGTGCTCCGGCGCGGAATCCGTTCGCGCACGCCACGGCGTCCGCACGGTCGAAGTGTCACGTCCCTGTGACATGCGTGCGCGTCGCGGTCCGGCCGGGGGCCGGTGTCCACGCGCGCGTCCTCCTCCTGTACCCCCGCCGGAGCTTCGCCCAAACCACCGAATTCCGGTGTGATGCTTTCGTGATCCGCCCCCGGCCGCCCCGTCTCCGGGTGGCCGGCCCCGCCGCGCCGGGCCGTGGGAGCGCGCCGACAGGCCACCGGGACCGGGCACGGGGTCCTCCGGTGCGGATTGCACCATGTGTCGGACAAGGGTGTCCCATGACACATTTTCCCGGTAGGGCTGGTGCTTACTTGTTTCTTATTCTTGATGTGTCAGATTTGAGATGTGCGGGGTTAAGTCGCTGCCGGCGGTTGGGGGATTCGCCGGCAGCGGCTCCCCGTGCCCAGGGGAGCGTGAAGCTCCCGGCCCAGCGCCCGCGTTCACGCGGGGCGAGGAAAGCGGGCGGTTCGCGAAACCGCCCCGACGGGTTTACCGTCTCCTTACCCCGACCGTGAAAGAACGGATGACGCGGCCGGGACCAAGAACGCCGCTGCCGGTGTGTTGGGGGATGCGCCGGCAGCGGCCCCCTTTCTTTGCGGACCAACGCTCGAGAAGGACAACGTGCGCGTACTCGTGGTCGAAGACGAACGGGTCCTGGCCGACACAGTGGCGGTCGGACTACGGCGCGAGGCGATGGCCGTGGACGTGGTCTACGACGGCGACGCCGCCCTGGAGTACACCGCGGTCAACGACTACGACGTCGTCGTGCTGGACCGCGACCTGCCGGGCACCCACGGCGACGACGTGGCCCGCGCCCTGGTCCAGGAGAGCTACAACGGGCGCATCCTGATGCTCACCGCCTCCGACGGCGTCCAGGACAAGGTCGAGGGCCTCACCATCGGCGCCGACGACTACCTGGCCAAGCCCTTCGCCTTCGCCGAGCTCATCGCCCGGGTCCACGCCCTCGGCCGCCGCTCGGCGCCCCCGCTTCCCCCGGTCCTGGAACGCCACGGCATCACGCTCGACCCGGCCAACCACCGCGTCCACCGCGACGGCCGCGAGGTCACCCTCACCCCCAAGGAGTTCGCCGTCCTCCAGGTGCTCATGCGCGCCCAGGGGACCGTGGTCAGCGCCGAGGGGCTGCTGGAGAAGGCCTGGGACGAGAACGCCGACCCCTTCACCAACGTCGTCCGCGTCACCGTCATGACCCTGCGCAAGAAGCTCGGCGACCCACCCGTCATCCAGACCGTCCCCGGCGCCGGGTACCGGCTGTGAGACCGGCGGAGCGGACCGAACCGGGACAGGTCGAGCCCACCCGCCCCGGCGACACCGGTACGTGGCGGCGCCTCAACACCCTCACCCCCGAGGGCGCGGGGGCCGAGCGCTCCGCGGCCGCCGCCCGGGTACACCACTTCACCGACAACCTCAGCCTGCGCGCGCGACTCACCCTCATCTACGGGATGCTGTTCTTCGCCGCGGGCTCCGTGCTGGTCCTGGTCAACTACCTGATCGTCGCGGTCCTGCTCAACGCGCTCCTGGTCGAGCAGAGCTTCGCCGAGCTGCGGGCGCACAGGGACCTCATCGAGCAGGTGCTCACCCACGTCACCCGGTTCTCGTTGCTCGCGCTGTTCCTGGTGGGCCTGCTCGCGGTCGCCCTGGGCTACGCGGTGGCCGGAAGGGCGCTGTCCCCGCTCCAGAAGATCACCCGCATCGCCCGCCGCCTGTCGGAGCGCTCCCTGCACGAGCGCATCGCCCTGTCCGGGCCCGACGACGAGATCCGCGAGCTCGCCGACACCTTCGACGGCATGTTGGAGCGCCTGGACCGCGCCTTCGACGGCCAGCGCCGCTTCGTCGCCAACGCCTCGCACGAGCTGCGCACGCCGCTGGCGATCAACCGCACCCTGCTGGAGGTGGCGCTCAGCGCCCCCGACGTCTCGGCCGACCTCAAGAGCGTCGGACAGACCCTGCTGGAGACCAACGCCCGCCACGAACGCCTCATCGAGGGGCTGCTCCTGCTCGCCAAGAGCGACCGCGAGCTGGAGGTCCGCGCCAAGGTCGACCTGGGCGAGGTGGCCGGGACGGTGCTCAGCCAGCTCAGCGGACCGGTGGCCGACTCCGGCCTGAGCCTGCGCCAGGACCTGCGCCCCGCGACGGTGGTCGGCGACCCCGTGCTGCTGGAGCGGCTCGTGGCCAACCTGGTGGAGAACGCCCTCAAGTACAACGTCGAGTCGGGCGAGATCACCGTGCGCAGCGGCATGTACGAGGGAACGCCCGCCGTCCAGGTGGAGAACTCCGGCAAGGTCATCCCCGCCTACGAGATCGAGGGCCTGTTCGAGCCGTTCCGCCGCGGCTCCGGCGACCGGGTGGGCTCGGGCCGCAGCGCGGGGCTGGGCCTGTCCATCGTCCGGTCCGTGGTGCGCGCGCACGAGGGCGCGGTGACCGCGTGGCCGCGAGCCGGGGGAGGACTGGTCGTCACCGTGCGCCTTCCCCTTCCTCCGGGAGAGGGCGCGGAGCGGCGCTGAACCCGTCCACCGGGCCAAGCTGCGTTTGGCCGGCCTTCGTGGTATCTATACGTGTCCGATGACACGCCGGCCCGTGTCACGGGTGCCGACCCCGGGTGGGTATGCTTCCCCGGGCGTGGACACGGAGGGAATCCCTCCTGACGTGGGCATGTCCTGCTTTTCGTCCGCCCCTGGGGGAGTGTCCCGCGCTTTGTCCGGAGTGGGCGAAAACGGATTTCCCAGGTCTACGAGGCAGCCGACGTTGGGTAGTACACAGGGGTACGGCCCCAGCGCAGCCACACGTGGCCGCCTTCGGTCACGAGGCGGCGAAAGTGCTGCTGACCTGTGGACAGTGGCCCGGGAGGGGACACGGTCCGCCGACATCGGGAAAACTCATCGGCCGAACCGGGCACAACCAAGGTCTCTCAAGCGTTACACCCGCGCGACGAGGCACTGAACGAGGGGGATGGGAGTTAGCAGAGATGGCCACCGACTACGACAGCCCGCGCAAGACTGACGAGGACATCAACGAGGACAGCCTCCAGGAGCTGCAGGCGCGGCGCGTGGACAAGGGCACCGGCACGATCGACGTCGACCCCGACGAGGTGGCCGAGGGCATGGAGCTGCCCGGCGCCGACCTGTCGGGGGAGGAACTCGCGGTGCGCGTGCTCCCGCGCCAGGCCGACGAGTTCACCTGCTCGCGCTGCTTCCTGGTGCACCACCGCAGCCAGCTCGCCGAGCAGCGCGCCGGTCAGCTGGTCTGCAAGGAGTGCGCCTGACCGGACGGGACGGCCCCTGAACCGTCCCGTCCCGGGCGGCTCCCGTCCGCGCGGCCGCGAAACCACCCCGCCGCCGTTCGGAGGGAGCGTGTGAGGCCTTCCGGGCTCCTCGCGGGGAGCGCGGTGGAACACGACGGCGGACGGCCGACCACACTACGGTGCGGTCGGCCGCCCGCCGTCGTCGCCTTCGCGGCGTCAGACCTCCAGCTCGCCGGGACCGGCGCCGAACATCCTGGCGCGGGCGGCGCGCACGGCCAGCACCCGGGCCACCTCGGTGCCGACACCGGCCATCACGGCCCAGGTCAGCGCCGTGCCCAGGCTGATGTCGGGGGAGTCCACGTCCGTGGGCGGCTCCTCGCCGGTCACGCGGGTCCAGGCAAAGTTCAGGGCCTTGCGCATGACGTACTGCGCGGCGAACCCGGCCGCGAAGCCCACGAGGGCGGGGCCGAAGTCACCGCCGTCCTTCTTAGCCATCGAATCCTTCACCGTTTTCCGTTGGGTGTACGGAGGATGCGCGGCCGGCGCACATCCTCCCGTGCGTACGGGGAGATCCTTTCACGTCCGTTCGCGGGAGTCAGGGGCCAACCCCGCGCCAGCGTGCCCGAGGGGGGTGCCGACCCCCGCTGTGACGGCCCGAAACCCGGAGCGACCACGGCCCGGAGAGCACTACCATTGCCCCATGACCAACGGCTCTCATTCCTTCCGCATGCCCGACAAGCCCTCGCTGGACGGTATCGAGGCGAAGTGGGTCGACGTATGGGATGAGTCCGGCGTCTACCACTTCGACCGCACGGCCGAGCGCGCGGACGTCTACTCCATCGACACCCCGCCGCCCACGGTGTCCGGGTCGCTGCACATCGGCCACGTGTTCTCCTACACGCACACCGACACCGTCGCGCGCTTCCAGCGCATGAACGGCAAGGCCGTCTTCTACCCCATGGGCTGGGACGACAACGGCCTGCCCACCGAGCGGCGCGTCCAGAACTACTACGGCGTGCGCTGCGATCCGTCGATCCCCTACGACCCGGACTTCCAGCCGCCCGCCAAGCCCGACCCCAAGCGGCAGGTCCCCGTCTCCCGGCGCAACTTCATCGAGCTGTGCGACCGGCTCACCGCCGAGGACGAGAAGGTCTTCGAGTCCATCTGGCGCCGCCTCGGGCTGAGCGTCGACTGGCGCCACACCTACGCCACCATCGACGACAACTCCCGCGCCGCCGCCCAGCGCGCCTTCCTGCGCAACCTGGCCCGCGGCGAGGCCTACATGTCCGAGGCGCCCACCCTGTGGGACGTCACGTTCCGCACCGCGGTCGCCCAGGCCGAGCTGGAGGACCGCGAGCGCCCCAGCGCCTACCACAAGGTCGCCTTCCACAAGCCCGACGGCACCCCGGTCCACATCGAGACCACCCGCCCCGAGCTGCTGGCCGCCTGCGTCGCCCTGGTCGCCCACCCCGACGACGAGCGCTACCAGGACCTGTTCGGCACCACCGTGCGCACCCCCGTCTTCGGCGTCGAGGTCCCGGTGCGGGCCCACCGCCTCGCCGACCCCGAGAAGGGGTCCGGCATCGCCATGATCTGCACCTTCGGCGACACCACCGACGTCACCTGGTGGCGCGAGCTCCAGCTGGAGACCCGGCCCATCATCGGCTGGGACGGCCGCATCATGGCCGACCCGCCCAAGGGCCTGGAGAGCGGAGCCGCCCGCGAGGCCTACGACACGCTCGTGGGCGCCACCGTCCACACCGCGCGCGAGCGCACCGTCGCCCTGCTGCGCGAGAGCGGCGACCTCGTCGGCGAGCCGACGCCCATCACCCACCCGGTGAAGTTCTACGAGAAGGGCGACAAGCCCCTGGAGATCGTCACCACCCGCCAGTGGTACATCCGCAACGGCGGGCGGGACGAGGACCTGCGCCAGCAGCTCCTGCGGCGCGGGCGCGAGCTCACCTGGTACCCCGAGCACATGCGCGCCCGCTACGAGAACTGGGTCGAGGGCCTCAACGGCGACTGGCTGATCAGCCGCCAGCGCTTCTTCGGCGTGCCCTTCCCGGTCTGGTATCCGCTGGACGCCGACGGCAACCCGTGCTACGACGAGCCCATCGTCCCCACCGAGGACCAGCTGCCCGTCGACCCCAGCTCGCAGGCGCCCGAGGGCTACACCGAGGACCAGCGCGGGCAGGCGGGCGGCTTCATGGGCGACCCCGACGTCATGGACACCTGGGCGACCTCCTCGCTGTCCCCGCAGATCGCCTCCGGCTGGGAGCGCGACCCGGACCTGTACCGGCGCGTCTTCCCCATGGACTACCGGCCCCAGGGCCAGGACATCATCCGCACCTGGCTCTTCTCCACCGTGGTCCGGGCCCACTTCGAGAACGGCACCCTGCCCTGGAGCACCACCGGCATCTCCGGCTGGATCCTGGACCCCGACCGCAAGAAGATGTCCAAGTCCAAGGGCAACGTCGTCACCCCGCTGGCGCTGCTGGAGAAGTACAGCTCCGACGCGGTCCGGTACTGGGCGGCCAGCGGTCGCCTGGGCACCGACACCGCCATGGACGAGGGCCAGATGAAGGTCGGCCGCAGGCTGTCCATCAAGATCCTCAACGCCAGCAAGTTCGTCATGTCCGTGGCCGGTGAGGGCGCCGTCGCCGACCCCGCGCAGGTGACGCAGCCGCTGGACCGGGCGATGCTGGCCGCGCTGGCCGACGTCGTGGAGGACGCCACCTCCGCCTTCCGCGCCTACGACCACACCCGGGCCCTGGAGCGCACCGAGCGCTTCTTCTGGGACTTCTGCGACGACTACCTGGAGCTGGTCAAGGCCCGCGCCTACGACACCCAGTCGGCCGAGGGCGCCTCCGCCCGCGCCGCGCTGCTGGTCGCCCTGGGCGCCCTGCACAGGCTCTTCGCCCCCTTCGTGCCCTTCGTGGCCGAGGAGGTCTGGAGCTGGTGGCAGGAGGGCTCGGTCCACGCCCAGCGCTGGCCCGACACCGCCGAGTACCGCGCCGCGGCGGCCGACGGCGACCCCGCCGTCCTGGCCGCCACCGCCGAGGTGCTGCGCGCCGTGCGCAAGGCCAAGTCCGAGGCCAAGCTGTCCATGCGGGCCGAGGTCGAGCACGTCAGCGTCTCGGGCAAGCGGGTCGACGCCGCGCGCGCCGCCAGCGCCGACATCGCCGCCGCGGGCCGCGCCTCCGGGATCGACTTCCGTGCCACCGACGACGCCGATCTCACCGTCGAGGTGACCCTGCCCGAGGCCCCCGCCGAGTAGGGCCACGGAGAAGCACGGAACGGGGGCGGCCCACACGGGCCGCCCCCGTTCGCGTATCGGCGGTGCTGGACACCGGTTCATCGCCCGGAGAGCGATAGGCTCGGCCGATGTGAGTACCACATCCCTGGAAGGCGGGCGGATCCCCGTCACGGTCCACCGACTGGACCCCGGCCTCCCCCTGCCCGAGTACGCCCATCCCGGCGACGCCGGCGCGGACCTGTACACCGCCGTCGACGTCACCCTGGAGCCCGGGCAGCGGGCCACGGTCCCCACCGGCCTGGCCATCGCCCTGCCCGACGGGTACGCGGCCTTCGTGCACCCGCGCTCGGGCCTCGCGGCGCGCTGCGGGGTCACGCTCGTCAACGCGCCCGGCACGGTCGACGCCGGGTACCGCGGCGAGATCAGGGTGACCCTGATCAACACCGACAGGGACACCCCGGTGAAGCTGACCCGGGGCGACCGGATCGCGCAGCTGGTGCTCCAGCGCGTGGAACGGGCGGTGTTCGTCGAGGCCGACTCCCTCCCGGAGTCGGCGCGGGGAACGGGTGGTTTCGGTTCGACCGGGGGGCACGCCGCACAGCGGTGACGGCGCCCCGAATCCCCGGAGTCATCCGGGACCGACGGAAGCGAAGAGGTGAAGGCGTGTTCGGACGCCGCCGCAAGAAGCGGGACGAAGAGACCGAGAGAACGGGGACGCGGGCCGCGCCCAGGCGCGAGGGCGCCGCCGGGGCGGTCTCCTTCGGCAACGAGATCGAGCCGGAGCGCTCCCGGGAGCAGCAGCCCAAGGACGCGGACCGCCACCGCTCCTCCGGGCCGTGGGACTCCACCGAGGACGCTCCCGAGGCCGAGCGGATGGACCTGGGCAGCATGCGGCTGCCCATGGAGCAGGGCACCGAGATCCAGGTGAACGTCGCCCAGGACTCCCAGGGCAAGCAGAAGATCATCGGCGTCACCCTGGTGCGGGGCAAGAGCGCCCTCCAGGTGCAGCCCTTCGCCGCGCCCAAGTCCTCCGGGCTGTGGGACGAGATGCGTGAGGAGCTGCGCGAGCAGGTCGTCAAGCAGGGCGGCAAGGCCGAGGAGCACGACGGAACCTTCGGCCCCGAACTCAAGGCCCTGGTCCCGGTCAAGGGACGCACGACCGAGGACGGCAAGCAGCTCGCCCAGCGGGTGCGCTTCATCGGCGTGGACGGGCCGCGCTGGGTGCTGCGCGGCGTGATCCGCGGCGAGGGCGCCTCCAAACCCGAGGTGATGGCCGAGGTCGAGCACCTCTTCGCCAACATCGTGGTGGTGCGCGGGGACCACCCGGTGCCGCCGAGCGAGCTGCTGCCCATCACCGTGCCCAAACAGATCCAGGAGAAGATGGCCGAGGCCGCCAAGGCGCGCGCCGCCCAGCAGGCGGCCCAGCGCGGCAACGCGGGCCGCTCTCCCAACGGCGCCGCGCCCGGCGCGCGGCCCGCGGGGAACGGTGGCCAGCCCGGCGGCGCCGCGGGCGGCTCGGGGGAGTAGCGGCCTCCCGGGGCGAAGCGGGATCCCGCGCCGCCGGTGAGGCGCCGGGCAGGGCGCGCCGTCTTCCGTAGTCTGTGGCACATGACGCAGACGACGGAGAACAGCGCGCCCCGGCCGCTCCCCGAGGACTGGAACCGTGCCCTGGCCGTGGTGGCCCACCCCGACGACCTGGAGTTCGGCAGCTCCTCAGCGATCGCCCGCTGGACCGGCCAGGGCAAGGACGTGGTGGAGCTGCTGGTCACCCGGGGCGAGGCGGGCATCGACACCATCGCCCCCGAGGAGTGCGCGCCGCTGCGCATGGCCGAGCAGCGCGCCTCCGCGGCGGCGGTCGGCGCGGGCACCGTGGAGTTCCTCGACTTCCCCGACGGCACCCTGGAGTACGGGATCCCGCTGCGCGCCGCACTGGCCGAGGCGATCCGGCGCCACCGCCCCGACGTGATCGTCTCCATCAACTTCCGCGACCACTTCACGGGGTCGAGCGCCCTCAACCACGCCGACCACCGGGTGCTCGGCCCGGCCCTGCTGGACGCGGTCCGCGACGCGGCCAACCGGTGGGTGTTCCGCGAGCAACTGGAGGAGGGCCTCCAGCCGTGGTCGGGCGTGCGCTTCGTGGCCTTCGGCGCCTCACCCCTGGCCACCCACTACGTCGAACTGGGCGAGGCCGACCTGGCCGCGGGAGTGGCGTCGCTGGACGCCCACGCCCTCTACCTGGCCAACCTGGAGGGGTTCGACCAGAAGTCCTTCCTTCCCCGGGCCGCCGCCCAGGCGGGGGAGTGGGCCGGGGTCCCCCTCGCCACCGCCTTCGAGGTGTTCGAGGTCTGAGCCGCCGCCCGCGAGCGCGGGCGGCGGCGCGGCCCCGGCGGGGTCAGGAGGCGGGGCCAGGATCCACGGGGTCGGTGACGCGGCCCAGGAACAGGACCGCCCCGCCGCGGCGCAGCACGAACACGAACGGCCGGTCCACGGTGAACGCGACCGGCCTCGGCGCCACCGCGGCCGCCCGGAGCATCATCACGGCGGTCGCGGCGGCGCCCTCGGCGCCCTTCTCGTCCACCCGCAGCACCGACTGGTGCAGGATCTCGTCGGCGCGCAGCGGTTCCGGGCTGATCCCGTCGAAGCGGGCCTCGTCCGTGGCCAGGTCGCGCACGCCCAGCGCCGCCAGCGGTTCGAGCAGGGAGGTGTCGGTCTCCACCTCGAAGCGCGGCAGGGCCAGGTCCACCTGCTGGGAGGAGCGGTGGGCGTACAGGTCCGCGAACGCGTCGGCCGTCACCGGGGCGGGAGCGGCGGAGCGCTCGTCGGGCAGCAGCACGTCCAGGGTCAGGCCGTGGTCGCCCTCCAGGCTCACCATGCTCCACCCCCGGGCCCGCGCGTGCGGCAGACGGGCCGAACGGTGCATGGTGGGCACCTTCCGCCTGCCCGACGGGGCGTGGAAGGGCCTGTCCCGGGTCCGGGCGGGGTCGAAGGGGTCGGGCCAGGCCAGTTTCACCCACAGCGCGTTGACCAGCAGCAGCCGCACTCCCGGGTGGACGCTGCCCGCGGGGAGCAGCTCCTCGATCAGGCCGCGGGTCACCTCCGCCACACGGGCGTTGACCCGTGAGCGCACGCCCTCGGAGTCGTGCTCGAAGTCGGCGTGCTCCACCTCGGCCCCGGCGCGCTCGCGCACCCGGGACGCGAAACCCGGCAGGACCTCCAGGTCGGCGGGCACGTACAGGCCGTTGAGACTGGCCAGGTCGAGTCCGGGCTCGGCGGCCACGGCCGCGTCCAGCTCCTCCAGCTGGCCCCGCACGTCCGCGCCCAGCAGCGCCTCCAGTTCGGCCAGGGTGCGCTCCCGGGCGCCGGTGGCCAGCAGCGCCAGCACCGTGCCCACCGAGTGGGGGGACCACACGTGCGACTCCCCCGGCCGGGTCAGCACCCGGTCCAGCGCGGCGGCGAACTCCAGATGGTCCCGGCGCGGGGACGTGCTCGTCTGCATGGGCTCCTGCTCGCTCTCGGCTCCGGTGTCTGGTCGCCAGCGTACGGAACGGCCCTCCTCCACCGCCAGGGTGCGCAGCCGGGTGAGAAGCCGCACGCGACAAGCCCGGACCCAAGGGGGCAAAGGCGGGCGGAGCGCATCCGCGCGACCACCGCGCGTACCCCGCGACCGGTCGCACGTCACATAGGCTTGGGCCGACACGGCGCGCGGAACCGTGTTGGACGCCCCGCGCGGCGACGACCGCCCACGACCGAACCCGAGCAGGAGCAGGATGACTGAGCACCAGCGGGCCGCCGAGGAGGCCGCCCCGGCCGCCGGGGCGGACGACAGGGCCGCGGCGGGCACCCCGGACTCCGGGGACGTCCCCGCCCCGGAACGCGACCCCGGCCGGGGCGCCACGGCGGCGGACCGCCCGGCGGTCACCGAGGACACGGTCGAGGCGCTCGTGCGCTCGCAGCTGGCCAAGGCGCTGGGCGGCAAGCGCGGCATGGTCGAGGCGGCGGTGCCCACCCTGACCTTCACCGTCTCCTACGTCGTCAGCTCGGAGCTGCGGCTCTCGATCGTCCTGGGCGTGGTCGCGGCCCTGATCCTGGGCGCGGTCCGGCTCGTGCAGCGCTCCTCGGTGCAGTACGTGCTCACCAGCCTGTTCGGCATCGGCATCGCCGCGGTCTTCGCGATGCGCAGCGGCAACGCCGCCGACGCCTTCCTGCCGGGCGTCATCTACAACGCGGTCTACGCCGTGGTGCTGAGCCTGTCGGTGCTGGTGCGCTGGCCCGCGATCGGGCTGATGATCGGTCCGTTCATCGGCGACAAGGAGGACTTCACCTCCTGGCGCGCCAACCCGGCCGTGGTCACCCTGGCCTCACGCCTGACCTGGCTGCTGGTCCTGCCCTGCGTGATCCGCGTGCTCGTGCAGTACCCGCTGTGGATGGCCGACCACTACGGCTGGGCCGACACCTTCGCCCTGCTGGGCTTCTCCAAGGTCGCCATGGGCTGGCCCCTCCAGGTAGCGGCGTTCGCGGCCATGGTCTGGGTGCTGGCCCGGGGGCGCACCCCGCTGGGGGAGCGGGAGCAGCCGGCCCGGGACGAGACGGCGGACTGAGGGGGCGTCCCGGCGGACGCGCGGCCTAGAGGCCGGGGTCGTCCGCCGAGCCCAGCAGGGACTCCAGGGCGCCCAGGACCTCGGGCTCGGCCAGGAACACCACGGTGTCGCCCACCGACAGGGTCCGATCGGGGTCCGGCGGGCGCACCCCGCCGGGGCCCACCACCGCCACCAGCGCCACCCCCTCGGGCAGCGACTCCGCCAGCGCGCCCTCCGGCCCGCCCGCGAACGGGCTCTCGGCGTGCAGCACCGACTCGGCGATCTCGGCCCCCGGCAGCGGGGGCAGGGAGTCCTCCCCGCCCGGCTCCTCCTCGGGGACCCCCTCGACCAGGTCGGCGATCAGCCGCGGCGGGGAGACCGCCAGGTCCACGCCCCAGGACTCGTTGAACAGCCACTCGTTGTCGGGGTCGTTGATGCGGGCGATCACCCGGTCCACCCCGAACTCGGTCTTGGACAGCAGGGACACCACCAGGTTGACCTTGTCGTCGCTGCTGGCCGCGACCACCACGTCGAAGTCCTCCAGGCGGGCGTCCTCCAGCGTGGCCAGCTCGCAGGCGTCGGCCAGCAGCCACTCCACCTGGGGGAGGTCGTCCACGCCGATGGCGCGGGTGTCCCGGTCGATCAGCAGTACGTCGTGGCCGCTGCCCGCCAGCTCCGTGGCGATGGAGCGTCCCACGCTCCCGGCTCCCGCGATGGCGATCCGCATCTCACCCACGCTCCGTCTCGTCGTCGTCCAGCCGCAGTCCGTCCAGGTCGCGGCCGCGGGCGACCACGTGCAGGACGTCGCCCTCCTCCAGGAGCTCACCCGATCCGGCCAGGAGGATCCGGCCCGCACGGGTCAGGTAGACCACCCGCACCGGCGCCCGCTCCTCCAGGTCGGCGACGCGGCGGCCGGCCCACCCCCGCGGCAGGTTCATCTCGTTCATGGCCAGGGTCCCGGACGCGTCCTGCCACTCCGGTCCGGCGGTGAGCCGCCCGTCGCCCGGCACCATCCGGCGCAGGACCGCGTCGGCCGTCCAGCGCACGGTCGCCACCGTGGGGATGCCCAGACGCTGGTAGACCTCGGCCCGGCGGGGGTCGTAGATCCGCGCGACCACGTTGTCCACGCCGAACGCCTCGCGGGCCACCCGCGCCGAGATGATGTTGGAGTTGTCCCCGTTGCTGACCGCGGCGAAGGCCCCCGCGCGGTCGATCCCGGCGGCGAGCAGGACCTCCCGGTCGTGGCCCTGCCCCCGGACCGCGTGCTTGGCCACGGAGCCGCGCAGACGCCGGAACGCCTCGGGGTCCCGGTCGATCACCGCCACCGTGTGCCCCAGGTCAACCAGGGTGTGCGCGAGGGTGGACCCCACCCGTCCGCACCCCATGATCACGATGTGCACCTCGCCCGCACTCCCGTCGAGATAGCCGCCGCGCACGCCGTGGTTACGCGTGCGCACAGTGACACCTTGGCACAGACGCGGCCGACACGCTCGGTCGCCCCGGCCGTCCACGGGCCCGTCCGGGAGGCGGGTTCCGGCAGGTAGATTGGGAACGGTTGGTGGCTGTGCGCGCAGGGTCACCCGTCACGTGACCCGACCATCTCTGAGGACGACCGCCATGAACCGTGTGGGACAGGATTTCGAGCTGACCGTGGACGACGTCGCGCACGGGGGCTGGTGCGTGGGGCGCCACGAGGACCAGGTGGTCTTCGTCCGCCACGCCCTGCCCGGCGAGCGGGTCCGCGTCCGCGTCACCGAGCAGACCTCCCGCTTCATGAGGGGCGACGCCGTCGAGGTCCTCCAGGCCTCCCCGGACCGCGTCCAGGCCCCCTGCCCGGCCGCCGGGCCCGGCAAGTGCGGAGGCTGCGACTGGCAGCACGCCGCCCCGGAGGCCCAGCGGGCCCTCAAGGGCAAGGTCGTCGCCGACCAGCTGCGGCGCATCGCCGGGATCGACCGCCGGGTCGAGGTGGAGGAGCTGCCCGGCACCCCCGACGGCCTGGGCTGGCGCACCCGCGTGCGCTTCGCCGTGGACTCCGGCGGCCGCGCCGGACTGCGCCGCCACCGCTCCCACGACATCGAGCCCGTCGAGCGCTGCCTCATCGCCCACCCCGGCGTGACCGAGCTCGGGGTGACCGACGTCACGTGGGAGGGCGTCCGCGACGTGGAGGCGGTCGCCTCGGCCGCCTGCGCCGACCGCGCCGTGGTCGTCACCCCGACCGGGGCCAGGCTGGACTCCCTGCCCGAACTGGGTACCTCCAGCGCGGTGCTGCGCCGGTTCAAGGGCGGCCGCGTCCAGCAGGTGCGCGGTCGCAGGGGCGTGCGCGAGAAGGTCGACGGCCGCGAGTACCGCGTCAGCGCGGGCGGCTTCTGGCAGGTGCACCCGGCCGCCGCCGAGGTGCTCACCGCCGCCGTCCTGGACGCCCTGGAGCCCAAGCCCGGCGAGACCGCCCTGGACCTGTACTGCGGGGCGGGGCTGTTCACCGGCGCGCTGGCCGCCGCCGTGGGCCCCGAGGGCCGCGCCATGGGCGTGGAGAGCGGCGCCGAGGCCGTACGCGACGCCCGGTACAACCTCAAGGACATGGAGCAGGTCCGCGTCGAGCAGGGCGACGTGGCCGCCCAACTGCGCGAGTGGGCGGACGTGCGCGCCGACGTGGTCGTGCTGGACCCGCCCAGGGCCGGTGCGGGCGCCGAGGTGGTGCGCTCCCTGACCGGGACGCGCCCCCGCAGGGTGGCCTACGTCTCGTGCGACCCCGCCACGCTCGCCCGCGACCTGGCCTCGTTCGAGCGGGCCGACTACCGTCTGGTGGACCTCCGCGCGTTCGACGCCTTCCCGATGACCCATCACGTGGAGTGCCTGGCGGTGCTGGAGCCGGTCCACCCGGCCCGTCGTCACCGGGAGGGCTGACCGCGACCCCCGGGGCCGTCCCTCCCGGACCGCCGGGCCCGGAGCGGGCACGGCGCGGACCGGCACCGCGGCCGGGACCGGCAGCCGGTCCCGGGGCCGTGCGGTGGCGGAGTCCACGGGGGACCGCCGGGGCGTGAGGCGGGGGCCTCACGCCCCGGCGGCACGGCCGGTCACAGGTGCGCGCACTGCCCTGCGGCCGAGCCCGTGACGTCGTTGGCGGCGCCGAAGTCGGCGATCGCCGGGCTGTTGCCGGTACAGGACAGAGAGCCCCGGACGCTGTTGCCCGCCAGGACCGGGCCGTAGCCCCCGGGGTCCCCGGTCCAGGTCGGGGACGGGACCTGGGTGTTGCCGTGCAGGGCCAGCGAACCCGTCAGCTCCGAGCCCAGGACCATCACCTCCGAGGTGGTCCCGCTGACGCGCACCGCGCCGTGGACCTCGGTGTCGGTGAGCCGGACGGTGTGGGCGCCGTCGGCGTTCAGCCCGCCCCGCAGCGACCCGCCGTCCACGACGAGCGAGGCGCCCGCGGCCACGTCCACGCCGCCGCTCACCACGGCCCCGTCGAGGCAGATCACGCCCGAGTCCACGTCCAGGCCGCCCCGGACCGTTCCGGTGACGGTCTCGGTGCACTCGGGGTCGGCCGCGGGGACGACGGTCGCGCGGAAGGAGTCGGGGGAGCCGGTGTTGCCCGCCGCGTCGATGGCGCGGTGCTCCACCGTGTGCGTCCCCCAGCCCGGTTCGTGTCCGTCGACCTCGAACACCGCCGTGGACAGCCCGCCGCTGCCCAGGCTTCCGTAGACGAGGTCGTCGACGTTGGTGCCGTCCGGGGTGAACCTGAACGGCGCCCCGGGGTCGTCGGGCCAGCCGTAGTAGTGGTGCCAGCCGTCGCCGTCGACGCGGAACTCCCCGACGACGTGGCCCTCGCCGTCGTCGCGCGGTGAGAGCCGCATGGAGAACGCGTTGAGGTGGATGTGGTGGTCCTCCCCGGCGGTGGCGGCGGGCTCGGACAGCTCGCGCGGCGCGGTGGGAGCGGTGTTGTCCACCGTCCAGACCAGGGTCTGGGAGTCCCCGCCCGGGGCGGCCGGGTCGGTGACCGTGGCGGTCAGCGTGTGCGTGCCCGCGCCGGGGGCGACCTCGCCCAGGTCCAGGGTGCGCCCGTCGGCGGAGGTGGACACCTCACGCCCGTCCAGGGTCCAGGCCACGTCCAGCACCCGGTCGGTGGGGCGGGAGGTCTCGGCGTAGACCACCTCGTCGCCGCCGACGGCGCGCGCGGTGTCGCGGAAGCGGGTGAACTCCACGGTCCCCGCGTCCGCGGGCAGCGGTTCCCCGACGGGCCAGGAGCGCGTCTGCGTCAGGGCGGCGGACTCGCGGATGAGCGGATCGCGGACGAAACCGGTGGGGTCCTGCACCCGGACGCTCACCTTCGCCCCCTCGCCGAGGTCGAGCCCGGACAGGTCCAGGGCGCGCGAGCCCGCCGCCTCGGGCAGTTCCTCGCCGTCGACCGACCAGGTGTACTCCAGTTCGTGGAAGACGGGGTGGGGGCCCTCCACCCACACGGCGTCCTCGGGCCCCACCTCGCCCTCGGGGGTGGAGGACACCGGCATCTCGCCCCGGTCGCGCAGGCCGGAGATCCGCTGGACCATCACCTCCCGGGCGACCTGGTCGAAGTAGTAGCCCAGCGACTTGAGCATGGAGTGCTCGCTGGGGCGCCACACGCCCTCGGAGTGGTACAGCCCGCCCTCGTGGCCGTCGGGGTCGGCGGCGCCGATGGTCCCGCCCGCCTCGCTCTCCTCACCGAGCCAGCGCCACCACTTCTCCCGCCGGTCGAGCATCTCCCGCGACGACATCAGGGTGTGGTGGGCCGAGTCGGGTTCCCCTCCGGTGTAGCGGCCCAGGCTCGTGTCGCGGAAGTAGTAGGGGTACTCGTCCTGGAGCTCTCCCAGGGAGTGCCCGAGCTCGTGCGGGCTGATCAGCGCGGACAGGGCGTTGCCCGAGGAGGCGGTGGCGGTGGCGCCGCCGCGTCCCCCGTAGGTGCCGCTGTTGGCCAGGGCCAGGATCTGCCGGTTGTCCGCGCTCACCCCGGGCACCAGGTCGGCCGCGGCCTCGGCGGCCTCCTCGTCCACGGTCAGCAGCCGCTCCAGGGCTTCGGGGTCGCAGCCGTTGAAGAAGCCCATGTCCAAGGCGGTGTCGCGCTCCTGGTCCTCACGGGCCGGGTCGCAGTCCACGCCCGACTCGGCCGAGGGCGTCTGCACCGCGTACACGTTGAGGTAGTTGCGGTAGGTGCGGAAGGGCTCGATGCTCCACTGCACGTTGAGGTGCTGGTCGAGCTGCTCGCGGAAGAGCGGCATCTCCTCCTCGGTGTAGCCGTCGCCGAGGATGACCAGGTTGAAGCGTTCGGAGGGGGCGCCGGTGACCTGGATCGGCACCACCCGGGCCTCGGAGGGGGAGGTCTCGGCCGCCACGGGTGCGGCGGGGGTCAGGACCGCGGTCAGGAGGGGGAGGGCGGCGAGCGCCGCCGTGGTTCTGCGCACGGGGAGTGGCCTCGTTTCTGGTGCGACGTGCCCGGAAGCCTAGGGAGGCGGACGGGGCCGATCCAGAGCGCGGGGCATAGGTGTTTCGATAACCCGGTCGCGGTTCAGCCGCACACGGGCCGGGCGTACCACCCCGGGTCCTCCTCATGGGTGTGGTACTGGTGCTGGGGGTAGAGCCGCTGCCAGTCCCCGGGCCCGGCGGGTTCGGTGGAGGACTCCCGCAGCGGCGTGTCCAGCAGCCGCGCCAGCTCCAGGCTGGTCGTGCGCGGGTCGGTCAGCCTCTCCCAGTTCCGCTCCAGGACCCGGCTCACCCGCTCCTCGGGCAGGTCGGCCATGGCCAGGGAGAGCTCCAGGTCCACCGGGGAGGGCTGGTAGGCGTACAGGTTCGCGGCCAGCGTGTCCAGGGTGTCGTAGCGGGACAGGCCCTCCACGCCGGCGGCCAGCCACGCCGCCAGCAGCACGCGCGCCTGCCCGGTGCCCAGGCATTCGGTCTCGTAGGGGTCGGACAGGCCCAGGACCACCCGGGCGGCCTCGCCCACCATCGCGGTCTGCCAGTAGTGGTCCCAGTCGCCCGTGTACGCGTGGACCACCACGTCCCGGTCCCGGGGCACGTCCAGCTCCCGGTGGTAGGAGAAGCTCTCCTGCCACACCACGGGCATGCGCTCGCGCGGGACCTCGGGCAGCAGGTCCATGGCCGGGCCCAGGGCGCCGTGCCAGCGCTCCACCCACGGTTCGAAGCCGGGCAGGGGGCAGTAGGTGACGCCCTCCCTGGTCTGACAGGGCGGTCCCTGCGCGCCGTACACCCGGCTGTCGGGGATGGGGGCGTACAGCGGCTGGGTCTGGCGGCCGTGGACGACGGTGCCGACGGTGGCGGCCAGCAGCACGGCGGCCGCGCCCAGGCAGGCCGCCCGGTGGACACGGCGGCCCCGCGCGGCCACGGCCAGGACGGCCAGGAGGGCCACGACCAGCGCCGAGTAGACCAGATAGACGGTGGTCACGTCCGTGACGGAGGGGGCGCTCACGTTGAAGGGGTCGAGGGCGACGCGGGCCGCCCACTCCACCCGGAGCACGGCGCTCGACAGGTTGGCGTCCACCGCCGAGACGCCGTACAGCCAGTAGGCGGGCAGGGCCAGCAGGGTCACGACCAGCGGCAGGTAGGAGCGGGTCCACGCCA
The DNA here is from genome assembly GCF_000381685.1 of Nocardiopsis sp. CNS-639. NCBI lineage: Bacteria > Bacillati > Actinomycetota > Actinomycetes > Streptosporangiales > Nocardiopsidaceae > Nocardiopsis > Nocardiopsis sp. CNS-639. The sequence goes on from NZ_KB906858.1 coordinate 77,702, forward strand.
CCAGGGCGATGGACAGCAGCGGGCCCGCGGCCGCCAGCAGGAGGGGCGCCGGGTAGGCGGACGGGCTCAGCGTGCCCAGCAGGGGAGGGGACAGCCAGCGGTCCAGCCCGGCCCACAGCACGACCAGCACCGTGCCGACCAGTGAGGACGCCGCCATCAGGGACAGCAGCCGTCCCGTTCGGCCCAGCGGGGAGACCAGGCGCGGGCAGTAGCGGGCCTCGCGCATGGCGGGGAAGGCGACCGCGGCGAAGAGCACCGCGCCCACGGCCGTCGCGGCGGCGTTGGCGTTGGTGTACCAGTGCTCCAGGGTGGCCGTCGCGCTCGCCCAGTCCGGGGACACGAGCAGGTACATGCCCACCAGGGAGCCCGGGAGCACGAACGGGTTGCGGGCCAGGCGGAAGGCGTTGAACCAGGTCAGGCGGGCGAACGTTGCCGTGCTCCGGGCGGCGCGCCTTCGTGCGGAGCGTGTCCGGGAGGCGCTGGAGTCCGGGGTCGCGGCCTCCTGACCGGTGGGCGCCCCCCGCGCGGGTCCGGCGCCGACCGCGTGCCGGACGGGGTTCACCGGTCGCCCCGTTCCACGCCGGTGAGCAGCAGGTAGGCGTCCTCCAGGCTGGGTTCGACCGGCTCCAGCCCCTCGGAGGGGCCGGGCGCGGCGCCGCCCGCGGGGGTGAGTACCCGGTAGCGCCCGTCGGCCAGGCGCCAGGCGGTGTACTCCCGGCCGGGGCGGCCGTCGCGCTCCCACACGTGCCCGCGCGCCCCGTCCACCAGCGCGCGGGGGGTCCCGTCGAAGATCACCCGGCCCGCGTCCAGGCACACCACGCGCTGGCACAGGGCGGCCACGTCCTCGATCTGGTGGGTGGAGAGCACCACGGTGCTGCGCACGGCCAGCTCCGAGACCAGGCCGCGGAACCGGATGCGCTGCTCGGGGTCCAGGCCGATGGTCGGCTCGTCCAGCAGCAGCACCCGGGGGTCGCCGAGCAGGGCCGAGGCCAGGCCCAGCCGCTGGCGCATACCGCCGGACAGGCGCCGGACCCGGCTGTGGCGGCGGTCGTGGAGACCGACCCGTTCCAGGACCCGGCGCACCTCGTCGTGGCGGGCGCGGCGTCCGCCCAGTTCCTTGAGCACCGCCATGTAGTCCAGCAGGCCGAACGCGGTGAAGTACGGGTAGAACTCGGGGTTCTGCGGCAGGTAGCCCAGGTGGCGGCGGATCTCGGTGCGCTCGGCGGCCCGCGCGGGGTCGTGTCCGAGCACGCGCAGTTCTCCGTCGTCGGCCTCCAGGTCGGTGGCCAGGCAGCGCAGCAGGGTGGTCTTGCCCGCGCCGTTGCGCCCCAGCAGCCCGGTCACGCCGGGACCCAGGTCCAGGTCGATCCCGGCCAGGGCGGTGCGGGTGCCGTAGCGGTGCCCCAGCCCGCGGACGCTGACGGCGGCCCGTGCGGTCGTCGTGCTCACGCCGTCCTCACCCGCAGCAGGAGCGCGCCGAGCAGGGCGGTGAGCGCGCCCGCCCACCACACCTGGGCCTGGGGCGCGAGCAGGTGCAGGGGCGTGGCGTCCTCGGAGGCGGTCAGGACGCCCAGGGCGACCAGCCACAGCAGCCCCACCGCGGCGCTGGCCGCGCCCAGGTGCATCCAGCGGCTGAGAACGAGGGACCCGGCCACCAGGGTGAGGGCGGGCAGCAGCCAGAACACCGCCTTCCACGGGGTGTGCGCGTGGGGCAGCAGCAGCGCCGCCGACATGCACAGGGTCAGCGCGGGCACCAGCACCGCGCAGGTGCGCAGGAACAGCAGCCGCTGGCCCGCCAGCGGCGTGACCGAGGTCAGCGAGTGGGCGGGGTCCACCCCGCGCCCGTAGGCCAGGGCCACCCCGGCCAGGGGCACCACCGGGGCGGTGAAGGTGAACATCAGCGAGCCGTGCGGCAGGTGGTGGGCGGCCAGCAGGGCGGCCGTCAGCACCACGACCGTGGCCAGCAGCCAGGCCCGGTACAGGGAGGGGGTGGCGGCCAGCAGCTTGGCGGTGCCCTCGCCCAGCCCCAGCGAGGACAGCAGGGACTCGACGGGCCCGCGCCGGGGGCGGTCCACGACGTCGCGCAGGTCCTCCCAGCTCCGGGCCAGCCAGGGCTCGTCGGCGGGCAGCAGGTCGCGGCAGGGCGCGCAGTGGGTGATGTGTGCCTCCACGGACATGGCGGTGACGTCGTCGGAGCGGTGGTGGGCGTACTCGTGTGCCTGGGCAGGGGTCAGGTGCCAGCTCATGTCAGTGCCTCCCGTAGCCGCGCCTTGGCGCGCATGACCCGTGTCTTGACGGTTCCCTCGGGGATCTGGAGGATCTGCGCCGCCTCCCGGACGGTGAGCCCGTCCAGCACGGTGGCCTGGATGGCCGAGCGCAGTTCCGGGGAGAGGGAGTGCAGGGCGGCGCCCAACGGGCCGTGCTCGATGTTGAGCAGCACGGTGTCCTCGGCGGAGGCGTCGCCGATGGTCTCGTAGGGTTCGCTGTCGCTGTCGGCGATCCAGCGGTTGGCGCGTTTGCGCAGCTGGGAGATGAGCTGGCGGATCGCGATGGTCCACAGCCAGGCTCCGGCGTCGGTGTCGCCGGGGCGGGGGGTGAAGGAACCCGCGTTCCTCCACACGGCCAGGAAGGTCTCCTGGAGGGCGGCGTCGAGCTGGTCGGGGTCGGAGCACCGGTAGCGCAGCCGGGCCCGCAGCCAGGTGGCGTGCCTGCGGTGCAGGAACTCCAGCGCGCGGGTCTCGCCCGCGGCGACGGCGGCCAGCAGCACCGGGTCGGTGCTGTCCGGGTCGTAGGAGGGCGCGCGGCGGCGCGCGCGGCGGAGCAGCTTCACAGGAGGGACTATCGCGGAAGGCGGGCGCTTCGGTTCGGCGGACGGGCGGGGCGCGGACGCGCCTTTTCCACGGTAACCGCGCGGCGGTTCCGGTCTGGTCCGCGGCGTGGGAGAAAATGGGGCTTATGCGTCTGAGGATCTTCCTTGAGCCCCAACAGGGGGCCACCTACGAGGACCAGCTCACCGTCGCCAGGGCCGTCGAGGACCTGGGTTTCGACGCGCTGTTCAGGTCCGACCACTATCTGCACATGGGGGATCACGTCAGCGGCCTCCCCGGGCCCACCGACGCCTGGATCACTCTCGCCGGGCTCGCCCGGGACACCTCCCGCATCCGCCTGGGCACACTGATGACCGCGGCGACCTTCCGTCACCCCGCGCCCCTGGCGATCTCCGTCGCCCAGGTCGACCGCATGAGCGACGGCCGGGTGGAGTTCGGCTTCGGCTCGGGCTGGTTCGAGGAGGAGCACGCGGTCTACGGGATCCCCTTCCCCGCCACCGCCCGTGAGCGCTTCGACCGCTACGAGGAGCAGCTGGACATCATCACCGGCCTGTGGTCGACCCCGGTGGGGGAGACCTTCCGCTACGAGGGCGAGCACTACCGTCTGGCGGAGGGGCCCGCGCTGCCCAAGCCGCAGCAGGGCCCGCGTCCGCCGGTGCTGATCGGCGGCACCGGCCCCAAGCGCACGCCGCGCCTGGCCGCCAAGTACGCCGACGAGTACAACGTGCCCTTCAACTCGATCGAGGACACCTCGGCCGCCTTCGAGCGGACCCGGGCCGCGGTGCGGGCCTCGGGGCGCAGCGCGCCGATGGTCTACTCCGCCGCGCAGGTGCTCTGCGTGGGCAAGGACGAGGCCGAGGTGGCCCGGCGGGCCGAGCGGATCGGCCGCGAGGTCCCCGAGCTGCGGGAGAACGGCCTGGCGGGCACCCCCGACGAGCTGGTGGACAAGATCGGCCGCTTCGCCGAGGCGGGCGCCGAGCGCATGTACCTCCAGATGCTGGACATGTCCGACCTGGACCACCTGGAGCTGGTGGCCTCGCAGGTCGCGCCGCAGCTGGACTGATCCGAAGCCCCGAAAGGGGTTCAGTCGGGGGGCGGTCGCACACCGTTGGCGGCCGCCCGATAACTTGATATCGAGATACAAGTTAGATACCTTGACATCAAGATAACAGCGGGGTTCCCCTCGGCCCGCTCCCGGTTCGGGTGTGTGAAGTTGACCGCTTGAGCGCACCCGGTCCGGACAACGTGGGCGCCCGCTACCAGTGGGCCGCCCGGCCGGTGGCGAGTGGTGTCGCCGCAGGCCACGGCGGGCCTGACGGAGGCCGGGAGGCAGGCGGAGGTCACCCCCGCGGCCCTTCGCCCCCGGCAACCGGTCAGGGCGGCCTCAACAGGTCCCGCGTCCGCCCCATGGGGGAGGATGCTGGGAACGTAAGTGGCGAGATCAGGAGGCAGACACCGTGTCCGCGAACAGCTTCGGCGCCCGTGACACGTTGCGCGTTGGCGACGAGTCGTACGAGATCTTCCGTCTGGAGGCCGTGGAGGGCTCCAGGCGGCTTCCCTACAGCCTGAAGGTGCTGCTGGAGAACCTCCTGCGCACCGAGGACGGTGCGAACGTCACCGCCGACCACATCCGGGCCCTGGGCGGCTGGGACCCCAAGGCCCAGCCCAACCAGGAGATCCAGTTCACCCCCGCGCGGGTGATCATGCAGGACTTCACCGGCGTCCCCTGCGTCGTCGACCTCGCCACCATGCGCGAGGCCGTGCGCGACATGGGCGGCGACCCGGACAAGATCAACCCGCTCGCCCCCGCCGAGCTGGTGATCGACCACTCCGTCGTCGTCGACCTCTTCGGCCGCCCCGACGCCTTCGAGCGCAACGTCGAGATCGAGTACGAGCGCAACTACGAGCGCTACAAGTTCCTGCGCTGGGGCCAGACCGCCTTCGACGAGTTCAAGGTCGTCCCGCCCGGCACCGGCATCGTGCACCAGGCCAACATCGAGCACCTGGCGCGCGTCACCATGAGCCGCGGCGGCCAGGCCTACCCCGACACCTGCGTCGGCACCGACTCGCACACCACCATGCAGAACGGCCTGGGCATCCTGGGCTGGGGCGTGGGCGGCATCGAGGCCGAGGCCGCCATGCTCGGCCAGCCGATCTCCATGCTCATCCCGCGCGTGGTCGGCTTCAAGCTGACCGGTGAGCTCCAGCCCGGCACCACCGCCACCGACCTGGTGCTCACCATCACCGAGATGCTGCGCCAGCACGGCGTGGTCGGCAAGTTCGTCGAGTTCTACGGCGAGGGCGTGGCCTCCGTGCCGCTGGCCAACCGCGCCACCATCGGCAACATGAGCCCGGAGTTCGGCTCCACCGCCGCGATCTTCCCGATCGACGACGAGACCATCCGGTACATGAAGCTGACCGGCCGCTCCGAGCAGCAGGTGGCCCTGACCGAGGCCTACGCCAAGGCCAACGGCTTCTGGCACGACCCGGCCAACGAGCCCGAGTTCTCCGAGTACCTGGAGCTCGACCTGGCCGAGGTGGTCCCCTCCATCGCCGGCCCCAAGCGCCCGCAGGACCGCATCGCGCTGTCGGAGGCCAAGAGCACCTGGCGCCACGACGTGCGCAACTACGTCGAGGACAGCACCGACGAGGCGGGCGAGGAGTCCTTCCCGGCCTCGGACGCCCCGTCCCAGACCGCCAACGGCGCCCGTCCGCACAAGGCCGTCAAGGTCACCATGGCCGACGGCACCGAGACCGAGATCGACCACGGCGCCGTGGTGATCGCCGCGATCACCTCCTGCACCAACACCTCCAACCCCTCGGTCATGCTGGGCGCCGCCCTGCTGGCCAAGAAGGCGGTGGAGAAGGGCCTGACCCGCAAGCCGTGGGTCAAGACCTCCATGGCCCCGGGCTCCAAGGTCGTCACCGACTACTACGAGCGCTCCGGCCTGACCCCGTACCTGGACAAGCTGGGCTTCAACCTGGTCGGCTACGGCTGCACCACCTGCATCGGCAACTCCGGCCCGCTGCCGGAGGAGATCTCCCAGGCCGTCCAGGACAACGACCTGGCCGTCACCGCGGTCCTGTCCGGCAACCGCAACTTCGAGGGCCGGATCAACCCGGACGTGAAGATGAACTACCTGGCCTCGCCGCCGCTGGTGGTCGCCTACGCGCTGGCCGGGTCGCTGGACGTGGACATCACCACGGAGCCGCTGGGCATCGACAAGGACGGCGAGCCCGTCTTCCTGGCCGACATCTGGCCCAGCGCCGAGGAGATCCAGCAGGTCATGGACTCCGCGATCGCCTCGGACATGTACGAGTCCGCGTACTCGGACGTGTTCGCCGGCGACGAGCGCTGGCGCTCGCTGCCCACCCCGACGGGCAACACCTTCGAGTGGGAGGGCGAGTCGACCTACGTCCGCAAGCCCCCCTACTTCGAGGGCATGGAGACCACCCCGGCCCCGGTCACCGACATCACCGGCGCCCGGGTGCTGGCCAAGCTGGGCGACTCGGTCACCACCGACCACATCTCCCCGGCCGGCGCCATCAAGCCGGGCACCCCCGCGGCCGAGTACCTCAAGGCCAACGGTGTGGAGCGCCGCGACTTCAACTCCTACGGTTCGCGCCGCGGCAACCACGAGGTGATGATCCGGGGCACGTTCGCCAACATCCGCCTGCGCAACCAGATCGCGCCGGGCACTGAGGGCGGCTACACCCGCGACTTCACCCAGCCCGAGGGCCCGGTGTCGTTCATCTACGACGCCGCGCGCAACTACGCCGAGCAGGGTACGCCGCTGGTCGTCCTGGGCGGCAAGGAGTACGGTTCCGGCTCCTCGCGCGACTGGGCGGCCAAGGGCACCAGCCTGCTGGGCGTGCGCGCGGTCATCACCGAGTCCTACGAGCGCATCCACCGCTCGAACCTGATCGGGATGGGCGTCCTGCCCCTCCAGTTCCCCGAGGGCCAGTCCGCCGACTCCCTCGGCCTGACCGGCGAGGAGACCTTCTCCATCACCGGCGTGACCGAGCTGAACGAGGGCGTCACCCCGGCCACGGTGAAGGTCAGCACCGACACCGGCGTGGAGTTCGACGCCGTGGTGCGCATCGACACCCCCGGTGAGGCCGACTACTACCGCAACGGCGGCATCCTGCAGTACGTGCTGCGCCAGCTGATCGCCAAGTAGGCGGGTCCGCGCGCGGGTGGACCCGTGCGCGGACGCCCCACGCGGCTTCGCGGGGCCGCCACCGTCCGAGGGACGGTGGCGGCCCCGTTCGCGTTCTTCCCCTCCTCCGGAAGGTAACGAAAAGGTATAGCCATCGCGGTTTGCCCGCGTCGGCTCGGGTAGCGGCACGGGTAGGGAACGAACGCAACCTACGGCGAAGGAACCGGATCAATGTCAGAGATCATCGAGACGGTGGAGGTCGACGTCCCGGTCACCGCCGCCTACGCCCAGTGGACGCGGTTCGAGGAGTTCCCCTCCTTCATGGAGGGGGTCGACAAGGTCGTCCGCACCGGTGAAGGGCACATGCTCTGGACCATCGAGATCGGTGGCCAGAAGAGGGAGTTCGAGGCCGTGGTCACCGAACAGGTCCCCGGGGAGCGGATCGCCTGGAAGACCACGGACGGCACGACCCACGCGGGGGTGGTGACCTTCCACCGCCTGTCCGACACCAGCAGCAGGATCACCCTCCAGCTCAAGACCGTCCCGGAGGGCGTGGTCGAACAGCTCGGGGACAAGCTCGGGCTGGTCAAGACCCGCGCCAAGGGCGACATGAAGCGCTTCAAGGCCTTCGTCGAGCCCGGCCGGGAGAACCCGACCGGCTGACGCCGGGCCCGGGTCAGGAGCTGGTCCCGGTCCCCCGCAGCCGAGGAGGCCGCGGGGGACCGTCCCGTGTCCGGGGCGGGACCGTCCCGGACGTCGAGGTGTCCGTTCCGTCCCGGACACGCGGACTCCCGGCGCCGCCGTGCGGCGCCGGGAGTCGTCCCTCGCGTCCTGTGTGTCAGTGGCTGCCACTGCTGACGCTGGAGTGGTAGGCCCCGTGGGGTCCGGCGTGCGACCAGGAGTGGTAGTACCAGCTGTGGCCGTGCCCGTGGCCGTGGCCGCTGCCCGACTTGACCACGTAGCTGTACGCACCGTCTCCACCGGCCCCCGACCAGCTGGACGAGTAGTAGCTGTCCGCCGAGGCCAGGGCCGGAGCCCCGAGCGCCAGGACGGGTGCGGCGACGACGGTGAACGCGAAGCGGCGCAGGGTCTTCCTCTGCATGGTGGTGGGTTCCCTTCGAAGCTCGGTGCGGGGAACGGCCGTGAGCGTGCCCCGCCTCCAGCCGCACCGTCGGCGCGGTGCTGGACGCGTGACATCGCCGGACTACGTCCCTTTCGTCCTTTTTGTCTTCTTTGTTCATCCTGACGCCGGGGCGGCCCAAGAGGGAACACTGGGGATCTGCGCAAACATCAAAATCGGGATGTCGCGCCCCGCGTGCCTTCGAGGCGCCGCCGGGGAGCCGGGTCGGCGGCGGCATCCGCGCGCTGGCGCGGGTTCCGCTCGGCGGGACGTGCGGGAGCGTCCTCGGGGGCGCCCGAAAGGGGGCTCGCGGCGGCGTCGGGGGGTAAACCCCGGACATCTCACCACCACCGGGGTCCCACGTGGGCCCCGCGTGCCCGGGTCGGTCCCTCGGGCGCCGCGCGGGATCGAAGCCGCCGGTGGGCGGCCCCGCGCGTCAGGGTCGGACCGTCCCGGGCGCCGAGGCCTTCGCCCGGTCGCGGACACACGAACTCCCGGCGCCGCCGTGCGGCACCGGGAGCCGTCATCGTGAGCCTGCGACCCTAGCCGGCGCCGCTCTCCGTGCTGGAGGAGTAGGCACCGCCCTCGCCGGCGACGTTGAAGGACTCCTCGAACCAGGACTTGCCGTCACCGGCGAAGGCCTCGAGCTCGTAGTTGTACGCCCCGTGGGAGTTGGCGCCGCTGGACTCCACCTCGTAGTACGCGTCCGCCGAGGCCAGAGCCGGTGCTCCGAACGCCAGGGCGGGTGCGGCGACGGCCGTGATCGCGATGCGGCGCAGGGTCTTCTTCTGCATGACAGTGGGTTTCCCTTCGTGGCTTGGTGCGGGGAACTCCGACGCCGTGCGGGCGGTCGCAGGTCGGCGCTGTCCGCGAGGTGCGAAAGCGCGTGGAACCACCGGGCGTTCTCCCCGCTTCCCAGCCTGCGGCCGGACGGGCCAAGGGGGAACACCAGAAAGCTGACTAAACTCCAAAATCGGGACATTCAGCAAAAAAGCGTGTGCGGAGCGTACCGAAGCCGCCGGTCGCGGCGTCCGGATCCCCTGCGGGACGGGGCCTCCCGGTCTTCCCGACCCGTCCGCGTCCGCCGCCGGGGACCGGTCCCACCCCGGCTGATGTCCGTAAACCTCCGCTATGCTCACCGCATGCCCGGCCCCACCAGCCCCCTCCTCCGGCTCATGCCGGCCGTCGTCCTCCCGGCGCTGCTGATCCTCCTTCCGGTCCTCGGAGCCGTCCCCGCCTCGGCGCAGCCCGAGCCCGGAACCGGGACCCGCGAGGAGCGTGTGACCCCCGCGGAGCACTACGCCGCCCTGCTGGCCGAACAGCCCGAGGGCGCCGCCGTGGTCGTGGACGACGCCCTGGCCGGCCGCTACGACCTGGAGGAGCTGGAGGCCGACCTCCACGACTCCTTCGGCGCCCTGGACGTGCCCTACCACGTCGTCGCCAGCCCCTTCCCCGGCACCGAGCCGCGGTGGGGAGGGGACATGCTGCCCGCCCTGATCGACCGGGTCGGCGCGGAGGGCCTCTACGTCCTGCTCCAGCCCGACAGCGTTCCCCTGGCCCGGGCCGCGGGCGTGGACCTGCCGGTGGACGCCGCCATCGACGCGGTGCGCTACTCCTCCGAGCTGGACTACTACGGCGCCCCGCTCGACGAGGTCGCCGACGCCTTCACGGCGGCCCTGACCGACCCGGACGCGCAGGCCACGGCCGACCGCCTCCGGCAGGAGTACTCCGCGGAGCAGGACGCCTACCGGAGCCCCACGGCCTGGGAGGAGTTCCTGGAGGACCTGGACCCGACCGCGTCGGTCGGGCCCAGCAACCTCGGCTTCCTGGTCAGCACCGCGACCGGCGCGCTGCTCACCCTGTCCCTCTTCCACGTGTGGTGGACACGCCGCCGGGGCGGCAGCACGGTCGTCGCGGTCGCGGTCGCCGCGTTGTTCGGACTGGCCCTGCCCGCCGCCGGTGTGGCCGGAGCCCTGTACTACATGGACAGCGTGCCCCTGGGCGCGAGCGAACGCCCCGACCCCCTGGAGCAGGCCCGGTCGCAGCCGCCCTACGTGACCTCCACCGTGCGCGTGGAACGGGTGGTGGACGGGCTCGGCGGCGGCCCCCTCTACGTGGACCCCCTGAGCCCGCTGTCCCGCGAGGGGCTCGCGGACGTCGCCGAGCGCGCGGAGCGCTCCTCCGTCCCGGTGTACGCGGTCCTCCTGCCGATGGCCGACACCGACGAGAGCGAGGGCGACCCGGCGCGGTTCGCGCACGCGATGCGCCACGTCCTGGGCGAGGACGGCGTCTACGCGGTCATCACCCAGGAGTCCTACGAGGAGACGCCCGAGACGACCGTGCTCGCCTTCGGTACCGACCTGGACTCCTACTACCTGGGCCAGGCGTTGGACGAGGGCGCGGCCATAACCCCGGCGCAGGAGTTCGCCCTGCTGCTGGAGGCGGTGGAGGAGGTTCCGCGCGACCCGGAGGCGGGGGACCCGCCGCCTCCGTACGACAGCTCGGCGACCGTGCCCGAACCGCGGACGGTGCGCTTCTGGGAGGACTTCTGGGCCGGAGTGCTGTTCCTGGGCCCCGTCGTCGGCGCGCTCCTGCTGGGCGCGGTGCTGGGGACGGCGGCCCTGGTACGGGCTTCGCGCGTGCGGCGCCGAGTCCAGCCCTCCCCGCGGGCCCTGCGCCGCACGGCCGAGCGCGAGCGCGCGCGGCTGGCCGCCCTGGTCTCCTCCGACCGGGCCGGGCGCCTCCCCGTCTCGATGATGCCCCCCGTCGAGGCGGCGCTGATGGTCATGGACGCCGATCCCGACGACCTCGACCTGGTCGGCGTGGCGGTCGTCTCCCGCAGGGCGCACGCCGCCCTGGCGGACCCCGGTTCCGCCGAGACCTCCCCGTGCATGGTCAACCCCCTGCACGGCCCCGCCGAGGCGTTCGAACGCGCCGGGCCACGGGAGCGGCGGGGCCTGTTCCCCGTGTGCCGGGCGTGCGCCGACCTGACCGACCAGCAGCGCACGGCCGCCGTGCTGCGCGTGCGCGACGGCGCGGGGACGCGGCGGGACCACCTGTCGATGAACGAACGCGCGTGGGTCGAGTACCGCTTCGGGGCCAAGAACCCCGCGCGTATGGCCGAGAGGCTCCTGGAGGAGATCGATGCCCGCTGATTCCCCACCGGCCCGGTACGCGGCGCGGGCGCTGGCCGCGACCTGCGCCGTGCTGCTCCTGTACCCCGCGACCGGTGCCCTGGCCCAGGAGTCGGGCGCGCAGGACCCCGGCGCCCAGGGCCCGCAGGACCGCACCCAGGCCATCGCCGACGCGCTGGAGGAGTCGCCGGTCTACGTCGACCCCGCCTACGAGTCCGCCTTCCCGGCCGAGGACCAGGAGCGCGTCGCCGGGGTCATCGAGTCCTCCGACCTGGACCTGTACGTGATCGCGGTGCCCCTGACGTCCGGCGACGTCTGGAACGGGGACGCGGCCACGCTCGTGTCGGTCGTGCACGACCGCAGGGGCGGGGGCGAGGCGCACTACCTGGCCTACGACGAGGTGTCGGGGTTCCACGGGGAGGACTACGGTCCCGGTGTCCAGGAGGCGGCCCCCGCGCACCACGGGGCCCTGGCCGCCTCCTACGGGACGGACTTCGACGGCTCCATGCTCCAGCAGGCCGACGCGGCCGTGGAGGCCGCGCTGTCCGACGACCCGCGCGCGGCCTACGAGGCGGCCCTCCAGGCCTACGAGGAGGCCAACCCCCACATCACCGGCATGGGCGGGGGCGCCGGGCAGGGGAGCGGTCCGGGATCCGGCCCGCTGTTCGCGGTCGGGGCCGTCATCGCGGTCCTGCTCGCGATCCTGTTGGCGCTGTTCGTGCGCGGCCGCCTCACCGCACGCGTGGGCAGGCGCAGGGCGGCCTCCATCACCCAGCACGCGGCCTTCGACAACGCCGACCGCGCCCAGCTGGACTCCCTGGTCGAACAGGGCGAGCGCGACCTCATCGAGGTGGGCGAGCGCCTGAGCCGCATGGACGCGGACCAGGGGTCCGACACCAGGTCGGGCCAGAGCCTCCAGCGCGCCCTGGACGCCCGCTCCGCCGCCGCGGCGGTCCACGACCGGATGGCCGCCGAGGGGGCCACCCTGCCCGACGCCGTGGGCGTGCTCGTGCTGCTCGACATGGCCGAGGACGCGCTGGAGAGCGCGGCCGGGGGCGCGCGCTCCGCCGTCCGGCGCCGCCACTGCTACGCCAACCCGCTGCACGGCACGAACACCAAGGTGACGCCCTGGCGGGAGTTCGGCGGCACGCGCACCATCCGCGTCCCGCTGTGCGCCGACTGCGCCAAGGCCGTCCGCAACCGGGCGCGTCCCGTGGTCCTGCCCGCCGAGCACGAGGGCGCGCCGGTGCCCTACTACGAGGTGCCCGCGGAGGAGAGCGTGTGGGCCGCCACCGGCTACGGCACGCTCACCGACGACCTCGTCCAGCGCGTCCAGCGCGGCGACCACCGGCCCCGGGGGCGGGCCCGCTGACGGTCCGGCCGTGAGGCGGAGAGGTATTCGGACGGGCACGGGGAGAGAACGTTTCGCCCCCGCACGGCATCGGACCACAGGGAACGGGACTTCGGTGCCCGCCCATGTCCCCGGGTCCGGGCCGACCGAAACGTGGCTATAGTTCCCACGGGCCCGTCATGGGTCCGCCGGGGGAAGCGATGACGACGGATACGGGGTGGCCTGGTGGAGGACCAGCACGTCCAGAGGGGTAGCGGCGGGGCGGGTCAGCCCTCCGACCGCACGGCGGGGAAGTACCGGCTGGTGCGGTCGCTGGGGCGCGGCGGTTTCGGCGAGGTGTTCCTCGGAGAGGACCCCGACGGCGGTCGCGCCGCGGTCAAGATCCTGCACGCCAGCTGGGCGGGGGATCCGGAGATGCGCCGCCGCTTCAGCACCGAGGTCGAGCAGGCCCGGCGGGTGAGCGGGTTCTGCATCGCCGCGATCCTGGACGCCGACCCCGGGGCCGCCGAGCCGTGGATCGCCACCGAGTTCATCGACGGTCCCACGCTCCAGCGCGCCGTGGCCACCGCGGGCCCGCGCAGCGGCGTCGAACTGCACCGCCTGGCCGTCTCCACCGCCACCGCGCTGGCCGCGATCCACGCGGCCGGGGTCGTGCACCGCGACCTCAAACCCGACAACATCATGCTGGCCGCGGACGGGCCGCGCGTGATCGACTTCGGCATCGCCCGCGCGGTCGAGAGCACCTCGGTCACCGCCAGCGGTGTGGTGGGCACGATCGGGTACATGGCGCCCGAGCAGCTGGAGGGCATGCGGCTGACCTCGGCGGTGGACATCTTCTCCTGGGGGTCGGTGATCGTCTACGCCGCCACCGGGCACGAGGCCTTCCCCGGGCCGACCCAGGCCTCCCGCATCGCCCGCATCCTGGGCGGCGAGCCCGACCTCGGCCCCCTCACCGAGCCGCTGGCCGGGATCGTCCGCTCCTGCCTGGACAAGGACCCCGACCGCCGCCCCGACGCCACCACCCTGCTCAACCTGCTGATCTCCGCGCCCGCCGAGGGCACGGCCGCGCGTCCGGCGACGGGCGACGGCGGCACCCGGGTCCTGCCTCCGGCCGACGCGCGCACCCGGGTGGAGACCGACCCCACCCGCGTGGCCCCTCCGGTCCCGGTGGACCCGACCCGGGTCGCTCCCGCGGACACCGCGAGGGCGGACGCGACCCGCGCCTACACGCAGATGGCCTCGGGCGCCGCCGCGGCCGGTCTGGCGCCGCCGTCCGCGCCGTCGTACTCCACGACCCCGCCGCCCCACACCCCGCCGCCCCACACCCCGGCGTCCGGGGCGGGCGCGGTGAGCGGTCCCCACACCCCGCCGCCCTACTCCCGGGCGTTCGAGACGGGTGCGGTGAGCGGCCCCCACACCCCGCCGTACCGGTCGGGCGTGCCCCCGTACCACTTCCACGGCATCCGCTTCACCGACCCGGGCGAGCTGGCCGAGGCCATGCAGCAGAACTGGAGCGCGGCCGTCCAGGTCTTCAGCGACCCGGCCGAACGGGCGGCCCTGGGAGCCTGGCTCGTCAACGACCTCGGCGACACCACGGTGGACCGGTCCCTGTTCCGGGGACACGTCAACAACGACGCCAACCTGGCGCTGGCCTCGTTCGTCTCACAGCTGCGTCCCGACCTGCCGCCGATCTTCCGCGGCCGGGGCGCCACCGTGGCCGAGCTGGGCGAGATGTTCGACGACCCGCGCCCGCTGCTCACCGGTGCGCCCAAGGCCAACGAGATGGTCCTGATGGCCCGCCCGAGCGTGCTCAGGACCATGGGCGCCCACCACGGCGCCGACTCCGCCGACCTGATGCGGCTCGCCGATCAGCTCGACGAGGCCGAACGGGCCGCCAACGCCTTCCAGGAGCAGCTCACCGGAGAACTGGAGGGCTGGCGCGCGGCGCGCGTCAACGTGAGCGCCGCCCTCATCCTGGCCTTCCTGCTGCGCCCCGAGCGCCTGGTGCCGCCCGGCGACGGCGGCGACACGGGCCTGGGGGAGTGGGTGTCGATCCTCTGGGGCCGCGTCGAGAGCGCGCCGACGCCCGTCAGCGCCGGGTACGGGGCCGTGGTCTACGGCGCCCTGTCGACCATGCGGTCACTGGCCGAGCAGCGGCGGAGCTGGGAGACCCGGCACAACAAGGTCAGCGCCGACCACGCCGACCTGCGCCGCGGGGTCAGGCTCCAGGAGCGCCTGCTCCTGGGGCTGCGGCTCTGCCGGTTCGCCGTCTTCGGCATCCCCGCCGGTCTGCTCGTCGGGATGGCGGCGGGCAACGGTCTGGAGGGGCCCGCCGGTCTGCTCATGTCCGTGGGCCTGCTCGGTCTGGTCGGGGCCATCGCCCTGGAGGTGACCGTGCGGGTCGTCTCCGGCGGCGTGGCCCGGCGCAACCAGCGCTCCCAGGAGCTCAACGGCGCGGCGGCGCAGCTGCCGCAGCTGACGTCGGGGGTCGCGCGTATCCAGGGCGACCTGCGCAGGGCCAGGGAGATCTGCGGGCGGAGCTGATCCGCGCCGCGCGGACCGGACCCGGGCGCCCGCGCCGTGCGGTCCGCACCCGGGCCCGGCGCGGCCTCCGCCGCCCCGCGGAGCGGCCGTGCCAGAGTGGGGACCGTGCGCAGAGCAGGAGGCGGTCCGGGGCGTCCCGTGCGCCTGGGGGCGTTCCTGGGGTTCGTGGTCCTGCTCCAGTTCGGGTACCCGGTCACCCTCCACGGACCCGTCTGGACGGGGCTCTACCTGGTCGCCTACGTGGGAGTGGTGCTCTCCGGCGTCGTGCTGGTGCGCGGGGCGCACGACCGGATCGCCCCCACCGCCGCCACGGGCGCGGCGCTGCTCTGCTGCGCGGCCTGGGTCGGCGCGACGGGCGGCGGGGGCGCGGCGCTGGTGTCGATGTTCGCGGCGGGAGCGGCCTTCCAGCTCGCGCTCATGTACTTCCTGCTGCGGTTCGTCTACCGCCGGAGCCGGACCCACGAGCTGGAGATCGTCCTGGCGGCGGTGTGCGTCTACCTGCTGCTCGGCGGTCTGTTCACCACGGTGTTCGGCGCCCTGGAGAGCCTGTGGCCCGGGAGCTTCGCCGACTCCGCGCACCCGGGGGGCCGGGTCACCTGGCAGCAGTTCGTCTACTTCTCCTACGTCACGCTGGCCACCACGGGCTACGGTGACGTCGTGCCGGTCTCGGCGTGGGCGCGCTCGCTGTCCGCGGCCGAGGGCGTCGTGGGGACGCTGTTCCTGACCACGGTCGTGGCCCGCCTCGTCGGCGTCTTCACCGGCCCGCGCCGGGAGGAGGGCGGCGCGGTCACGGGTTGACCGGTCCGGCCCAGGGGCGCGGGGCGCCGGGGACGGCCAGGGAGTCCAGGCGGGCGGCGATGGCGGCGCGCGCGGCGGCGTAGGGGGTCTCCAGGTCGTCCTCCAGCAGGGAGAACGAGTTGGCGGTCTCCATGAAGGCGCGCAGTTCGAAGGCCAGCAGCGCGGGGTCGGTCCCCTCGGAGAGCTCGCCCAGCTGGCGGGCGTCCTCCGCGGTGCGTGCGAGCAGGTCCCGCCACTGGCGGCTGCTCTCCCGCAGCGCGTCGCGGACGCGCCCGGGCCGGGACTCGAACTCGGCGATGGCGGTGTAGAACAGGCAGCCGCCCCGGAACACGCGCCCGCGCGAGTAGCCGATCCAGTCCACGCACAACCGCCACAGCCGCTCCACCCCGGGGCGCACCTCCAGGGCGTCGCGCACCACGTGCCGGACGAAGACGGCGCGTCCGGCCTCCAGGGTGGCCAGCTGCAACTCCTCCTTGGAACCGAAGTGGGCGAACACCCCGCTCTTGCTGACCCCGAGTTCCTTGGCGAGCCGTCCCAGGGAGAGGCCCTCCAGGCCCTCCACCGACGCCGTGTGCACCGCGTGCTCCAGCACGGCCCTGCGGGTCTGGTCGCCCCGTTGCAGCCGTCCGTCGGTCCGTGCGGTCATACGCGCCCTTCCCCCGGGTTTCGCCCGCAGGGGCGAAGAGTGAACGGTCGGTCGTTTACGTCATCAGGATACAAGCCTCTTGACGGAGGCGTCATGCCAAACAAATAATACGATCGTTCGTATAGTTTTATGATGCCAGTCTCCCCACCGGAAAGAGAGCCCCCCGTGAACACCACCCGTCTCGTCGGCCCGGCCCTCAACGCGGTCGCCGTGCCCGCCCCACGCCTGGCCGGCAGGCTGCTGCGCCGGCTGTGGTCCCACGCGGGCCGCCCGCGCGCCGTCGCCGCCGCCGACCTGGACCTGCACGAGCGGGCCCGCGTCCAGACCCTGCGGGTACGCGGATGGGAGGTGGCCGCCTACTCCTGGGGCGACGGCGCGCTCCCCGTCCTGCTCGTCCACGGCTGGAGGTCGCGCGCCTCCCGCTTCGCGCCGCTCGTCCGGCGGCTGCTCGACCTCGGCTACAGCCCCGTCTCCTGGGACGCGCCCGGTCACGGGGCCACACCCGGACCGGTGGGCACCATCCTGGACGCGCGCGAGATCATGGGCCTGCTCCAGTCCCGCCACGGGCGCTTCGCGGCCGTCGTCGCGCACTCCCTGGGCGCGCCCTTCGCCGCGCACGCCCTGCGCGAGGGGGTCGAGGCCGACCGGGCGGTCCTGGTGTCCGGGGTGTCGGACTTCGCCTTCACCGTCCACACCTTCGCCGCGGCGCTCGGCCTGGGCCCCCGCGCGGTCGCGGCCCTGCGCCGGGCGATCGAGGGGCACCACTTCGGGGGCGATCCGACCGTGTGGACCCGTTTCTCCGTGGGAGAGGGGACCGCCCTCACCCAGCCGCTCCTGCTGCTGCACGACGAGCACGACACCGTCGTCCCCACGGCGCAGTCGCACCTGACGCTGGCCGCCCACCACGGGCGCGCGCGCCTGGTCACCACCTCGGGCCTGGGGCACAGCGCGCTGCTCCGCGACCCGGCCGTGCTCGACGCCATCACCGGGTTCGTCCGTGAGCCCGGCGAACCGGCCCGGGGCGAGGGGGAGGTGCCGGGAGCGGTCGGGACCTGACCGCACCCGGCGGCCGGTCACCGGGCGGGGTTGGCGACCACCGCGTCGGCGTGCTCCCGGGGGCGGTCGCGCCGGTGGAACGCCTCCTCCTGCTCCGCCCACGTCCGCCGGTGCGGCGCGTAGACCGACGCGTCCCACCGGCCGTCCAGCCGCCGCGCGCGCTCGTCGTCGGGCGCCTCCACCCACACCAGCAGGTCCAGCAGGCCGCGCACGGCGGCGGCACCGGAACCGCCGCCCTCCACCACGAGGACCCCGCCCGCCGCCACGTCGCCGGGCAGCGCCGTCCACTCCCGCGCGAACGCCCCCCGCTCCCAGTCGTAGCGCCGCCAGGCCGCCCGCTCCCCGCGCGAGAGCGGGGCCAGGACCCACTCGCGCAGCAGCTCCGAGCCCTCCTCCAGGCCCCGCCACCCCGGGTAGAGGTCCTCCATGGTCAGCAGGGCCGCGGCCTCGCCCCGCCGGACCAGCGCCGAGCGCAGCGCGTCGGCCACCGTGCTCTTGCCCGCGCCCGAGCGGCCCTCGACCGCCACGGCGCGCGTTCGGCCCGGGGCCAGGGCGGGCGGCGGCACCGCCTCGGCCAGGAGGCCGGCCCACCCCGGCTCGGCGGTGCTGATGCGTGCTCTGCTCACCTTCGGACCCTAACGCGGCGGATGCGAAGTTCCAGCTTGCGTTCATTGCTTGTAGCATTCCTCGCAACAGCGCCGAAACGCGGCCACGAAAGCAGGGGGAGGGGCACCTGGTGACCGAGGCCGCCGCGACACCGGGATCACAGTCAGCCCTGCGCCGGGCCAACGAGCGGCGGGTCGTGGACGTGCTGCGCAGCGAGGGCACCCGAACCCAGGCCGAGCTGGCCCGGGCCACCGGCCTGTCCGCGGCCAGCGTCTCCAACATCGTCCGCGGCCTGCGCGCCGCCGGGACGGTCCTGGTGCGCGACACCTCCTCCAACGGCCGCCGGGCCAAGGCGATCACCCTCGTGCGCCAGCCCGGCGCGGTCGTGGCCGTGGACTTCGCCGCCGACAGCGTCCGCGTCGCGGTGGGCGACAGCGACGGCAACATGCTGGCCCGCGAGGAGATCGGCTACGACGTGGCCTCCGACGCCGAGCGCGGGGTGCGCCGCGCCGCCTGGCTGGCCGAGACCATCCTGCTGCGCAGCCGGGTCGACCGGGGCACCGTGTCCTCGGTGGTGGCCTCCATCCCGGGGCCGATCGACCCCGGCACCGGCGAGGTCGGCGGTATCTCCTGCCTGCCCCGCTGGGCGGGCTTTCGCCCCGCCAGGGAGCTGACCGAGCGGCTGGGCCTGGAGGTGCTGGCCGAGAACGACGCCAACCTCGCGGTCCTGGCCGAACAGCACCGGGGCGCGGGTGTGGGCGCCGAGCACGTGGTCCACCTGGTCCTCAACGACGGCGTGGGCGCGGGCATCATGATGTCGGGCCAGCTCTTCCGCGGCGCGGGCGGCACGGCCGGGGAGATCGGGCACATCGCGCTGGACCCGCGCGGGCACGTGTGCCGCTGCGGCAACCGGGGCTGCCTGGAGACCTTCGTCGGCGCGAGCTACCTGCTGGACATGCTGCCGCAGAACACCGACGTGGCCCGCGGCCCCGACCCCGTCCGGATCCCGGACATGGTGGCCGCGGCGCTGGAGGGCGACCCCGGCAGCCGCCGCATCATCGCCGAGGCGGGCACCGCGCTGGGCCAGGGCACCGCGATCGTGGCCAACCTGTTCAACCCGGACCGGGTCGTCGTGGGAGGGGAGCTGGCCCAGGCTGGTGACCTGCTGCTGGACCCGATGCGCCGGTCGATGGAGCTGGGCTCGCTGAGCAGCGCCCTGGACCGGCTCGAACTGGTGCCGAGCGCGCTGGGCAGGGACGCCTCGCTGTACGGGGCGCTGCGCATGGCCGCCCAACAGGCGAGCTGAACAGTCCGAGACCTGGTTTCCGGTACCACCGGTGACGCGGAGGCGCCACGCGGTGGCACCGCGTTCCCGTGACGGGGGAGCGCGGGCCCCCGGCGGGACCCGCGGCAGGTCGGACGGCGGGCGGCCCCCGGGCCCGACGGGGCGCGCACGTAGGCTGACGAGGCGGCGAACACCGAGGTCAGTGCCGGAACGGGCCGTCACTCGGTAAAAACCGAAACTCCTTCACGTGAGCTCACACGACCAGAACCCCGCTCTGGCCTGGGTTTTCCGTGATTTCACGCTCTGAACGCAAGGCCCGTGATGTTTCGGTTATGTGTTCAGGAGTTGACGGCAAGGTGGCGGCGGGGTTTGACTTCACTCCACCACTCGCGAGTTCCACCGCCCCATCCCCCGTCATGAGAGGTACCCAGCGTTGAACGCACGACGCTTCACACCGCGGCACACGGCTGCCGGCTTCGCCGCCGCGGGAGCCGCTCTCGCCCTCCTCGTCTCCGGTTGCGGCTCGCTCACGACCACCGGCGGCGAGGCCGAGCAGGAGACCCACACCGTGGAGGAGGGCTTCCACGTCGGACTGCTCCTGCCCGACCTGCACACGGCCCGCTACGAGGCCTTCGACCGTCCCTTCTTCGAGGAGGCGATGGGCGAACTGTGCCCCAACTGCGAGATCTCCTACGCCAACGCGGACCAGTCCGTGAGTGAGCAGCAGACCCAGGCCCAGGCCATGCTGACCGACGGTGTGGACGTGCTGGTCCTGGACCCGGTGGACGCCGCCGCGGCGGCCGGGACGGTCAACGAGGCCAAGTCCCAGGGCGTGCCCGTGATCGCCTACGACCGCCTCGCCGAGGGCGGCGCGGACATGTACGTCTCCTTCGACAACAACCGCGTCGGCCAGGTCCAGGCCGAGTCGCTGCTGGAGGCCCTGGAGGAGGAGGGCACCACCGGTGACGGCTCGATCGTGGTCATGCACGGCTCGCCCACCGACCCCAACGCCGCCAGCTTCAAGGCCGGGGCCATGGGGGTCTTCGAGGACCAGATCGATGTCGGCCAGGAGTTCGACACCCCCGAGTGGTCGCCGGACGAGGCCAACGCCCAGATGGAGGGCGCCATCACCTCCCTGGGCCTGGACGAGATCACCGGCGTCTACGCCGCCAACGACGGCATCGCCTCCGGTGTCATCTCCGCCCTGCGCAGCGCGGGCGTGAGCGTGGAGGACCTGCCCCCGGTGACCGGACAGGACGCCGAGCTCGCGGGTATCCAGCGCATCATCGCCGGTGAGCAGTACATGACCGTCTACAAGGCGATCCAGCCCGAGGCGCAGG
The DNA here is from genome assembly GCF_000381685.1 of Nocardiopsis sp. CNS-639. Classification (NCBI taxonomy): domain Bacteria; kingdom Bacillati; phylum Actinomycetota; class Actinomycetes; order Streptosporangiales; family Nocardiopsidaceae; genus Nocardiopsis; species Nocardiopsis sp. CNS-639. The sequence goes on from NZ_KB906858.1 coordinate 98,570, forward strand.
TCGCCGCAGCCATGGCCGTCGGCCTGGCCACCGGCGAGGACCCCGAGCTGGGCGAGCACACGCTCACCGAGGTCGAGGACGGAGGCGGCGAGACCGTCCCCGCCGTCCTGCTGGAGCCGATCGCGGTCACCGCGGAGAACGTCGGCGACACGGTCGTCTCGGACGGGATCTACAGCATCGAGGAGATCTGCACCGACGACTACGCCGACACGGACTTCTGCCAGGAAGCCCTGTAGAGCCGGTGCGGACGTTCCGGGCCCGGAACGGCGGGGCGCCCCGCCGCCCCGCCGTCCCAGGCCAGGGCGAGAGAAGAGAAGCGAACGCATGAGCACACCAGTCCTGGAACTGTCCGGGATCTCCAAGACCTTCGGCGCCGTCCGCGCCCTGAGCGACGTCGACTTCCACGTCGGCGAGGGCGAGGTCGTCGCCCTGCTCGGCGACAACGGCGCCGGCAAGTCCACGCTGGTCAAGGTCATCTCCGGAGCGCACCCCGCCGACAGCGGCGGTGTCATCACCTGGGACGGCAAACCGGTCAGCATCAACGCCCCCTCCGACGCCCAGCGCCTGGGGATCGCCACCATCTACCAGGACCTCGCCCTGTGCGACAACCTGGACATCGTCGGCAACCTCTTCCTGGGCAACGAGAAACTGCACTTCCCGGGCACCCTCGACGAGGTCGAGATGGAGGGCCGGGCCATGGAGCTGCTGGACTCGCTGTCCGTGCGCATCCCCAGCCTGCGCGTCCCGGTGGCCTCCCTCTCCGGCGGCCAGCGCCAGATCATCGCCATCGCCCGCTCCCTGCTGGGCAAGCCGCGCGTGGTGATGCTCGACGAGCCCACCGCCGCCCTGGGCGTCGCCCAGACCGCCCAGGTCCTCGACCTCATCGAGCGCCTGCGCGACCAGGGCCTGGGCGTACTGCTGATCAGCCACAACATGGCCGACGTGCGCGCGGTGGCCGACCGCGCCGTGGTCCTGCGCCTGGGCCGCAACGCCGGGGACTTCCCCGTCGCGGAGACCAGCTACGAGGAGATCGTGGCCGCCATCACCGGTGCCGCCGACAACCCGGTCAGCCGCCGCTCCGAGCGCACCGGCGCCTCGGCCCTGGCCACGGAGGACAAGTGATGACCCAGCAGACCCCCGTCTCCAAGGCGCCCGCCACGGGTGCTGGCGGCTCCGCCGAGTCCAAGCGCGACCCGCGCCTGCTGACCACGGCGGCCTCGCCCAAGGGCTGGCTCGACGCCCTGCGCCGCAACCTGCGCGGCGGCGAACTGGGCCCGATCCCCGTGGTCGTCGGCCTGATCCTCATCGCCGTCGTCTTCCAGTCGGCCAACGACCGGTTCCTGTCGCCGCAGAACCTGTCCAACCTGACGGTGCAGATCGCCGCCATCGGCCTGATGACCACCGGCGTTATCATGGTCCTGCTGCTCGGCGAGATCGACCTGTCCATCGGCTCGGTCGCCGGACTGGCCGCCGCGGTCCTGGGCGTGCTGGCCGTCAAACAGGGCGTCTCGGAATGGCTCGCGATCGGCGCGGCCCTGGCCGTCGGCCTCGTGGTGGGCCTGCTCCACGGCGTCGTCTTCGCCAAACTCGGGGTACCGGCCTTCGTGGTCACCCTCGCCGGACTGCTGGGCTGGCAGGGCCTGCACCTGTACCTGATGGGCGCAGACGGCACCATCAACACCAGCCCGAGCGGGCCGATCTCGCTGCTGACGCAGACCTTCTTCGTCCCGGTGGTGGGCTGGGCGCTCGCCGTCCTGGCCGTCGTCCTGTACGTGGTCTCCGTGGCGGCGGTGGAGCGGCGCAGGCGCCAGGCCAACCTGCCCTACAAGCCCTGGACCGAGATCCTCTTCCGGGCGGCCCTGCTGTTCGTGCCGATCCTGGTCGCGGTGTGGGTGCTCAACCAGTACAAGGGCGTGCCGCTGGCCTTCCTGATCTTCGTGGGCTTCGTGGTCGTGCTCGACCTGGTCCTGCGCAAGACCCGCTACGGCCGCATGGTCTACGCCGTCGGCGGCAACGCCGAGGCGGCGCGCCGCGCCGGCATCAACGTGGACATGATCCGCATCTCGGTGTTCGGGATCGCCTCCGCCCTGGCCGCCCTGGGCGGGATCATGCTGACCTCGCGCAACTTCGCGGCGAGCGTGGCCACCGGCGGCGGCGAGGAGCTGATGATGGCCATCGCCGCCGCGGTCATCGGCGGCACCAGCCTCTTCGGCGGGCGCGGCAACGCCTACTCCGCCCTGCTGGGCGGCCTGGTCCTGGGCGCGATCACCTCCGGCCTGCTGCTGCTCCAGATGGACACCTCGGTCCGGTTCATGATCACCGCCGCCGTCCTGCTGATCGCGGTCATCCTGGACTCGGTCTCCCGCCGGGGACGCAAGACCCACGCCAGGGGAGGCGCCTGACCGGCACGGCGACACGAGCCACCCCCGGGCGGCGGACGGCGCCCACTCCCCGCCGTCCCCGCCCCCCTCCCGCCCGGTCCGGCGCCCCAGGCGCCGGGCCGGGCCCTCGTGCCGCCCGCCGTGCCCGGTGCCGCCGCCCCTGCCCGCGCGGGCCGGGAACGAGGGGTCCGGGCGCGGGGCGAGCCGCTGCCTGGGCAGGGCGCCGACCACTCTTCGAGGGCTCCCGTGCGCGGAGGGAGGGCCCCGAAACCGAGGGTGGTGAAGGGCCTCCGGAAGGCGCTGCTAGCTTCGCGGGAGAGACCACCGGGCCGCGCCGCGGGGCGCGTTCGCCGTGCCTTGCGGCCGGTCCGCCACGCGCCCACGGCGCCGCGCCGCGGCGTACGGGGCGGGCACCACCCCGGGAGAGACATGCGCAGGATCCTCGTCGTCGGAGCCGGACAGTCCGGACTCCAGTTGGCCGTCGGCCTGCTGGGCGAGGGATACGAGGTGACCCTGGCCACCGAGGCCGGGCCGGAGGAGGTCCGCGCCGGGCGGGTCACGTCCACGCAGTGCCTCTTCGGCCCCGCCCTGCGCCGCGAGCGCCGCCACGGCCTCGCCTTCTGGGACGACCGCGCGCCCGCCGTCCGCGGCGTCGGGTTCCGCGTGGCCGACCGCGCCGGGGCGGGCGCCCCCGTCCTGTCCTGGGTCGGCGCGCTGGACGAGCACGCCCAGTCGGTCGACCAGCGGCTCAAGATGTCGGCCTGGCTCGACCTGTTCGTCCGGCGCGGCGGCGCCCTCCTGCGAGGGCGCGTCCTGGCCGAGGACCTGGAACGGCTCGCCGCCGACCACGAACTCACCGTCGTCGCCTCCGGGCGCGGCGCGCTCTCCGAGGTCTTCCCCCGCGACACCCGGCGCTCGCACTTCCGGTCCCCGCAGCGCTCCCTGGCGCTGGCCTACGTGACCGGCGCCGGGCCCCACCCCGACGGGCCCGTACTCAGCCGCACCGTCGTCCCCGGCGCGGGGGAGGTCACCACCCTGCCCACCTACTCCCTGGCCGGGGTCTGCGAGGCCGTCATGGTCGAGGCGGTGCCCGGCGGCCCCCTGGACCGGCCGCTGCCCCCCGACGCCTCCGGCGAGGAGGTCCTCGCGGGCCTGCTGGACGTGCTGTACCGCGAGGCGCCCTGGGAGTACGAGCGCCTGGCCCACGCCCGCCTCGCCGACCCGGGGGCGGCCCTGCGCGGCGGCTACGCGCCGGTGGTGCGCGAACCCGTCGCACGCCTGGCGAACGGAACCCCCGTCCTGGGCATGGCGGACTCCGTGGTCGCCAACGACCCCGTCACCGCGCAGGGGGCCAACATGGCCTCCTTCGGCGCCGAGGTCTACCGCCGCGCCGTCGTCGACCACGGCCGCCGGCCCTTCGACGAGGCCTTCATGCGCTCGGCGTTCGCCGCCTACTGGCGCCTGGCCAGCCAGGTGACCGCGTGGAGCAGGGTCCTGCTCACCGCCCCGCCGCACCTGGAGGAGCTGTACCGCCTCGCCGCGCGCCACCAGGAGACGGCCGACCGCTTCGCCAACTGCTTCAGCGACCCCGGCGACCTGATCGGGTGGTTCCTGCACCCCGAACGGGCCCTGGCCTACGTGGACGGCGTCCGGCGCGCCGAGCCCGCACGGTCATCCCATCTCCCTACCTCCTGAACCCGGTCGGGACGGTGGGGATGTAGCGTCGCACGCCGTGCCCGTAGAACTCTCCGCCGCCTCCTTCCTGGCCCCCAGCGGCCACGGTCTGCTCGCCCCCACCGACGTGGCGGCGTTCGTCGTCGCCGCGTCGGTCGCCGTCCTCGTCGGGGCCGCGGTGCAGAGCACCGTCGGCCTCGGCCTCGGGCTGGTCGCCGCGCCCGTCCTGTCCTTCCTGGACCCCACCCTCGTACCGGGAGCGCTCCTGGTCGCCGTGATCGTCCTGCCCGGACTCACGCTCCTCCAGGAGTGGCGGCACGTGGACTGGCGCGGCCTCGCCTGGGGACTGCCCGCGCGCCTGCCCGGAACCGCCCTGGGGGTGTGGGTGGTGGCCGCCCTGGAGCCCCGCGCCCTGGCGGGAGCGGTCGGGGCGATGGTGCTGGTGGCCGTCGCCCTCTCGCTCTGGTCCCTGCGGGTGCGCATCACCCCCGTCTCGCTCGTGGCGGCCGGAACCCTGTCCGGGCTCACCGGCACCGCCACCACGATCGGCGGCCCGCCCATGGCGCTGCTCTACCAGTACGAGGAGCCCGCCCGGGTCCGCGCCACCCTGGCCGCGTTCTTCCTGCTGGGCGGCGCGGTCTCGCTGGCGGCCCTGGCCCTGGGCGGCCAGATGGACGCCCGGACCGCCGCCGTCGGGGCCTGCGCGATCCCCCTCGTGGTCGCGGGCTTCTTCGCCGGGACCGCGCTGCGCCGCCGCGTCGACGCCGGGCGGCTGCGCGCGGCCCTGCTGGCGGTGGTGGCGGCCTCCGCGCTGGGGCTGCTCGCCCGGGCCTTCCTGGGCTGACGCGCGGCCACCGCTCCGGGGACCGAGTAAGGTACGCGAAAACCCGGCAACCGGACGGCACGGGCGTTCCACGGGCCGCTCCCGCGCGGGGTTGGGTAGGACCCGTGGACGTACGCCCATAAACTCGGGTATGGATACCTGCCGGTAGCCAGGACCGGCCCACGTCAGGGGCACGGGACGGCAAACTCAACGGACACGCGGGACGAGGGGACTGACGAGACAGTGGCACTGTTCGAGTCGATACACAATCCGGAAGCGCTCAAGAGGCTTCCGGCCGACCAGCTCCCTGCGCTGGCACAGGAGATCCGGGACTTCCTGGTCGACTCCTGCTCCCAGACCGGCGGGCACCTGGGCCCCAGCCTCGGCGTCGTCGAGCTGACCATCGCGCTGCACCGGGTCTTCGACTCCCCGAAGGACCCCATCATCTTCGACACCGGGCACCAGGCCTACGCGCACAAGGTGCTCACCGGCCGCCACGACTTCACCAACCTCAAGTCCGAGGGCGGCCTGTCCGGATACCCCTCCCGCGCCGAGTCCGAGCACGACTTCGTCGAGAACTCCCACGCCTCCACCGCGCTGTCCTACGCCGACGGCATGGCCAAGGCCAACGAGGTGCGGGGCCGCACGGACCGCACCGTGGTCGCCGTCATCGGCGACGGCGCCCTCACCGGCGGCATGGCCTGGGAGGCGCTCAACAACATCGCCGAGCGCAGGGACCGGCGCCTGGTCATCGTGGTCAACGACAACGGCCGCTCCTACTCGCCCACCATGGGCGGCCTGGCCGACCACCTCGCCTCCCTGCGCATGGCCCCCGGCTACGAGCAGGCCCTGGACCTGGCCAAGACCACCCTCAACCGCACGCCCGTGGTCGGCCAGCCCCTCTACGAGGCGCTGCACGGCATCAAGAAGGGCCTCAAGGACGCCATCCAGCCGCAGATGATGTTCGAGGACCTGGGCCTGAAGTACCTCGGTCCCATCGACGGCCACGACGAGCAGGCCCTGGAGAAGGCGCTGCGCCGCGCCCGCGACTTCGGCGGCCCGGCGATCGTCCACTGCATCACCCAGAAGGGCAAGGGCTACGCTCCGGCCGAGAACCACGACGAGGACCAGTTCCACGCCCCCGGCCCCTTCGACGTGGCCACCGGCCAGGCCAAGCCCGGCCCCAAGGCCGTCAAGTGGACCTCGGTCTTCGCCGACACCATGGTGGAGATCGGCGCCGAGCGCCCCGACGTGGTGGCCATCACCGCCGCCATGCTCCACCCCACCGGCCTCAACAAGTTCGCCGAGGCCTACCCCGAGCGCACCTTCGACGTGGGCATCGCCGAGCAGCACGCCGCCACGGCGGCCACCGGCATGGCCATGAACGGCCTGCACCCGGTCGTGGCCGTCTACGCCACCTTCCTCAACCGCTGTTTCGACCAGGTGCTCATGGACGCCGCCCTGCACCGCCAGGGCGTCACCTTCTGCCTGGACCGCGCCGGGATCACCGGCAACGACGGCGCCAGCCACAACGGCATGTGGGACATGTCCATCCTCCAGGTGGTCCCGGGCCTGCGCCTGGCCGCGCCCCGCGACGCCGAGCGCCTGCGCGCCCTGGTGCGCGAGGCCGTCGCCGTCGAGGACGCGCCCACCGTCGTGCGCTACCCCAAGGGCGCGGTCGCCGAGCAGCTGGACGCCGTGGGCAGGGTCGGCTCCATGGACCTGCTCCGCCGCGCCGCCGACGGCGGCAACTCCAAGGACCTGCTCATCGTGGGCGTGGGCACCATGGCCCAGGTCGCCTGCGAGGTCGCCGACCGGATGGCCGCCCAGGGGCTGGGCGTCACCGTCATCGACCCCCTGTGGGTCAAGCCGCTGGACGAGGCCCTGGTCGCCGAGGCCGCCGAGCACAGCGTCGTCGCGGTCATCGAGGACAACGGCCGCACCGGCGCGGTCGGCGACGCCGTGGCCCGCCTGCTGCGCGACCACGACGTGGACATGCCGGTGCGCACGTTCGGCATCGCGCAGGAGTTCCTGGACCACGCCAAGCGCGACGACATCCTGCGCGAGCAGGGCCTGACCCCCCAGGAGCTGTCCCGCAGCCTCACCGAGACGGTCTCCCGGCACACCGACGGCGCCAAGTCCGCCGGCGAACTGGCCGACGAGACCGCCTGAGCGCACGTGTCCCAGGCAGCCCGGGGGACGTCCCCGGGCTGCCAGAATGGGCGCATGAGCTCCTCCGAACCTGAGCAGCACAGCACCGCCGCACCGCTCCGGGTGGCCGTGATCGGCTCCGGCCCGGCGGGCGTCTACGCCGCCGACGCCCTGACCCGGCAGCGGCGCGTGCCCGTGCGGGTCGACATCATGGACCGCCTGCCCACGCCCTACGGGCTGGTGCGCTACGGGGTGGCCCCCGACCACACCAAGATCAAGGGTGTGGCCCGGGCGCTGCGCAGGGTTCTGGAACACCCCGACGTGCGCTTCGTCGGCGGGGTCGAGTTCGGCGCCGACCTCACCCGCGCCGACCTGGCCCGCACCCACCACGCCGTCGTCTACGCCACCGGCGCCAGCGTCGACCGCCGCATGGACGTGCCGGGGGAGGACCTGCCCGGCAGCGTCGCCGCCACCGACTTCGTCAACTGGTACTGCGGGCACCCCGACACCGCCCTGGAGCGGTTCGTGCTCGACGCCGAGGAGGCCGTCGTGGTCGGGGCGGGCAACGTCGCCCTGGACGTGGTGCGCATCCTCGCCAAGACCGCCGACGAGCTCCGCCACACCGACATCCCCCAGCCGGTCCTGGACGTGCTCGCCGCCAGCCGCGTGCGCACCGTCCACCTGCTGTCGCGGCGCGGTCCCCTCCAGGCCAAGTTCACCGCGCCCGAGCTGCGCGACCTGCTCGCGCTGCCCGGCGCCGACGTCGTCGTGCGCCCCGAACAGGTCGACATCGACCCCACCGCCGTGGGCACCGGCGCGCCCGAGACCCGCGACGTCGCCCGGGCCGCCCGCACCAACCTGCGGCTCCTGGCCGAACACGCCGTCCGCGGGCCCCGCGGGCGCGACCGCACCGTGCGGCTGCACTTCTGGGCCCGGCCCGTGGAGGTCCTGGGCGGGGAGGAGGGGCGCGTGAGCGGTGTGCGGGTGGAGGAGACCCGCCTGGACGCCGACGGACGTCTGACCGGGACCGGCCGGACCACCGACCTGCCCGCCGGGATGGTGCTGCGCTCGGTGGGGTACGCGGGCGTCGCGCTGCCCGGGGTGCCCTTCGACACCGAGGGGCGCACCGTCCCCCAGGAGGGCGGGCGCGTCCTGGACGCCGAGGGAGGCGCGGTTCCGGGTGACTACGTGGCCGGATGGATCAAACGGGGCGCCACCGGGGTGATCGGCACCAACAAGTCCGACGCCGCCGCGACCGTGCGCGCCCTGCTGGAGGACGCCGGTGCGCTGCGCGAGGCGGCCCCGGAACTGGTCCCGCTGGAGACCGTGCTGGACGAGCGCGGGGTGGCCCACAGCGACTACGAGGACTGGCTGCGCATCGACACCGCCGAGGCCGACCAGGCCGTGGAGCTGGACCGGGGCGAGCGGGTCAAGCTCCACGGCTGGGAGGCCTACCGCAGGGTCGTCGGCGGCTGACCCCGCCCCGCCCCGCGGCCGCGGCGGAGGCTCAGGCGACCTGGTCGGTGGCGGCGCCGTAGGTGTTGCAGCCCTCCACGGTCTCCTGAGACCAGCCCCGCTCCAGCCAGAGCGCCCGGTTGCCGGCGGTGCCGTGCGTGTCCAGGTCGCCGCCGCCGTTGAAGTGCTCGTTGGCCGTGCGCAGGGCCCCCTCGTCGGCGCCGGTGATCCCGCGCAGGCCCACCCCGGCCATGCACTCGGCCTGGAGCTCGGTGCGGCGCAGCGCCTCCAGTTCGGCCTGTTCGTTCTCGGCCTTCCAGGTCATGCCGTGCGCGACGCCCAGGATGCCGGTGGCGTACTGCACGTGGTGGCCGTACTCGTGGCCCATCAGGGCGAGCCAGACCTCCTCGCGCTCGTCCGGGGGGAGCAGGGCGCCCAGGTGGCGCACGTTGGGCAGCACGACGGTGACGCGGCTCAGGTCGCTCTCGTAGTAGGCGAGCGTGTACCCGTCCTCCGGGCTGGCGTCGGGGGGGTCGGGAGAGGTCCGGGTGACGGCGAACTCGGGCAGCTCCACGGACACGCCCAGGTCCTCGAACACCGGCTCCCACAGCCTGTTCAGGCACTCCCCGGAGACGGACGCGAACTCCTCCCAGGACTCGTCGGAGTCCATGTCCAGCTCGGGGACGTCGCAGTCGACCGGTGCGGGCATGGCGACGTCGTAGAGGGGGTGGTCGACGACGTCGACCTCCACCTGGTTGGGCCGCGCCCTGAGGCGGTCGTCGTAGTGGGCGGACAGGTCGACGCCGGTGGGCTGGGGCTCCTCCTGGGGGGTGGTGGCGACGATGAGGATGCTCGCGGCCAGCGCCACGAGGGCGATCGCGGCCGCGCTCGCCGAACCGAGCAGCACGCTCGCGCCACCGCGGCGCGAGGGCCGTCCCGGCGGCTGCGTCCAGGGCGGCGCGGGCGGCTGCCAGCCCATCCCCGGATGGGCGGCGGGGTGCCCGCCGGGCGGGAGGGAGAAGGGGTGGGGGTGCGTGTGGGCGGCCGGCGCCCGCCAGGGGTGCGGCGCGGGGACGGGGCCCGTGACGGGCGGGCCGTATCCGGCGCCCGGGTGGACGGGGTGGCCGTAGAGGGCGGCGGGGAGAACGGGGCCGTACGGCGCACCGGCCTGTGTCAGCCCCGGGGAGGGAGGAGCGGTGCGGTACGGCAGGGCGCCCGCGTCCGGTCCGGGGCGTGGGGGAACGGGGTGTCGGGCGGTGTTCCCCGTCCGCTCCGCGTGCGGGGCCGCCGGGGCGGAGGGCGTGCTGTCCGCGGCCGGTCCGGGGCGTGGGGGAGCGGGCATGGGGGGCGTGCTGTCCGCGCCCGGTCCGGGGTGCGGGGGAGCGGGCACGCGGGGCGTGCTGTCCGCGGCCGGTCCGGGGCGTGGGGGAACGGGCGCGGAGGGGGCTCCGTCCCGCCCCTGCTCCGCCTCGCCGGGTTCCCGTCCGTCCGCCCGGGGTCCGGTGGCCTCCTCGGCACCGGGGCCGCCGACGGCGCCTCCGGTACCGGACCGCTCGGGTCTGGGGGTCTCGCCTCCGGGCCGCTCACCGCCGGATGGGTTCTCCACGGGGTCAGTCCTCGCTATCGTGCCGCAGCGTGCCGGGGTGTCGTCTCCGCCTGGAGGGCGAATCCGGCAAGAGTCGCAGAACTCCAGTATGGGGCTTAATCGGACGTACCCATGGTCGTGGGGGCGCTGCTCTCCGGCGGCCGGTAGCGAACCCCCAGGCCCGTCAGCATGTTCTGAAGCTCGGACTCGAAGAGCGGTTCCATGTCGCGCATCACGAAGTCGAGGTGTTCGAACACCTCCATGCACACCACCCCGTACAGGCGTACCCAGCATGTGCTGAGCACCATGACCGCCTCCACCGGGATGTGCGGTGCCGAGAAGCCGCAGGTGTCGGCGAAGGCGCGCAGATCGCGGGCCAGCTCCGGGGTGATGCGGTCCCCGTCGGGCAGCACGAACCTCTCCTCCGACAGAAGCCGGTCGAAGAGGGTGTAGAAGGTCGCCCCGAAGCGCCGCCCGGCCTCCACCGCCGGTGTGACGTCGGTCTCTGGGGCCAGGCGCACGCGCGGACCGAACATCGTGGCGAACTCGGCCCGGTGTCCGATCGCCCAGGCCCGGAAGGCCCGCAGTGAGGTGAGGATGCGCAGGTCGGTGTCCTCGGCGGGCACGCTGGCGTCCGCCGCGGCCACCGCGTCGCCCAGTTCCTGGAACATGTCCGCGGTGATCAGCACCAGCAGCGCGTCGATCCCCGTCACGTAGCGGTACAGCCCCGGCGCGGTCATCCCCATCTCCCGGGCGATGGCGCGCAGGGACACCCCGCCGGACCCGTGCTCGACCAGGTGCCGGCGGGCGATCCCCTTGATCTCCGCCAGTGTGGCCTCGCGCACACGCTCGCGGCGGCTCGGCCTCCCTGCCACCCGGTCCAGCTGCGGTTTCGCCATCTGTTGCGCTACACCCCGTCTCGGGCGCCCGGTCGGGGCGCCGTGGTCCTCGTCGACGACGTTGACATCGTAACGCCCGCACGCTTTAGTGAACGCCGTTAGCAAACACCGTTAACGGACATGGGGTCTGTTTCCTGAAAGGGCGGCGTATGCCGACACAAACGGGGCTTTTCGGTCGGCTGGGACGGGGAGTCCACCGCTGGCGCTGGGCGGTCCTCGCCGCCACCGCGGTCTTCGCCGTCTTCTCCGGGATCTGGGGCTCGGGGCTCTTCTCCGACGTCAGCGAGAGCGGGTTCGAGGACCCCGACTCCGAGTCCGCGCGGGCCACGCGCGTCCTGGAGGAGGAGCTGGGCCACGACGGCGTCGACGTCGTCGCGGTCTACCGCAGCGACGAGATCCAGGTGGACAACCCCACCTTCGCCGCGGCGATCCAGCGTATCGCCGACGGCATGCCCGAGGACGCGGTCGCCGACTTCGACACCTACCTCGACGAGGACCTCGGCGAGACCGAGCGCGGCATGCTCGTGGCCGAGGACATGGACGCCACCTACATCCCCGTGACCCTCAGCGGGGAGACCCACGCCGACCGCCTCCATCAGTACGAGGAGGTGGCCGAGTACCTGTCCTCCAGCAACCTGGAGGTCCACCTGGGCGGCTCGGTGGCGATCGAGCACGAGCTGGCCGAGAGCGCCGAGAGCGACGTCGTCCGCGCCGAGCTCATCACCCTGCCGATCCTGCTGTTCCTGCTCGTCCTGATCTTCGGCGGCCTCGTCGCGGGCCTGGTCCCGCTCGCCGTCGGCGGCCTGGCCATCCTGGGCTCGCTGACCCTCCTGCGCGCGCTGACCCACGTCACCGAGGTGTCGGTGTTCGCGATCAACGTCGCCACCATCCTGGGCCTGGGGCTGGCGATCGACTACGGACTGTTCATGGTCAGCCGCTTCCGGGAGGAGCTGCGCCGGGGCCGCGGCATCGCCGACGCGGTGAGCCGTACCGTGGACACCGCCGGACGCACCGTGGCCTTCTCCGGCATCACCGTCGGCATCGCCTTCGCTGGCCTGCTCTTCTTCCCCCAGCCCATCCTCAAGTCGATCGGCTGGGGCGGCATCGCCGTCGTGGTCTTCGACCTGCTGGCCGCGCTGGTCTTCCTGCCCGCGCTGATGGCCGCGGTCGGGCACCGCATCAACCGCCTGCGGCTGCCGCTGCCCCGCCGCACCGTCACCGGAGCCGTGCACGAGGGGGCCTGGTCGCGCCTGGCCCGCGTCGTCATGCGCGGCCCCGCCGTGTCCCTGGTCGCGGTCGGCGGCGTCCTGCTGGTCTTCAGCGCCGGCCTGGCCTCCACCGAACTCGGCTCCACCGACCAGCGCTACCTGCCCGCCGACTCCGGGAGCCGGATCGCCACCGAGGCGCTCTCCGACGACTTCCCCGCGGGCGGCCTGGGCACGCTCGACGTCGCGGTGGTCGGCGGCGCCGACGACGGGGCCCTGGAGGAGTACACCGAGCGCCTGGCGGGCCTGGAGGAGGCCGTGTCGGCGACGGTGGAGCGCACCGGCGAGGACGTCGCCCACGTCGTGGTCGCCTACCGGGGCGCCTCCGACTCCCCGGAGGTCGCCGACCTGGTGCGCGACGTGCGCGCCGAACCGGTTCCGGAGGGGGCGGAGGAGAGCCTGGTCGGCGGCGTGGCCGCCATGCAGCAGGACAACGTGGCGGCGATCGTCGACGCGGCGCCCATGACCGTGGGCTTCGTCGCCACGGCCACCCTGCTCCTGCTCTTCCTCGCCTTCGGTTCGATCGTCCTGCCGGTCAAGGCGGTGCTCATGGGGGCGCTGTCCCTGGGCGCCTCCCTGGGCGTGGTGGTCTGGGGATTCCAGGAGGGCGCCTTCTCCGGGCTGCTCGGGTTCGAGGCGGTGGGCACCATCGACCCCACCTACCTGGTGCTGATCATCGTCGTGGCCTTCGGCCTGGCGATGGACTACGAGCTGTTCCTGCTCAGCCGGGTGCGCGAGGAGTACCTGCGCACCGGGGACAACACGCGCTCGGTGGCGGCGGGGCTCCAGCACACCGGCCAGATCATCACCAGCGCCGCGATCCTGCTGATGGTGGTGCTCCTGGCCATGGGCACCTCGGACCTGCTCTTCCTGAAGATCATCGGCATCGGCCTGGCCATCGCGGTCCTGGTGGACGCCACCCTGGTGCGCGCGGTCATGGTGCCCGCCACGATGCGCCTGCTGGGCGGGGCCAACTGGTGGCTGCCCCGGCCGCTGCGCTGGCTGCACGACCGGATCGGGATCTCCGAGGGCGGCGACGAGGACGGGCCCGAACCCGCCGTGGAGCGGGACGGGCGCAGGAGGGTGCACGCGGGGGTGTGACCGACCGTCGCGCGACCCCGTCCGGGAACTCCCGGGCGGGGTCGTTTCGCTGTCTGCGGTGCCGTGACGCGGCCGTCCGCGGCCGGAGTGCGTCGGGTGCGTGTCGCGGGGCCCGGGGGCGGGCCGCCGGTGCGCCCCGACGCCTGGGCGGCGGCGGTGGCCGACCTGTGCGACCTCGCCTCGCGGGCGCGGCCCCGCTGCCCGGGATCCAGCGGTCCCTCTCGTAAACGATATATGAAACATATTATTGTCCCTAGTGATCGTCGCATGTTTTTACTGTAGCGTGGCGGCGAAGGAACGCGCGGTGGCGGCCGGGGGACTCCGGCCGCCACCGACGGCCCCGCGCGCCCACAGACGAAGGGGGTGACACGATGCCCGACGCGCTGACCAGGCTGACCACGCGCGACCCCTGGTGGGTCCTGGCCGTCCCGCTGGCGGTGGTCGGGTCGGCCGCGTGGATGGAGCGGCACGCCCCCACCACCTCCTGACCCTGGAAGGCGGGACCACCATGGCCACGTCCCCGACGACCACCTCACCCCCCGGCCGCCAGGGGGCACCACCGGGAAGGCCCCCGTTCCTGGTCCGGCTCGGCGACGGGCTGGCCCGCCGCCCGGGCCGGGTGATCCTGGCCGGCGTCGCGCTGGTGCTGGTCGCCCTGGCCCTGGCGGCGGGCACCATGGACCGGCTGCTGCTCAGCCGCTTCGAGAGCCCCGGATCGGAGTCGCTGCGCGTCGAACAGCAGCTGGAGGAGGGCTTCGGCACCGGCAAGCACCACTTCCTCCTGCTCGTCACCGCCCAGCGGGGCACCGTGGACGACCCCGGGGTCGTCGAGGCCGCCACCGCCCTGGAACGGGATCTGGCCTCACGCGAGGGCGTCGCCGAGACCGCCTCCTACTGGGGGCGCGGCGGGTCCCCGGCGATGCGCTCCGAGGACGGCACCCAGGCGCTGATCACCGTGCGCATGGAGGGCACGGTCACCGAGGCGCGCACCGCGCTCGGCGGGATCTCGCCGGACTTCACCCGCGACGGCGAGGTCATCCGGGTCGAGGTCGGCGGCGGCGACGAGGTCTTCCGCCAGGCCGCCGAGCAGGCGCAGGCCGACTTCCTGCTCGCCGAGGCCATCATCTTCCCGCTGGTGTTCGTGCTCCTGTTCGTCCTCTACCGCAGGATCTCGGTGGCGGCGCTGACCCTGGGCATGGGCCTGTTCTCCGTGGTCACCACGCTCGCCCTGCTGCGCGGGGTCACCTACCTCACCGACGTGTCCACCTTCGCCGCCAACCTCACCCTGGTCATGGGCGTGGGCCTGGGCGTGGACTACAGCCTGTTCGTCATCAACCGCTTCCGCGAGGAGCTGGCCCGGGGCAGGCGGGTCCCCCAGGCGGTCTCCCTGGCCGTCTCCAAGGCCGGGCGCACCGTCCTGTTCAGCGGCCTGACGGTCGCGGTGGCCCTGTCCTGCCTGATGCTCTTCCCCTTCCCCTTCCTCCAGTCCTTCGCCTACGCGGGCGTGGGAACCGTGCTGACCTCGGTGTTCGCCGCGCTGGTCATCCTGCCCGCGGCTCTGGCCAAGGTCGGGCACCGGGTCCGGCCCAAGCGCGAGCCCGACCCCGACAGCGGCTGGTGGCACTCCACCGCGCTGAGGATGACGCGCCGCCCGCTGCTGTGGGGCCTGCCCGCGCTCGCGGTGGTCCTGGTGCTGGCGGCGCCCGCGGTGGGGCTCGACTTCGGCCTGCCCGACGCGCGCGTGCTGCCGCAGGGGGTCTCCAGTCGTGACGTGCAGGACCAGATCGGCGCGAACTTCGTCCAGGAGGAGATGGACGCCGTCCAGGTGCTGGTGGACGTACCCGGCAGGGAGGCCGAGGCCGACGTCATCAGCGCCTACGCGGCCGACCTGTCGCGGGTGGAGGGCGTCTACCAGGTGGACGCGCTCACCGGGCGCTTCAGCGGCGGGGAGCGGACCGACGGGGCCGAACCGCGGGCACAGGAGCGGTTCGGGTCGGCGGAGCGGACGTGGCTGTCCGTGGTGCCCACCGCCGGGGCCCTGGAGGACGTCGAGGACCTCATCGACCGGGTCCGGGACGTGCCCGCGCCCGGTGAGACCCGGATCGGCGGTTACCCGGCCGACCTGACCGACTTCCGCGAGGCCCTGCTGGGGCAGGTGCCGCTGGTGTTCGGCCTCATCCTCGCCATCACCTTCGTCATCCTGTTCCTCATGACCGGGAGCATCCTGCTGCCCGCCAAGGCGATCGTGCTCAACGTGCTCAGCCTCGCGGTGATGTTCGGCGTGATGGTGTGGATCTTCCAGGAGGGGAACCTGTCCGGGCTGCTGGGCTTCACCGCCGACGGCAGCCTGGAGACGACGTTCCCCATCCTGATGTTCTGCGTCGCCTTCGGGCTGTCCATGGACTACGAGGTGTTCATGATGTCCCGGATCAAGGAGGAGTACGACCTGACTGGGGACAACACCCGCGCGGTCGCGGCCGGACTCCAGCGCAGCGGCCCCCTGGTCACGGCGGCGGCCGTCATCCTGGCCGCCTCCTTCGCCGCCTACGCCGTCTCCGACGTGCTGTACCTGATGATGCTGGCGGTCGGCATGGCGGTGGTGATCCTGGTGGACGCCACCCTCATCCGCGGCGTGCTGGTACCGGTGTTCATGCGGCTGGCCGGACGGGCCAACTGGTGGGCCCCGGCGCCGCTCAAGCGCGTGCACGCCCGCTTCGGCATCTCCGAGTGATCCGGGGGTTCCGGTGCCGGGGGCCCCGGCACCGGAAACTCATTCGTACTTGGTCACCCGGGGGTGCTCGGTGAGCAGGCGGCCCGACAGCTCGTGCAGGAGGGCCACCTCGCTCTCGGACAGGGTGGCGAAGAACTCCGACTCCGCCCGGGCCACCGCGTCGCGGGCCTCCTCCAGCAGCGTCCGCGCCTTGTCCGTGGGCGTCACGATGTAGCGCCTGCGGTCCCTGGGGTTGCGCTCGCGCCTGGCCAGCCCCTGCTCCTCCAGGTCGTCGATCAGCCCCACCATCACGTTCGGATCCACACCCAGCACACGGCTCAGCTCCTTCTGCGAGAGATGGGGCATCGCCTCCGCGGCGGAGAGCACGTGGAACTGCCGGGAGGTGATCTGCTGGGGCCCGAAGACCGCCGAGGTGGTCGCCTGGACCAGTTCGCCCAGCTTGATCAGTCGAAAACCGGTCGTGTGCCACATGGGGGTGTCCCATCCGGGTGCGTTCTCCACGCCTCGGCCCCCTCTCCAGTGCTTCTACTCATCAGATGATCATAGAACTCTATGGTTGGGGTGTGAAACGATACGCAAGTCCACGCCACACCGCTCCCCGGGCGTGGTACCGGCAGTACGGCATGCTCCCGGCGGGTGCGGTGCGGGCCTCCGCGCGCAGCTGAGCACGAGGGAAGGGCCCGGCCTCCGGGGGGAAGCCGGGCCCGTCACGGTTCTCAGGTCACTCGGCGAAGAGTTCGTCGATGTGGGTGATGGTGAAGCCTCGGTCGAACCAGGTGTCGAGCTGATCGAGGTCGCGGCATGCATTGATGCGCTCGCGTGCTTCCTCGGGGATGTCGATTCCGCGTCGGGTGAGGAGCCGGAAGATGGCCCGAGCCTCTCCCTCGGCCCTTCCTTTGGCCTTGAGGCTCTCGGTCCAGGCGCTGCTGTACTCGTACGTGTCCGTCATCATGAGTTCCTCCAGGGCGGCCTGGCCTTCGGTCTTCGCCAGCAGGTTCAACGTGAATCCAATGTACTTCGTAGCCTTTTCCCGGTCGATCGCATCGAGGCCGGTGTGCAGGGCTTTGAGCACGTCCATGTCCTGACCGCCGTGCGCGGCGGCGGACAGCACACCCAGAGACGGGTGCCGCTCCACCTCCCCGGGATCGGTGATGACCGGGATCCCGGCCGGCCCCACCACCAGGGGACGCAGGACGAAACCCGGATGGCCGAGGTGGATCGGTTCGGCGTACCAGTCCGCCACGGACTGCTTCGGACAGATGGTCAGCAGGACGACCGGGCACTCGTGCCGTGAGCGCAGCGAGGCCACGTACTCGGGCCAGGTGAAGCGTTTGCGCTCCTTCTCGTCGCGCTGGACCTCCACGACGATGCCCATCAGCTTGTCGAAGGGGTCCTTCGGGCCGGGGCCGCGCAGCATGATCGCGACGTCCGATCGGCGTTCGACGGGATCGACGTGGCCGAGGTCGCACGAGGTGACCTCGCTGCGGTCGTAGTCGGGGACGTCCACGCCGAGGCCTCGCAGGAAGCCGACGGCCGTGTCCGGCGCGTCGGCGAACAACTCGGAGTAGATCTGGTGTTCAGCGGATATTGCCACGAGGCAGACGTTACACAGGGTTACCAGTAAGTATGTGCGAGTAGTCGTTATGTGGTGACTTTTCGCGTTCGCCCACTTCGGGCAGGGGAAGACGCGGTGCCGAGACGACCCCGCAGGGAGGGCCGAACATGTCCGAGAAGCAGAGCAGACCGCTGGTCCTGCACGTGGGGCACGACGAACTCGTCGTCCGGCGCCGCTACGAGACTGCGAGCATCGTCAACGACATCCTCATCGCCCTGTGGTTCATCGCCGGAAGCATCATGTTCTTCTCCGAGGCCTGGACCACCGCGGGCACCTGGTGCTTCCTCGTCGGCAGTGTCGAGCTGCTGATCCGCCCGGTGATCCGGCTGGGCAGGCAGCTGCACATCCGGCGCGTGCGCTCCTCCAGCCCCAGCTCGACCGGGGAGGAGTCCTCCCAGGACTTCTGACCCGGACACGCAACGGCGGGCCCGGCATCCGCTGCCGGGCCCGCCGCGGGGTCGCGCGAAGGCTAGAACGCCTTCGGGTCGCCCTCGTGGAACCGCTTGCCGTTCACGGCCTCCGACACCCCGACCCTGTCCAGGTAGGGGGTGATGCCGCCGGTGTGGAACGGCCAGCCCGCGCCGGTGATCAGGCACAGGTCGATGTCGGCGGCCTCGGCCACGACGCCCTCGTCCAGCATGATCCGGATCTCCCGGGCCAGCGCGCGCAGCGCCCGGTCCAGGATCTCGCTCTCCTCGGACGGCTTGTCGCCGCCCACGAGCAGCGCGCGGACCTCGGGGTCGATGCTGAAGTCGGGGGCGTAGATCGCCGTCTTGCCCGCCTTCACGATCTCGGCCAGCTCGGCCGAGACCGCGAAGCGCTCGGGGAAGGCCTCGTGCAGGGTCTCGGACACGTGCAGCGCGACCGCCGGGCCCACCAGCTGGAGCAGCAGCAGCGGCGACATCGGCAGGCCCAGGGGCGCCACCGCGCGGTCGGCCTTCTCGGGCTCGGTACCCTCGCCGACGGCGCCCAGGACCTCGCCCATGAACAGGGTGAGCAGGCGGTTGACCACGAACGCCGGGGCGTCCTTGCACAGCACCGCGGTCTTCTTCAGCTTCTTGGCGGTGGCGAAGGCCGTGGCCAGGGCGGCCTCGTCGGTCGCCTCGCCGCGGACGATCTCCAGCAGCGGCAGGACCGCGACCGGGTTGAAGAAGTGGAAGCCCACGACCCGCTCGGGGTGCCGGAGCTTGGACGCCATCTCGGTGATCGACAGCGAGGAGGTGTTGGTGGCCAGGATGGCCTCGGGGGAGACCACGGCCTCCACCTCGGCGAACACCTGCTGCTTGACCTCCATCTTCTCGAACACGGCCTCGATGACGAAGTCGGCGTCGGAGAAGGCGTCCTTGGTCAGCGAGCCGGTCACCAGGGCCTTGAGGTGGTTGGCCTTGTCGTTGTTGACCCGGCCCTTCTTCAGGAGCTTGTCCACCTCGCCGTGCACGTAGGCCACGCCCTTGTCCAGGCGCTCCTGGTCCAGGTCGGTCATGACGACCGGCACGTCCAGGCGGCGGGCGAACAACAGCGCCAGCTGCCCGGCCATCAGGCCGGCGCCGACGACGCCGACCTTGGTGACCTTGCGTGCCAGCGACTTGTCGGGGGCTCCTGCGGGGCGCTTGGCGCGCTTTTGCACCAGGTCGAACGCGTACAGGCCCGCCCTGAGCTCGTCGCTCATGATCAGGTCGGCCAGCGCGTCGTCCTCGGCCGCGAAGCCCTCGTCGCGCGTGCGGGTCTTCGCCTGGGCGACCAGTTCGACCGCGCGGGCCGGGGCCGGGGCGGCGCCGTGCAGCTTGCCCTCGACGGTGAACCGGGCCATGTCGACCGCGTTGTCCCAGGCCTCGCCCTTGTCGACCTCGGGGCGCTCGACCACGACGTCGCCCTTGACGACCCTGGCGGCCCAGCGCAGCGACTCCTCGACGAAGTCGGCGGGCTCGAACATCGCGTCGGCGATGCCCATCTCGAAGGCCTGCGTGCCCTTGAGCACCTTGTTCTGGGCGAGCGGGTTGTCGATGATGACCTTGAGGGCCTTCTCGGCGCCGATCAGGTTCGGCAGCAGGTAGGTGCCGCCCCAGCCGGGCACCAGGCCCAGGAAGGTCTCCGGCAGCGACAGCGCCGGGACGCCCGAGGAGATGGTGCGGTAGGTGCAGTGCAGCGCCACCTCGACGCCGCCGCCCATGGCCGCGCCGTTGACCAGCGCGAAGGTGGGCACGTCCAGCTCGCCGAGCTTGCGGAACACGTCGTGGCCCAGCTTGCCGATGGCGTGCGCCTGCTCGCGGTTCTGGAGGGCGGGGACGCCGGTCAGGTCCGCGCCCACGGCGAAGATGAACGGCTTGCCGGTGACGGCCACGGCCACGATGTCGGTGCGCGCCCTGGCGGCCTCGATCGCCGCGTCCAGGCTGAGCAGCCCGCCGGGGCCGAAGGTGTTGGGCTTGGTGTGGTCGTGCCCGTTGTCCAGGGTGATCAGGACCGCGGTGCCCGCGCCGTAGGGGAGTTCGACGTCGCGGGAGAGGGCGTTGGTGACGACCTCGTCGCTGAACAGTTCCCGTGCCTCGTCGATGACGGTGCTCACTTGCCCCCCTCGTAGTTGGTGTTCTCCCACAGGACGGTTCCGCCCATGCCCATGCCGACGCACATGGTGGTCAGGCCGTAGCGGACGTCGGGGCGCTCGGCGAACTGGCGCGCGAGCTGCATCATCAGGCGCACACCCGAGGAGGCCAGCGGGTGGCCGAGGGCGATGGCGCCGCCCCAGGGGTTGACGCGGGCGTCGTCGTCGGCGAGGCCGAAGTGCTCCAGGAAGGCCAGCACCTGCACGGCGAAGGCCTCGTTGATCTCGATCAGGCCGATGTCGTCCATCGAGATGCCCTGGCGGGCGAACAGCTTCTCGGTGGCCGGGACCGGGCCCACGCCCATGACCTCGGGCTCCACTCCGGCGAAGGAGAAGTCGACCAGGCGCATCCTGGCGTCCAGCCCCAGTTCCCCGGCCACGTCCTCGGCGGCCAGGATGGCGCCGGTGGCGCCGTCGTTGAGACCGGCGGCGTTGCCGGGCGTCACGTTGCCGTGCGCGCGGAACGGGGTCTTGAGGGAGGCCAGCGTCTCCATGGTGGTGCCGGGCCGGGGCGGCTCGTCCTGGGTGGCCAGGCCGTAGCCCTTCTCCAGGGAGCGGACCAGGACCTCGACCAGGTCGGGCTGGATCCGGCCGTCGGCGTAGGCCTTGGCGACCTTCTCCTGGCTGCGCACCGCGTAGGCGTCGGCCCGCTCCTTGGTGATGGAGGGGTAGCGGTCGTGCAGGTTCTCGGCGGTGTTGCCCATGACCAGCGCGGACGGGTCCACGAGCTTCTCGGAGAGGAAGCGCGGGTTGGGGTCGACGCCCTCGCCCATGGGGTGGCGGCCCATGTGCTCGACTCCGCCCGCGATGACCACGTCGTAGGCGCCGAAGGCGATGCCCGCGCCGGAGGTGGTGACGGCCGTGAGCGCACCGGCGCACATGCGGTCGATGGCGTAGCCGGGGACGCTGCGGGGCAGTCCGGCGAGGATCGCGGCGCTGCGCCCGATCGTCAGGCCCTGGTCGCCGATCTGGGTGGTGGCGGCGATGGCGACCTCGTCGACGCGCTCGGGGGGCAGCCCCGGGTTGCGGCGCATCAGTTCGCGGATCACGCGTACGACGAGGTCGTCGGCGCGCGTCTCGGCGTAGAGGCCCTTGCCTGACTTGCCGAACGGGGTGCGGACCCCGTCGACAAACACGACATCGCGGGCAGTTCGCGGCACGATGGCCCCTCCTTCTCCAAGGGTGGATGGACTCGTCGACCCCCATGCTACTCGTCAGTAACAACTTCTGCGAGCAGTGGAGCCCCCCGACTTCGGTCAGGGGCGGAAGTCAGGGGCGATCCCCGACTTTCGGCGGTGGCACCGCCCGCCCCGCGCGCGGTTTGCTGATCGGACGTTCCACCACGGAACACAGCGAACCACAGCGGGCGGCGCGAAGACGCCGTGCGACGACATCGGGGGCCCACGTGTCAGATCCGGGCGTGCGCGACGCCGACCACGCCGCGGCACCGGACGCCGCGCCCAAGGCGTCCCCGCGCCGCCTGTGGGAGTACGCCCGCCCCCACTGGCGGGTGCTCGTCCTGGGCGGGGCGCTCACCTTCCTGGGCGGCCTCACCAGCCTGTCCCAGCCCCTCCTGGCCAAGTACGTCATCGACGCCCTCGGCGCGGGGGAGCCCGTCCTCGGGCCGGTCCTGGCCCTGACCGCCGTCATCCTCGGCGGCGCCCTCATCGGATCCCTGGGCGCCTTCCTGCTGGAGCGCACCGGCCAGAGCGTCGTGCTCGGCGTGCGCCGGGGCCTGGTGGGCCGACTGGTCCGACTGCGCGTGGCCGAGGTCGACCGCCTCAAGCCCGGCGACCTGGTGGCCCGCCTGACCGCGGACACCACCCTGCTGCGCACGGTCGCCACCAGCGGCATCACCAACCTGTTCACCGGCTCGGTGCTCCTGGTGGGCGGCGTCGTGGTCATGGCCGTCCTCGACGGCCTCCTGTTCCTGCTGGCCGCCGCGATGATCGTCATGGTCGGCCTGGTCATGGGCGTGATCCTGCCCCGGATCGGCACCGCCACCCAGGCGGCCCAGGCCGCGCTCGGCGAGATGGGTTCGCGCCTGGAGCGGATCTTCGGCGCCTTCCGCACCGTCAAGGCCTCCTCGGCGGAGGAGGCGGAGACCGCCCGCCTGGACGCCGCCGCGGTCGAGTCCTGGCGCAGGGGCGTGGCGGTGGCCGGGTGGACGGCCGTGTCGGGCACCACCGCCTCGCTGGCGGTCAACGTCGCCTTCCTGGCCATCCTCGCCGTCGGCGGGGGACGCGTGGCCGCGGGGGAGCTGCCCGTCTCCTCCCTCATCGCCTTCCTGCTCCTGCTCTTCTACCTCATGGAGCCGATCAGCACCCTGGTCAGCTCGGCCACCGAGCTCCAGACCGGCCTGGCGGCCGTGCGGCGCGTGGACGAGGTCGCCGAACTGGACCAGGAGGACCTCCGTGAGGGCGCCGACCCCGCGGCGGACGCCGACCGCCCCGCCTCGGTCGTCTTCGAGGACGTGGCCTTCCGCTACCACCCCGACCTGGCGCCGGTGCACCACGCAGTGAGCTTCGAGGCCTCCGGGGCCGGTCTGACCGCCCTGGTCGGCCCCTCCGGAGCGGGCAAGACCACCGTGTTCTCCCTGGTGGAGCGGTTCTACGACACCACCTCCGGCCGGGTGCTCCTGGACGGGACCGACGTGCGCTCATGGCCGCTGACGGCGCTGCGCGCCCAGATCGGCTACGTGGAGCAGGACGCCCCGGTCCTGGACGGCACCCTGCGCGAGAACCTGCTCATGGCCGCCCCGGAGGCCACCGAGGAGGAGCTGGCCCGGACCGTGCTCCGTGCCCGCCTGGGGGACCTGGTGGCCCGTCTGCCCGACGGACTGGACAGCGCGATCGGCCACCGGGGCGTGACGGTCTCCGGAGGGGAGCGCCAGCGGGTGGCCATCGCCCGCGCCCTGCTGCGCGGCCCCCGGCTGCTGCTCATGGACGAGGCGACCTCCCAACTGGACGCCGCCAACGAGAGGGCCCTCAAGGAGGTCATGCTGGACGCGGCCCGCCACACCAACGTCATCGTCGTGGCGCACCGGCTGTCCACGGTCACCAGCGCCGACCGGATCGTGGTCATGGACGCCGGACGGGTGCGCGCCGTGGGCACCCACGAGGAGCTGGTGGCCGCCGACGACCTCTACCGCGACCTCGCCGCCGGGCAGCTGCTCACCGCCGAGACCCCCTGAACACGCCGGGGGGCCGGGGTCGCGCGACCCCGGCCCCTCCAAGGCCGCCTCGCCGGATCAGGCGCTCTGCGCGTGCCGCCCTTCCGCCGTCGCCCGCGGGCCGATCGAGGGGGGACGACGGTCGTCTCCGGCGCGCCGTCCCCGGCCGGCGACGGCCGTGCCCGGGAGGGCGCGGCCGTTCACAGCAGCGCGTTGGCCTCGCGGTACCGGCCCGCGGCGTTGTAGGCGCCCGCCAGGTCGCGGCGCAGCCGCAGCGTCAGCCGCCGCACCTCCGGGTCGCCGGAGGAGTTCAGCGCCACCCGGTAGGCGTCGCGCAGCACCTCCACCGCCTCGTCGGAGCGTCCCGCCTGCGTGTAGGCGCGGCCCAGGCGGTGGTGCACCGTCAGGGTGTCCAGGTGCCCCTTGCCCAGGCGGCGCCGCCGCCCGGCCAGCACCATCCGCAACTGCCCGATCGCGTCCTCGTAGCGCCCGGACATGCTCTGCGCCGCGCTCAGCCCCAGCCGCAGCTCCTCACGGCGCTCGGTGGAGGCCACGTCCTCGATGGCCCGCTCGTAGTGCACCACGGCCGCGTCCAGGCGGCCGCTGCGCCGGTAGCAGACCGCCAGGCGCATGCGCGCCTCCACGGTGTCCTCGTCGGCCGAGCCGAACTGGCGCTCGCGCTCGCGCAGCAGCATCTCCCACTGCCCCGCGGCGTCCGCCGGACGACCGGCGTCCTCGTAGGCCCAGGCCAGGTTCTCGCGGATGATCTCGGTGCGCGGGTGCTCCTCGCCGAAGACCGCCACCGCCTCGGCCAGGGTCAGCTCGAACTGCTGCACCGCGGCCTGGCGGCGCCCCATCTGCGCGTACTTGGTCGCCAGGTTGTTGCGCGCGGTGATCGTGTCCGGGTGCTCGGTACCCAGTCGCTCCACCAGCGAACGCAGCGTCCGCTCCAGGGAGGCGGCCCGCATCCCGGCGGTGGGGGCGGGGGCCTGGGCCACCCCGGAGGTCGCCCGCGCCGCCTCCTCGCGCGCCCCGGTCAGGGCCAGCGGCTCGGTGGGCGCACCGCTCGCCGGCGCGGGGCTCGGCACGGAGACCCCGGTCGGCCGTTCCGCTGGCTTCTCCACGGGTTGCTCCGCGCGCGCAGGCACGGTGGTATCGGCGGACCGGGTCCTGGTCGCGCCCTTGAGTCCGGTCTCGCGCAGCAACGCACGCCAGAACGACAGCACAATCACCACATTCCCCTGATCGCGCACCGCGGCCCCAGGCCTGCGGCGTAACACCCGTTGGACAACCCGTACCCAGAAAGCGCCAGGGCACGTTTCTATAACTTAATCGGACACCGGGCTACGGAACAGGCACCAAACGCCCTGAGGGCACGGTGAGTTCGCTCACTCCTGGGTTGATCGTGACAGAACGGGGTAAAACGCTACGCCTGATCGGCCGTCCGCAACGCTGTGGCCAGGGGTTCCGCAGTCAGGGTGACCTGCCACTCACGGGCTCCGCGCTCACGCAGGAACGCGCCCACCGCGTCGGGGTCCACCGCCCGCGGCGGCGCCCACGCCAGGCGGCGCACCGTGTCCGGCAGCAGCAGGTTCTCGGTCGGCATGACGACGTCCTCGGCGATCCCCGTGACCGTGGCCCGGGCCGCCTCCAACCGCCGCGCCGCCTCCGGCGCCCGGTCGCCCCACCGGTTCACCGGCGGCGGGCCGTCGCCCGGCGCGTTGGGCCGGGGCAGCTCCGCCTGCGGCATGTCGCGCGCCCGGTTGACCGCCTTGATCCACGTGGTCAGGTAGCGCCGCGCCAGCTTGATGCCGAACTGCCGGATCTTGGCCAGCTCGGTGGTGGTGCGCGGCATGGCGGTGGCCGCCTCCACGATCGCCGCGTCCGGCAGCACCCGGCCGGGCGAGATGTCCCGCTCCTGGGCGATGCGGTCGCGTTCGTACCAGAGCTCGCGCACGGCGGCCAGGGCGCGCTGGTTGCGCACCCGGTGGATGCCCGAGGTGCGCCGCCAGGGGTCGGTACGCGGTTCCTTGGGCGGCGCGGACAGGACCGCGGCGAACTCCTCGCGCGCCCATTCGAGCTTGCCGCTCTCCTCCAGCTCGACCTCCAGGGAGTCCCGCAGGTCGATGAGGATCTCCACGTCCAGCGCCGCGTAGCGCAGCCAGTCCTCCGGCAGCGGGCGCTGGGACCAGTCCACGGCCGAGTGCTCCTTGGCCAGCCGCAGGTGGAGCAGCCGCTCCACCATGAACCCCAGGCCGACCCTCTGGTATCCCAGCAGCCGCCCGGCCAGTTCGGTGTCGAACAGGCTCCGGGGCCGCAGGTTGATCTCGCTCAGGCAGGGCAGGTCCTGGTGCGCGGCGTGCAGCACCACCTCGGCGTCGCCCACGGCGTCGTTGAGCGCGCTCAGGTCCGGGCAGGCGATGGGGTCGATCAGCGCCGACCCCGCTCCCTCGCGGCGCAGCTGGACCAGGTAGGCGCGCTGCCCGTACCGGTAGCCGGAGGCGCGTTCGGCGTCCACCGCCACGGGGCCGGTACCGGCGGAGAGCGCGGCGACCACACCGGCCAGCGCGTCGGCGTCGGAGGTGACCTCGGGCAGGCCCTCGCGAGGTTCCCGCAGAAGGGGGGCCCTCTCGGCGTCGTCGTCGTTGCCTGGTTCGCGGGGTTCTGTCTTGGAGTTCAACGCGTTCGCCACACCACTACGGTATGCGCTGTCGCCACCGGACGCGGATCCGGACCGGCCGCGGGCCCCGGGGACACAGGGGCCCGCGGTCAGGGCCGGGAGCGCTTTCCGGTGATGTCGGTGACGTCCAGCGGCGGCAGCCCCGCGGCCGAGGCCAGCAGCGCCGACCACGCCTGGACGTGCCCGGTCAGGTCGTCGGACTCCGGTGTCCAGGAGGCGCGCATCTCCACCTCGGTGGTGGCGCCCTGGTCCGCCTTGGTGCCGAAGCCCTCGGTGGTGGCACGGGTGACCGTGCCGCTCAGCGTGTGGTGCGTGGCGCCGCACGCGTCCAGGGCGTCGGTCAGCCAGCTCCAGGCGACCGGTCCGAGCAGGGGGTCGGTCGCGATCTCCGACTCCAGTTCGGAGTTGGCCTGGCAGACCACCCGGAAGGGACCCGGCCAGTCGCGGGTGTCCTCGGGGTCGTACAGGACGATGAGTCTGCCCCAGGCGACCTCCTCTCCGTGGACGGTCACCTCGGCCGAGACCGCGGCGGAGTGGGGGGCCAGCCGCTGGGGGGCGGGGATCTCCCGGACGGTGATCTCGGGTCGCGGGAGAGGTGAGCGCAGGGCCTCGACCGCTCGCCGGAACGTCTCGTGTGCGTCCTCGGCGCTACCGGCATCGGGCATGGTGGGAACGTCAGCCTTCATTCTGGGGTGATCACGTCTGGGCGGGGGCGTGTGGACATGCTCCGTCCCTCCGCCGGGGGCGGAAAAGGCGGGCACGTCAAAGACCGTGGCATGAGTCACGGGCCGCGAGTCGGAGTTCGCCCGGCGTGTCGGCGTTTTGTGATGATCTTGGGACCGGCCGGTCGCCGACGGTGCCGGTTCGCGCCTTCCCCGGCCCCGCCGCGGGTGCGCGCACGGGCGCGTCCGGGTTCGGCGATCCGAGTGGGAGCACCGGGCGGGGCATGGCACGATCGAGGGGTGACCCTGCAAGATTCTCCTTTCCTCCGCGCCTGCCGACGCCTTCCCGTGTCCCACACCCCGGTGTGGTTCATGCGCCAGGCAGGGCGCTCCCTGCCCGAGTACCGACGGGTCCGCGCCGACGTGCCGATGCTTGAGGCCTGCGCGCGCCCCGACATGATCACCGAGATCACGATGCAGCCGGTGCGCCGCTACGACGTCGACGCCGCGATCTTCTTCAGCGACATCGTCGTGCCGCTCAAGGCCATCGGCATCGACCTCGACATCAAGCCCGGCGTCGGCCCGGTGGTCGCCGACCCGATCCGCGACGCGACCGGCGTCAAGCGGCTGCGCGAGATCGAGCCCGGCGACGTGCCCTACATCACCGAGGCCGTGGGCCAGCTGGTCGGCGAGCTGGGCGACAAGCCCCTCATCGGCTTCGCGGGCGCCCCGTTCACCCTGGCCTCGTACCTCATCGAGGGCGGCCCCTCCAAGAACCACGAGCACACCAAGGCGCTCATGTACGGCGAGCCCGAGCTGTGGGACGAGCTGATGCGCCGCCTGGCCACCATCTCCCTGGGCTTCCTGCGCACCCAGATCGAGGCGGGCGCCAGCGCCGTCCAGCTCTTCGACTCCTGGGTGGGCGCCCTGAGCGCCGAGGACTACCGCGCCTCGGTGCTGCCCTACACCTCGTGGATCTTCGGCCAGCTCGCCCAGCACGAGGTGCCGCGCATCCACTTCGGTGTGGGCACCGGAGAACTGCTCAGCCTGCTCAGCGAGGCCGGGGCCGACGTCGTGGGCGTGGACTGGCGCGTGCCGCTGGACAAGGCGGTCCAGCGCGTCCAGCCCGGCACCGCCCTCCAGGGCAACCTCGACCCGGCCACCCTGTTCGCGCCCTGGGAGGTCGTCGCCGAGCGCACCCGCGACATCCTGGCCCGGGGCCGCGCCGCCGACGGCCACGTCTTCAACCTGGGCCACGGCGTGCTGCCCAGCACCGACCCGGACATGCTCCAGCGGCTCACCGCGTTCGTGCACGAGGAGACCGCCGTCTAGGCGGTGTCCTCTGGGACCTTCCGCTTCGCCTCGGCCCGCCCGCCGCCCGCCATCGCCCGCTGGGGCGCTGCGCGGCGGGGCGGGTTCACCCCCCGTCCCCGGGCGGCCTTCCGCCGGGCCCGGAGGACGTGCCGGGGCCTTCGTCCCTCGCGGTGGACCCAGCGCCGCCCGAGGGGCGGCCCGGGGCCGGACGGTCGGACGCGGCGCCCACCGGGGCGGCGCCCTTCGCGGAGCCGGTCCCACTACCGCCCGCGGAGGAGGCGCCCTTCGCGGACGCGCGCCGACGCGAGCGGTACCACCACAGCGGTCCCGCGCCCAGCACGGCGGCCACCACCAGGAACGGCAGCAGCCAGCCCACGACCACGGCCACGCCCTGGCCGAAGGTCACCAGAGCGCGCCAGCCGCGCTCCAGTCCGCCGAGGAAGCCGATGGAGTCCTCCGAGGGCTCCTCCAGGTAGGTCTCCGGGGGCAGCAGGGTCAGGTTCACCGTCGAGTACGCCGTCTGGTTGCGCAGCGTCTCC
Source organism: Nocardiopsis sp. CNS-639 (assembly GCF_000381685.1). Classification (NCBI taxonomy): domain Bacteria; kingdom Bacillati; phylum Actinomycetota; class Actinomycetes; order Streptosporangiales; family Nocardiopsidaceae; genus Nocardiopsis; species Nocardiopsis sp. CNS-639. The sequence goes on from NZ_KB906858.1 coordinate 127,216, forward strand.
AACCGCGCCTGGAAGGCCTCCAGCTCCGCCTGGCGGTTCTGGATCTCGCCCTCCACCCGCAGCAGCTCGTCGACGTCCTCGGCCTCCTCCAGGTAGCCGCGCAGCGTCTCCAGGGCGGTCTCGGAGGACTCGATGCGGCTCTCGACGTCGGCCACCTCCTCGGTGACGTCCTGCACCGACCGCTCCAGGTTGGAGCGGTCGCCCAACCGCGACAACTCCTCCAGGGCGCCCTCGTAGCCGTCGCCCGGGACGCGCAGCGTCAGCGACCCCTCGGGGGAACCGCCCTGGGGGGTCGACACCCGCTCCGAGGCGACGTAGCCGCCCGCGTCGAGGGTCAGCTCCTTGGCGAGCCCGACCGCCTCGGACACGTCCTCGACCCGTACCGACAGATCGGCGGTGTGGACCAGCTCCCGGTCGCCGATCTCCACCTCGGAGCCGACGGCCGAACCGCCGCCCTCCTCGGCGGACTCCGGGCCCGCCTGCTCCTCGGGCAGCGCCCGGTCAGCGGACTCGGGGGCCACGGCCGCGGACTCGTTGACGGCCCCGGCGCCGCCGTCGGACATGGGGGAGGCGCAGGACGTGGCCAGAAGGGCCGCCAGGCCCACGGAGAGCACGGTCCCGGCGACACGCCGGGCCGGGGGGAGGGCTGAGGTAACCATGCCCGCTTCGACGTGCTCCGCCGCGGTCCCGTTGCGGCGCCGTGGTAACGACCGGGCAACGGCGGCGTGCGGCGGCGGGGCCGCCCCGGTCCGCCCGGGGCACCGCGCGCGGACCCGACGCGGGGCGCGACGCGAATCACGGGGTGTCGCGGGGGAAGGCGGATCACGGTGACCCAGGTCATCTGGGAAGCTGGGGGTATGCCTGAAGCACCGCACGTCGTCGTGGTCGGGGGCGGGGTCTCCGGACTCACCGCCGCGCACCGCCTCCGTGGTCTGGGCGCCGCCGTCACCGTGGTGGAGGCCTCCGACGCCCCCGGGGGCAAGCTGCGCGCCTCACCGGTGGCGGGGGTGTCCGTGGACGCGGGCGCCGAGGCGGTGCTCGCCCGCCGCCCCGAGGCGCTGGACCTGTTCTCCGAGCTGGGCCTGGACGACCGGGTGGTGCACCCCGGACCCGGCGCCGCCGCCGTCTACAGCCGCGGACGGGTGCGCCCCCTGCCCAAGGGCCAGCTCATGGGCGTGCCCGGCGACCTGCGCGCGCTCGCCCGCAGCGGGGTGCTCTCCGGGGCCGGAACCCTGCGGGCCGGACTCGACCTCGTGCTCCCGCGCACGCCGGTGCGCGGCGACGTGTCCGTCGCCGACTACGTCGGGGCCCGCATGGGCCCCGAGGTCGTCGACCGCCTCGTCGAGCCCCTCCTGGGCGGCGTGTACGCGGGCCGCGCCGACCGGCTCTCCCTGGACTCCACGCTGCCGCAGATCGCGCCCATGGCCCGCCGGAACCGCTCCCTGATGCACGCCGTGCGCACCAGCCTGCGCGGCAGGGGAGCGGCGCCCACCAAGCCCGGGCCGGTGTTCGCCTCCCTGCGCGGAGGCGTGGCCGGGCTCGTCGGCGCGCTCGCCGAACGCCACGCCGACAGCCTGCGCGTGGGCTCGCGGGTGCGCGCCCTGGAGCGCCTGCCCGAGGGCTGGCGGGTGCGCCTGGACAGCAATGAACGCATCGCCTGCGACGGCGTCCTGCTCGCCTGCCCCGCCCCCGAGGCGGCCCGCCTGCTCGCCGGGCACGCCCCCGGCGCCTCCCGCGACCTCGGCGGCGTCGAGTACGCCAGCATGGCCCTGGTGACCCTGGCCCTGCCCGCGTCCGCCTTCCCCGAGCCGCTCACCGGCACGGGCTTCCTCGTCCCGGCGGGGGAGGGGCTGACCGTCAAGGCCGCCACCTTCTCCAGCAACAAGTGGCCCTGGATCGCCGAGGAGCTGGCCGCGGCCAACCCCGGCGACGATCTGGTCGTGCTGCGCTGCTCCATCGGGCGCTTCGGCGAGGAGCGGGTCCTGGAGCGCTCCGACGAGGAGCTGGCCGCGGCCGCCGTGCGCGACCTGGCCACGGTCACCGGCATGGCCGGGGCGCCGGTGCAGACCCGGGTCACCCGGTGGACCGACGGTCTGCCCCAGTACGCCGTCGGCCACGCCTCCCTCGTCGAGCGCGTGCGCGCCGACGTCGCCCGCAGCCCCGGCCTGGGGGTGTGCGGCGCGGTCTACGGCGGCGTGGGCGTCCCCGCCTGCATCGCCGACGCCCTCCAGCAGGCCGACCTCCTGGCGGGCGCCCTCACGACGAACAGCCCCACCGGCGGCGACGAGGCCGCCGGAACGAACCAGCAAGGAGTCAACCCGTGACGGGCCAGCACAACGAAGCCGTCGAGCAGGACGGCAGCGACCTCAACTCCCTCATCCGCTACACCATGTGGTCGGTCTTCAAGGTCGGGGCCCTGGACGGGGTCGACCGCGCCGCCGCGGCCGACGAACTGGCCACGCTCCTGGACAAGGCCGCCGAGCAGGGTGTGACCACCCGCGGCAGCTACGACGTCCAGGGCTTCCGCGCCGACGCCGACATCATGTTCTGGTGGGTGGCCGACTCCCCCGAGCAGGTCCAGGACGTCTACACGGCCTTCCGCCGCACGCGGATCGGCCGGGTGAGCACCCCGGTGTGGTCGGTCGTGGGCCTGCACCGCCCCGCCGAGTTCAACCGCGGCCACGTGCCCGCGTTCCTGGCCGGGGAGGAGCCGCGCGAGCACCTGTGCGTGTACCCGTTCGTGCGCTCCTACGAGTGGTACCTGCTGCCCGACGACGAGCGCCGCGCGCTGCTCGCCGAGCACGGCCGCATGGCCGCCCCCTACCCGGACGTGCGCGCCAACACGGTGTCCTCGTTCGGGCTCAACGACTACGAGTGGCTGCTCGCCTTCGAGGCCGACGACCTGCACCGCATCGTGGACCTGATGCGCCACCTGCGCGGCGCCAAGGCCCGCCTGCACACCCGCGAGGAGGTGCCGTTCTACACCGGCCGCCGCAAGAGCGTCGCCGAGCTGGTCGAGTCCCTGCCGTAGACGGCCGCAACGCGAACGGGGGCGCCCCCGGGAAGGAACTCCTTCCCCGGGGCGCCCCCGCGCGTGTACGTCAGTCCTGCGCCGCGGCGGCCCGCCGCACGGCCAGGACGTAGAACGGGATGGTGACGATGAAGCCCAGCACGGCGGCGCTCATCAGGTAGATGAGCGTCTGGCCCGCGGGCAGGCCCATGCCCCACACGGCCATGAGGGCGACCCCGACGGCCAGGATGCCCAGCACCGCGTGGGCCTTGCGCCCGCGCGGCTTGGGGTACTCCATCCGGCTCACCATCAGCCAGGAGATGAGCAGCACCGCCGTCACCCCCGCCACCAGCGGCGGGTCCAGCAGGACCACCGTCACCACGGCCATGGCGCCGAACGGGCACGGCAACCCGGTGAAGTAGCTGGCCCCCGGGGCCTGGCAGGAGAACCGGGCCAGGCGCACGATGACCGCGAGCAGCACGGCCCCGCCCGCCGCGACCGGCAGCAGGTCCGGGCCCTCGGTCCGCATGCCCCACACGACGAAGAAGAACGCGGGCGCGAACCCGAAGCTGATCACGTCGGCCAGGTTGTCCAGCTCCGCGCCCATGCCGCTGCCGCCCAGCTTGCGGGCGACCCGTCCGTCGAGCACGTCCAGGGCGGCCGCGACCAGCATCAGGCCCACGACCGTGGCCATGGCCGTGCGCGGCAGCGGTCCGGCGATCCCGGCCGCCTCCTGCGCGGACTGGGCCACCACCAGCGCCCACACCGCCAGGAAGCCGCACAGGGCGTTGCCGAGCGTCAGGTAGTCGGCCACGCCCAGACGCAGCCTGGAAGCCTCCTGCGGAACGGTGGAGGCGGCCCCGTCGGCCGCCACGGCGTTCTCAGTCGGCGTCAAGGCGGGTTTCTCCGGCCCGGACCTTCTGGCCGACCTCCACCGCCGGGGCGATCCCGGACGGAAGGTAGACGTCGACCCTGGACCCGAACCGGATGAGACCGATCCTCTCCCCTTGCTCGACCTTCTGCCCCGCAGCGAGATACGGGACGATACGCCTGACCATCGCGCCGGCGATTTGAACGACCGTGATCGCACCGATCTCGGTTTCAAGGGTCCAGATGACGCGCTCATTACGCTCGCTGTCCTTGTCGAATGCGGGGCGGAAGCCGCCGGGTCGGTGCTCGACGCCTGTCACCACGCCGGCGAGGGGGGCACGGTTGACGTGCACGTTGAGGGGGTTCATGAACACCGCGACCCTGGTCCGCCCGTCGGGCTGGGGGTCGAGGCTCTGCACGACGCCGTCCGCCGCGGACAGCACCCGTCCGGTCGCCGGGCCGCGCTCGGGGTCCCGGAAGAACCAGGTCATCCCCGCCGCGAGCCCGACCACCGGGACGGCGAGCGCCGTGCGGGCCCGCGAGCCCCGGGCGGCCAGGACGGCGGCTCCGGCGGCTCCCAGCGCGGGCAGCAGCCACGGGGCCGAACCCTGTGCCATGCCCAGGCGCGGACGCGCCACGGGGCGGTGGGAGGCGGATGAGAGTGGTGAGTCGTCGGTCATCGAGCGCTTTCGTCGCGGGTCTGTCGGTTCGCCCGCACACAGGTTGCCGCTGCGGGGGTCGGCCCGGGGCTCCCGGGCCGGCTGGCGGAGGGGCCGGATGCGACCGGCCCCGCGCGCCGCGCCCCGCGGGCCGGTGGGGGACCGGCCGTTGGTGCGCTGAATGCGATTATTCCTGATTCCGCCGAGAACGGGTCGCGGGTGCGCGCCGCCGTCCCCGGGCGGTCCCGGTCCCGCCGTCCGGCACCAGGATCGTACGGCAACCTACTCGGTCGGCTCCAGGGTGAGGGCGACGGAGTTGATGCAGTACCGGTCGTCGGTGGGGGTGGCGTACCCCTCGCCGTGGAAGACGTGGCCCAGGTGTGAGTCGCATGTGGCGCACCGCACCTCGGTGCGCACCATGCCCAGGGAGCGGTCCTCGTGCAGGACCACCGCGTCGGAGTCGGCCGGGTCGTAGAAGCTGGGCCATCCGCAGTGGGACTCGAACTTCTCACCGGAACGGAACAGTTCGGCGCCGCAGCCGCGGCAGCGGTAGACCCCCGCGGTCGTGGTGTCCACGTACTCCCCGGTCCACGGGCGCTCGGTGGCGGCCTCGCGCAGTACCGCGTACTCCTGGGAGTTGAGCCGTTCGCGCCATTCCTGGTCGGTCCGGGGGATGTCCTTGGGCCCGCTGCCGTTGTCCTGGGCCTGGTCCGCTGAGTCAGCCATGGGACGACGCTACCCCGAATCGGCTCCGGATGCCGCCTCAGCACCGTTCGTGCCGCAAACACTCACATATGACATTCGGGACAGGAAAACCGTCCCAAACGGCCAGACCCTCCTAACTTCGGCCTATGCGACGTTCGGTAGCCGAAGGCGAGGGTACGGCTGTAGCCAGGGTCAGTGGTCGAACAGTGCACTTGAGGCAGGTGACATGACCGTTACAACGCATCAGGCACTCGGAGTGAACAGGCGACCGCTGCGCGTGGGCAGGATCCGGTACGGACTGTGGTGGCTCGACCAGAACACCACGGGCGCGCGGTCCCTCCTGAGGACCGTCGCCGACGGAGCGGCCACCACCGGTCGTGAGCTGCGCTGGGCCGCCGAGCTCAGCGTCCGCTCCACGGTCGTGCGGGCCGCTCGCGCCCGGCCCGAACCCTGGAGCGAACGCACGCTGCTGCTCGCCGCCGCGGCCGTCGCCGTGTGCGCGCTGGCGGTCGCGCTCCTCCTGGGGTTCGGCATGGCGCGGTGGGCCATGACCGCGTCGGACTCCCTGCCCTTCGCCGCCGCCGGTGCGCTGGCGGTGGGACTCGTCCTCCTGCCGTTGACGTACCTGGTGTTCGCCTCCAAGCGAGGCGGTCGCTGAAGTCGGTCCGAGAAGGGGGGAGGGGCGCCGGGGCGGCGTCCCTCCCCCCTTCTCGGGGTTCGGGGCCTTCGGGGGCTCGGGGGCGTGCGGCGCTGCCCCGGGGACGGGCGGGACGCGCGAGCGGGGACCGGGACCCGGCTCAGGCGTCGAAGTCGTACCGCAGCACGTAGGCCGAGCCGTCCATGGTGATCTCGTTGAACTCCACCGGCCGGTGGTCGGCGGTCAGCGCGGTGCGCGCCACCTCCAGCACCGGGGTTCCGGGGGCGAGTTCCAGCACCTCGCTCTCCTCGGGGGTGGGCATGCGCACCCGGATCTCCTCGGTGAAGTGCGCCGGGGCGTGCCCCAGTTCGGCCAGGCGCGCGTAGATGCCCCCCGGCCCGCTGTCGTGGTCCCGCACGCGCAGGGCCGACGGCTCCCCGCCGTCCCCCAGCACGGCCAGGGGCAGGTGCGAGACGGCCTGTTGCACCGGACGCCCGTCCACGAGGTAGCGGCGCGAGCGCCGCACCACCCCGGCCCCCTCGGCCAGGCTCAGCGCGCGCGCCACGTGCGCGGCGGGCGCCGGCTCGTCCACGCGCAGGCTGTCCACCTCGTACCCGCGGTCCTCGCTGTCGACCTGCCAGATCGCGCGCCCGCTGCCCCACAGATCCTGGGACAGCCGCCGGGCGCCGTGTCTTCGCAGGGGCCGGAACAGGCGGACGTAGATGCCCGAGCCGCGCACGGCCACGGCCAGGCCCTCGTTGATCAGTACGGAGAGCGCCTGCCTCGCGGTGGCCCGTGCGACGCCGTGGCGTTCCATGAGGGTGTTCTCCCCGGGCAGGCGGTCGCCGTCGGCGTACCGTCCGGAGCGGATCTGTTCGCGTAGTTCCTCGGCTATTCCGCGATAGACCGGAGGGGATCCGTTTTCGGACGTCGGCACCACGTTCATCCTCTCGGCCGGGGGGCCAAGCCGGTAAGCCCCGTCAATGCGGTGTGTCCTGGGTCCAGCAGCGGTGTTTCCAGTGGAGGGCACACCTCGGGTATGTCCGGTTGCGGGATGGTTCATGCGTGGTTGTGAGGCGGCCGAAACCGAGCGGTCACCGGTGTGTCCTCCGCAGACGCCCTATTCCCTGACGTAACGCGCGAACAGGCTCCCCTCCGCCTCCAGCAGGTGCGCCATCCGCACGGGCGTGCTCCGCGCTCCGGTGGTGCGCTCCGGCGCTCCGGGAGCGTCCGGTCCCCCCGCCACGATGCGCGGCGGCCCCGACCCCAGCAGGTGCGGGCTCAGGGTCAGGCACAGCTCGTCCAGCAGCTCCGCCGCCACGAACTCCGCCAGCAGGCGCGGGCCGCCCTCGGTCAGTACGCGGTACAGTCCGCGCTCGGCCAGGGCGTCCACGATGTGCGCGGGCGCCACCGAGTCCCCCTCGACCACCACGAGGTCGGCGCGTGCGGCCACCTCGCGGCGCCTGTCCACGGGGGCGCCGCTCGTGGTGAACACCAGCGTGCGCGCGTGCGACGGCGCTTGGGTGAGCAGGTCGGCGGGCAGGTCGAGGGAGCGGGAGACCACCGCCACGGCCGGTGTCCGCGCCCGTCCCTCGCGCAGCCCCTCCCACGCCCTGCGCACGCGGACCGGCCCGTACCCCTCCACGCGCGCCGTGGCCGCGCCCACCAGCACCACGTCGCACAGGGCGCGCAGCGCGCCCATGATCCTGCGGTCGGGCGCCGAGGACAGGTCCCTGCTGCGCCCCGAGGGGCCCACGGCGCCGCCGTCGGCGCTGGCCACCATGTTGGCGCGCACCCAGGGGCGGTCCAGGTCGGCGGGGTAGGCGTAAGCGGCGGCCGGGTCCGCGTCCGCGCCGCCGGGGACGGGCAGCAGCTGCCGGAACGCGATGGGGGCTGCGGGGGTTTCCGCGCCGGTGTGTGTACTCGACATGGTCACCCAGAGTAGGCGGTGGCCCGGGGCACCCCGAGGAGGGGGGCGCGAGCCCCCCTGCCCAGCCTTTTTCACCCAGCATCTCCAACGCGCCGTGCCACCACCAGAGCGGATCTTGTCCTGTGGACAACCGGGACGCCGCGTGCGCGGCGACGGGCCCCGGCCGAACCGGCTTCTCCGTTGCCCCCGTTGGTGTCCTCGTGCGTCTTCGCATTCCACCGGCCGTCCACGCCGACGGGCCCCGACAGCCCCCGCCAGGGAGCTTCCGGGGCCCGTGTGCCCGGTCCCTCAGGACCGCGGGGACGGCGTGTGCTTGTGCGACACCCGGCGCAGCAGCAGCAGCGCCCGGTCGATCACCCGCACCGGACCGGAGGCCGCCACGAACGGCCGTCCCTCCACGTCCGGCTCGGCGGTGTCCAGCACGGTCTCCCAGGCCATGCCGTACTCGGTGCCCGGAACGGTGAAGTCCACCGTCTCCGGGCCGCTGTTGAGCAGCAGCAGGAACGAACTGTCCCGGATCCGCCGACCGCGCGGGTCGGGTTCGGTGATGGCGTCCCCGTTGAGGAACACGCCCAGGGCCTGGCCGGTGGAGTTCCAGTCGTCGCCGGTCATCTTCTTTCCGTTCGGGCGCAGCCACACGATGTCGGGCAGCCCCCTCTTCCCGGCCTTGGCACCGCCCACCGGGCTGCCCCGGAAGAACCGGCGGCGCCGGAACACCGGGTGGTCGCGGCGCAGCCGCGCCAGCCCGCGCACGTAGTCCAGCAGGTCGTTGTCGGGCTCCTCGTCCTCGCCGAGCCCGGCGCCCTTCCAGTCGATCCAGGCGATCTCGTTGTCCTGGCAGTAGGCGTTGTTGTTGCCGTTCTGGGTGCGTCCCACCTCGTCACCGTGGGAGAGCATCACCACCCCCTGCGACAGGTACAGGGTGGTGAGGAAGTTGCGCACCTGGCGGCGGCGCAGCGTGATGATCGCGGGGTCCTCGGTGGGCCCCTCCACACCGTGGTTCCAGGACCGGTTGTCGTCGGTGCCGTCCCGGTTGTCCTCGCCGTTGGCCTCGTTGTGCTTGCGGTCGTAGGACACCAGGTCGGCCATGGTGAAGCCGTCGTGGCAGGTGATGAAGTTGATGGAGGCCACCGGTCGGCGGCCGTCGTCCTGGTACAGGTCGCTGGACCCGGCCAGGCGCGAGGCCAGCTCGCCCACCACGGGCTCGCCCCGCCAGTAGTCGCGCACGGTGTCGCGGTACTTGCCGTTCCACTCGGTCCACAGCGGCGGGAAGTTGCCCACCTGGTAGCCGCCCGGGCCCACGTCCCAGGGCTCGGCGATCAGCTTGACCTGCGAGATCACCGGGTCCTGCTGCACGATGTCGAAGAACGTGCTCAGCCGGTCCACGTCGTGGAACTCGCGGGCCAGGGCCGAGGCGAGGTCGAAGCGGAACCCGTCCACGTGCATCTCCAGGACCCAGTACCGCAGCGAGTCCATGATCAGCTGCAACGAGTGCGGATGGCGCACGTTCAGGCTGTTGCCGCAGCCGGTGTAGTCGAGGTAGTAGCGCTGGTCCTCGTCGCTGACCCGGTAGTAGCTGAGGTTGTCGATGCCGCGCAGCGACAGCGTGGGCCCCATGTGGTCGCCCTCGGCGGTGTGGTTGTACACCACGTCGAGCAGCACCTCGATGCCCGCCTCGTGCAGCGACTTGACCATCGCCTTGAACTCCTGGACCTGCTGCCCGCGCGAGCCGCGCGCCGCGTACCCGCTGTGCGGGGCGAGGAAGGCCAGGGTGTTGTACCCCCAGTAGTTGGTCAGCCCCCGGGCCACCATGGCGTGCTCGGGCACGAAGTGGTGCACGGGCATGAGCTCGACCGCGGTCACCCCCAGCGAGGTGAGGTAGTCGATCATCACCGGGTGGGCCAGTCCCGAGTAGGTGCCCCGCTGGTGTTCGGGGATGCCCGGGTGGCGCATGGTGAGCCCGCGTACGTGCGCCTCGTAGATCACCGTGCGGTGGTAGGGCGTACGGGGCCTGGACTCGTTTCCCCAGTCGAAGAACGGGCTGACCACCACGCACTTGGGCACGTAGGGCGCGCTGTCCTTGGTGTTCCTGCGCTCCGGTGAGGCGAAGTGGTAGCTGAACAGGGATTCGTGCCAGGTGAGGTTGCCGTTCAGCGCCTTCGCGTAGGGGTCGGTGAGCAGTTTGTTCGGATTGCACCGCAGCCCCTGCTCCGGGGCGTAGGGCCCGTGGACGCGGTACCCGTACTGCTGTCCCGGTCCGACGCCGGGAAGGTAACCGTGCCAGACGAAACCGTCGTACTCGGTCAGTGGTATACGCGTCTCCTCACCGTCGTCGTCGAACAGGCACAGGTCCACCTGTTCGGCGGCCTCGGAGAAGAGGGAGAAATTGGTGCCGGACCCGTCGTAGGTCGCACCGAGCGGATAGGAACTACCTGGCCAGACTTCCACCATAGGCGTCGTCAGTCTCTTGGATTCGGGGCCTTCGGAAGGGGCTGTTCGGGCCCGCGCGCCTCCGGCCGTTCCTGGAGGGTCTGCGCGGGCCCGCTCCCCGTCCGAAAGCAGGCGGTCGTGGTCTGTGACGACTTCTTTGTTCCGCTCCGGACGCCGAAGTATGCCGACCTGGCCGATGATCATTCATCGGCCGTCCCTCTTGCGGGTTTTTGTGGGAATTATCAGGGTTAAGAGTGGTAATCGGGATTTATGAGGTTAAGAAAGGGTGTCCGTGTGCTCTCGGCACGCCTCTGGTTCCCCTCGTGCCCAGCGCGTTCCGGGGCCGGTACGACCGGGGCCGTGCAGGGGCGCACGGCCCCGGCCCCCACCGGCGCTCGCCGCGGCCGCGGCAGAGCGCCCCCGGACCCCCGTACGGAGGAGGGCGGCACGCCCCCGGCCCCCTCCGCACGACGGGGGCGTGCCCCCGGCCTCACCGGCTCGGGCGGGCCCGGTCCAGGATCAGCTCGGTGTCCACCCCTCTGGGCAGGGTGCCGAACACGTGCCCCCACTCGCCCCCCAGACGCGAGGCGGTGAACGCCTCGGCGACCGGGGTGGGCGCGTGGCGCAGCAGCACCGACGCCTGCAGGACCAGCGCCATCAGCTCCACCACCGTCCGCGCCCGGTACTGCGCCTCCTCCGGGTCGCCCAGGGCCTGCTCCAACCGCTTGACCGCCGCGTCGTAGTGGTCGTCCACGCCCGCGGCCGCGCGCAGCTCGGCCAGGAAGGCCTCCAGCGCCTCGGGGCTGCGGCCCATCGCGCGCAGCACGTCCAGCGCCGCCACGTTGCCCGAGCCCTCCCAGACGGAGTTGAGCGGGGAGTCCCGGAACAGCCGGGGCATCCCCGACTCCTCCACGTACCCGTTGCCGCCCAGGCACTCCAGCGCCTCGGCGGCGTGCGCGGGCTGGCGCTTGGTCACCCAGAACTTGCCCACGGCCACCCCCAGCCGGCGGAAGGCGGCCTCGGTCTCGTCCCCGCGCACCGCGCGGTCCACGGCACCGGCCAGACGGGTCATCAGCGCCGTCGCCGCCTCCGACTCCAGTGCCAGGTCGGCGAGCACGTTGCGCATCAGCGGCTGCTCGACCAGCACCCCGCCGAAGGCGCTGCGGTGCTCGGCGTGGTGCAGGGCGTGCACCACCGCGGCGCGCATGCCCGCGGCCGAGCCGATCACGCAGTCCAGCCGGGTGCTGTTGACCATCTCGATGATGGTGGGCACGCCCCTGCCCGCCTCGCCGACCAGATGGGCGACGGCGCCGTCGTACTCCAGCTCCGCCGACGCGTTGGAGCGGTTGCCCAGCTTGTCCTTGAGCCGCTGGATGTGCAGCGCGTTGCGGCCGCCGTCCTCCAGCACCCGGGGCACCAGGAAGCAGCTCAGCCCCTCGGGCGCCTGCGCCAGCGTGAGGAAGAAGTCGCTCATCGGCGCCGAGGTGAACCACTTGTGCCCGGTCAGCACGTGGTGCCCCTCGGCGGTGGGGACCGCGCGGGTGGTGTTGGCGCGCACGTCCGAGCCGCCCTGCTTCTCGGTCATCGACATGCCCGCGAGGAGCCCGCGCTTGGTGTGCGGCGCCCGCAGCCCGAAGTCGTAGACGGGCGCGGTGAGCAGCGGCTCGTACCGCCGCGCCAGCTCGGGGGAGTGGCGCAGGGCCGGGACCGCCGCGTAGGTCATCGACACCGGGCACCCGTGACCAGCCTCGGGCTGGGACCACAGGAAGAACTTGGCGGCGCGGGCCACGTGCGCGCCCGGGCGCCCGTCCGCCCACGGCGCGGCGTGCATGCCGTGCTCCACCGCCTGGTCCATGAGCACGTGGTAGGCGGGCTGGTAGTCGACCTCGTCCACCCGGTGGCCGTAGCGGTCGTGGGTGCGCAGCACCGGCGGGTAGGCGTTGGCGGACTCGCCCCAGGCGCGGACCCGCTCCGAACCGGCCGCGTCGCCGACCTCGCGCACCTCGGCCTCGGCCCATCCGGCGCCCTCGCGCCGAAGGCCCTCCACGAGCGCCGGGTCCTCCGCCGCCGCGTAGTCGCCGAGCGGGGGCGCCTGGTTGAACACCTCGTGTGTGGGGGGCACGGCGGCCACCTCTTTTCGTTGCTGGTCGTGGGCGGTCGGAGTGCGGGAATCCTATCCCCGCAGGGGACACCGAACAGAACCAGGTTCGGTCACGCTTGGGTCCCGGGTCGATGGCCGCTCTCGGGGACGACGGGTCCGGCCGTGGCGCCTCCGCCCGGTCACGGCCAGAGCAGGCCGCGTTCCCAGGACGCGTCGACGCCCGGACGGGTGTAGCGCAGGCGCGTGTGGCGGCGGTCCCGGTCGGCCTGCCAGAACTCCACCTCGGCCGGGCGGACCAGGTACAGGCCCCAGTCCTCGGCAACCAGCTCCGGGTCGCGCTCCAGCCGCTCCCGGCTCTCCCGCGCCACGCGGTCGACGTCAGCGAGGTCGTCCAGGGGCTCGCTCTGTCTGCCGTGCAGACCGGCCACCCTCGACTCCAGCGGCCGCGCCAGGTAGTCCGCGGCGCACCGCTCCGGGGCGGCCAGCTCCGCCCGCCCGCGCACCCGCACCTGGCGGCCCTGTCCGATCCAGTGGAACAGCAGCGCCACCGCCGGGTTGCGGGCCAGTTCCCGTCCCTTGCGCGAGCCGGTCGTGGTGGCGAACCACCAGCCCTCGGGCGTGAAGTCCTTCATGATGACCACGCGGGCCGACGGAGCCCCCTCTCCGTCCACGGTCGTGACCGTCATCGCGTGCGGCTCGGCCACACCGCTCTCGACCGCCTCGGAGAACCACTCCAGGAACAGCTCCGCCGGGTCCTCGGGCGCCGCTCCGGGGTCGAACTCCGGCAGCGCCCCCGAGAACACCGGCAGCCCCCGCAGCAGGTCCCGGACTCCGCTGCGCACCGCACTCCGCTCCTCCGACACGGACACCCCCACGACTCCTCGGTCGGTCGGCGCGCGTTCGCGGCGCCCACCTTCGATTCTTCTGGGCCGCGGTCGCGCGGACAAGCCGCTTTCCGAGGTTGTGGACAACCGCGTGCGGCCCTTTCGGGGGACGCGGCGGGGGAGGAGCCGGAAGGCGGCCGGTTCCCGTCGTCGGGCCGGTTCTCGCGTTCGCCCCGCCCGGCGGCAGGCCCGCCCGCGACAACGCGAACGGGCGGCCCGTCCGGTGGGCCGCCCGTTCGTTCCTTCCGTCTCGCGCGCCCTGTCCCGCGTCGTCTGCCCTGCGCCGCCTTGTCCGCCCGTACGTCCCCACAGCGCGGACGCCGGGCACCGCAGCCGTCGGCGCTCCCGCCTCGACCGGCAGTGCTCCGCGCCTCAGCGGAAGCTGGTCGCGTGCCGCGACGCCACCGCCGCGTCGTAGCGGTCCAGCACCACCCCGGCCATCTCGGGCACGTCCCCCAGCGCCTCGGACACCGCGTACGCACCCGCCTCCAGCGACCGGGCGCGCACCCGGTCGGCGAAGAACCCCGGCGCCAGCAGGTAGGTGGCCACGGCCACCCGCGACGCCCCCCGCTCGCGCAGGGCGGCCACCGCCTCCCCCGGGCCGGGGGAGGCCGCGGACGCGTAGGCGGCCACGACCTCCCGCCAGGGACCGCGCCCGGCCAGCTCGGCGGCCATCGCCGCCACGGTCGCGTTCGCCCCGGGGTCGCTGGAACCGGCCGAGGCCAGCACGAGGGCCGTGTCGGGGTCGGGGCGCACCCCCGCCTCGTCCAGGCGCCGCTCCACCGCCTCCGTCAGCAGCGGGTGCGGACCCAGGGTGTCGGCGTAGCGCACCCGCAGCCACGGGCTGCGCCCGCGCGCGTCCGCCAGCACCTTCGGCAGGTCCACCTTGCTGTGGTAGGCCGCCGTCAGCAGCGCCGGCAGCACCACCGCCTCACCCGCCCCGCGCGCGGCCAGCTCCTCCAGCGCGTCCCGCGCTGAGGGCGCCACGTGGTCCAGGTAGGACACGCGCACGTCGAGCTCCGGGCGCAGCGACCGCACCCGCTCGAACACCGCCGACACGGCCCGCGCCGACCTCGGGTCCGCGCTGCCGTGCGCCACCGCCAGCAGGGGCACGCCCCCGTCCCGGCCTCCGCCGCCGCGTGCCCCGGTTCCGTCCACCGTCATGGCCGTCCTCCTCCTCGCTTCCGAGCGCCGCCGCACCCGGCGCCGCCGCCCCCGACACCGCCGGGCCGCGGCGGAGCCGCGGCCGGGCCGTACGGCCCGGCCGCCGGAGGCGCACTCAAACGTGGATTCCGCACTCGGTCTTGCCCGTGCCGGACCACCGGCCGCTGCGCGGGTCCTCGCCCGGGGCCACCCGCCGCGTGCACGGCTCGCAGCCGATCGAGGGGTAGCCGTCGTACTGGAGCGGGTTCACGATGACCCCGTTCTCGGCCATGTAGGCGTCCACCTGGTCCTGGGTCCACCGGGCGATCGGGTTGACCTTGGTCATCCGCCGGCGCCGGTCCCACTGCACGACGGGGGTGTCGCGGCGGGTCGCCGAGTCCTCCCGGCGCAGACCGGTCAGCCACGCGGCGTAGGGCTCCAGGGCCCGCTGGAGGGGCTCCACCTTGCGCAGGTGGCAGCAGATGCCGGGGTCGCGCCCGTGCAGGCGCGGGCCCAGGGCCAGGTCCTGCTCGGCCACCGTGCGGGTGGGCTCGACGTTGATGAGGTTGATGTCGTACACGGAGGCCACGGCGTCACGCGTGCCGATGGTCTCGGGGAAGTGGTAGCCGGTGTCCAGGAAGATGACGTCGATCCCCGGCACCGTCCTGGAGACCAGGTCCACCATGAGCGCGTCGGCCATGGACGAGGTCATGCACAGCTGGTCGCCGAAGGTCTCGGCGGCCCAGGAGATGACCTCCGGGGCGGAGGCCTCCTCCAGTTCGCGCGCGGCCCGCTCGGCGAGCTCGGGACCGCCCAGGGGGGTGATGGTGGTGGAGTTCATGAGTTCCCTTCCGTCGGTCTGGAGGGGGCGCCTCCCGCGGAGAAGGACGCGGAGCGCAACCCGACGTACTTGACCCGAAACACCCGGGCACAGGACAGGCAGGCCCAGGGGTAGCCCTCTCCCTTGACGGCGGCGCCCTCCTCCGGCACGAGGTCCTCGTCGCCGCAGTAGGGGCAGTAGTGGGGCGCGGCCCTCTCGGACATGGCGCACCTCTTCCTCTCGCTCGGGTCTTCCAGGTCGTTTCGCGGCCGTGGGCCGGGCCGGTCCGCACGCGGACCGGCCCCGGTGCCGCGGCCGGACGGCCGCGGCGGTCCCGACCGCCCGGACGAACTACTTCAGGTCGGCGTCCTCGGCCCGGCCGACCCAGGAGGCGAACGACTCGCCGTCCTCCTTCTGGTCCTGGAACCGGCGCACCACCCGCTCGACGTAGTCGGGCAGTTCGTCGGCGGTGGCCTTGAGCCCGCGGATCTTCTTGCCGAAGGACTGGGTCAGCCCCATGCCGCCGCCCAGGTGGATCTGGTAGCCCTCGACCTGCTCGCCCTCGGAGTTCATGACGAGCTGGCCCTTGAGGCCGATGTCGGCGACCTGGATGCGCGCGCACGAGTTCGGGCAGCCGTTGACGTTGATGGTCAGCGGCTCCTCGAAGTCGGGCAGCCGCTTCTCCAGCTCGTCGATCAGGGTGGCCGCGCGGTCCTTGGTCTCCACGATCGCCAGCTTGCAGAACTCGATGCCGGTGCAGGCCATCGTCTGGCGGCGGAACACGCTCGGGTTGACCTGGAGCCCCTCCGTCTCCAGGGCGGAGGTGATCGAGGCGATCCGGTCCTCCTCCACGTCGAGGATGACCAGCTTCTGGTCGGCGGTGGTGCGGACGCGGTCCGAACCGTGCTCCTCGGCGATGTCGGCGACGCGCAGCAGCGCGGTGCCCGAAACCCGGCCCACCTTGGGCGCGAAGCCCACGTAGAACCTGCCGTCCTTCTGGCGGTGCACGCCCACGTGGTCGCGGCGCAGGCCCGAGTCCAGTTCGACGGCGGGGCCGTCGGGCAAGGCGTAGCCCAGGTACTCCTTCTCCAGGACGTCGCGGAACTTCTCCGCGCCCCAGTCCTTGATGAGGAACTTGATCCGGGCGCGGGTGCGCAGGCGCCGGTAGCCGTAGTCGCGGAAGATCCCACAGACCCCGGCCCACACCTCGCTCACCTGGTCCGGGCGCACGAACGTGCCCAGGCGCTGGGCGAACATCGGGTTCGTGGACAGGCCGCCGCCGACGAACAGGTCGTAGCCCGCCTCGCCCGCCTCGTTGCGCACACCCGCGAACGCCACGTCGTTGATCTCGTGGTTGACGCAGTGCACCGTGCACCCCGACACCGAGGTCTTGAACTTGCGCGGCAGGTTGGAGTACAGCTCGCTGCCGATGTGGTCCTCGTAGATCTCGCGGATCGCGGGACCGGCGTCGATGACCTCCTCCTCGGCGACCCCGGCCAGCGGACAGCCCAGGATGACGCGCGGGGTGTCGCCGCAGGCCTCCATGGTGGACAGGCCCACCGACTCCAGCTTCTCCCAGATCGCCGGGACGTCCTCCACCCGGATCCAGTGGTACTGGACGTTCTGGCGGTCGGTGATGTCGGCGGTGTCGCGCCCGTAGTCGCGGGAGATCTCGGCGACCGCGCGCAGTTGGGCGACCGTCAGCTGCCCCCCGTCGATGCGCACCCGCAGCATGAAGTAGCGGTCGTCGAGCTCCTCGGGCTCCAGGACGGCCGTCTTGCCGCCGTCGATACCCGGCGCGCGCTGGGTGTACAGGCCGAACCAGCGGAACCGTCCGCGCAGGTCGGCGGGGTCGATCGAGTCGAACCCGCCCTTGGAGTAGATGTTGATGATCCGATCGCGGACGTTGAGCCCGTCGTCGTTCTTCTTGTTCTCCTCGTTCTTGTTCAGCGGCTCGTGGTAGCCGAGGGCCCACTGGCCCTCACCACGGCGGCGGCGCGGCTTGGCCGCGGTCGCTGTCCTGCCGGGCTGCGCGGAAGAGGGAGGCATCGCGGGTGTCTCCGATGAGGTGTCGCGGGGTGCTCACAGCCCCGGCGTCCACACCGCACGCCCGCGTCGCCGCACATCGTCGTGCTGGCGATCGGGAGGGATCCGCGTGTGGGATAAGGAGAAGAGGCAGGGCGCCGGTGCCGCGCGCACCCCTGGGGTGCGTCAAAGGGCGGTGAGATTAACCGACGCTGCAACAGATGGCGCTGCCGACCCGCAGGAAGTCCACGTGACGGCGCACGTAGAGCATGGGGTCCAGAGCAGCGATCATGTAATGAGAATGTCACGGGCGCCGACGCTTTGTCCAGACGGGGTCTGACCGCCCCCGAGTGAGTCACGTCACTAGGTCCGTGCGCCTGTGGCGCGGGACGGCTCCCGAGGAGCGCTAACGTTCTCTCCGTGGCGGGTTTCTGGGAGCGGCTGTGGTACGCCGTGGACGGGTGGCTGAGAAGCCATGCCCGCCTGCGCAGCGGGATGCTCCTCGTCCTGCGCACGGCCCGGGCCTTCGCCCGCGACCGGGTCGTCGGGCTGGCCGCCGAGTCGGCCTTCTTCACCCTCATCTCGCTGCCCGCGCTCATGCTGGGCCTCCTGGGCGCCCTGGGCCCGCTGACCGTCGTGCTCGGCGAGGACTTCGTCGAGGAGATCCGGCTGTGGATCCTGGACCTGACCGCGCGGGTGCTGACCCCGGACACCGTGGACAGCGTGGTCGAGCCGCTCGTGGACGACTTCCTCGGGGGAGTCCCGGGCGGGGTCCTGTCGGTGACGTTCCTGGTGTCGCTGTGGTCGGGGTCGCGGGCGATGAACGTCTTCATCCGCTCGATCACGATCTCCTACGGCCTGGACGAACTGCGCGGATGGGTGCGCCAGCGGGTCCTGGCCTTCGTCGCCTACCTGGGCGGGCTGCTGTTCGCCATCCTCCTGCTGCCGGTCCTGGTGGCGGGGCCGGACCTGGTCAACCGGCTGCTGCCCATGACCGTGGGGCGGCTCAACCTGTTCTACTGGCCGACCGTCGCCCTGCTCGCCGTCGCCGCGGTCACCCTGCTCTACGCCCTGAGCGTGCCGGTGCGCACCCCGCTGTGGCGCCACCTGCCGGGGGCGCTGCTGGCCGCACTGGTGCTGATCACGGGTTCGGTGGCGCTGCGGGTCTACCTGGACGCCTCCTTCGGCCAGGTGACCATCTACGGTTCCCTGGCCGCGCCGATCGCCATCCTGGCCTGGCTGTTCGTGATGGCGATCGCCGTGCTGGTGGGATCGTCCTTCAACGCCGAGATCGACGCGATGTGGCCCATGCCGCGCACCGCCGCGGCCCGGGCGGAGATCGCCAACCGGGACTTCGAGCGGGCCAACCGGCTCGTCCAGCGCCGGGAGAAGGCGTTCATCGACACGATCGTGGAGAGCAACGGGCACTGACCGGTTCCGGTCGGCGGTCGCGCTTCGGCGTCCGAAAAGCCCGGAAAGTCCTGTGTCGCCGGTAGTTTTGTCGTGCCGACGGGCGGGAGGCCGCGATCCCGCCGCACCCGAGCCCGGACGGCGCCGCCCGTGAGAGGCCGTCCCCCATGACCGTTCCCCCACCGGACGCCGTTCCCCCGCAGGACGAGGGCGACCGGGACTCCGTGCCCGTCACCGTCGAGCCCACCGTCAGTGCACGTCCCCTCCTGTACAACTTGTACGCCTGGCTCCTGGTCGGGATGGGCTTCTCCCTGGCCCGTTACCTGTCGCACGGGGACACGTTCCCACTGGTCGGTTTCGTCTGCCTCGTCTTGTTCATGGCACTTCTGCCTGTACTGTCCCTGCGTTTTCCGGCTCACTTCGCCAAGGAATGGCGTATTCCCCTCCCTGCCTTGCGGATGCAGAGAGCCGCACTGTTTCTGATGTGGGTGGGCATGGGTGTGTTGCTCGTCATCGGATTCCGGGACGTCCTGTACGGAGGCCTTCCCTGGCCGGTGCACGGGTTCCAGTTGGTCGCCCTCGTCCCACTGGGGCTTGCTGTGGAGGCCTTCGTGCGCGAACGGCGGTGGCGGTCGTGAGGGCATCCTTCCTGCTGGTCCAGGAGGCAGCGTTCGGCCTGGTGGCGTGCATCGCGATCGCCGGATGGGTGGGGACCACCGGCGACCCCGTTCCGGTGGCCGCCGGGATCTTCCTCGCCTTCCTGCTGCTCTACCCGGTCGGGCTCTGGGCGGGTGCCAACGCGGAGCTGACCTCCGGCGAGATCCACCGGGTGCACAACTTCCGGCACCCTTTCCGGATGGCGCGTCCGTGGTGGTTCATGGTCTTCTGCAACGGGTTGCTCGCGCTGTTCTTGATCGTCTCCAACGCCGTGTGGACCCTGGTGCCGCTGTTGCTGGTGTCCTGCACGGCGGGCGTGCTCTCCCTCGCCGCCGGCAGACGCGAACGCCAACAGCTGCGCGAGGCGCTCGCCCGGCCCGAACTCACCGGTCCCAAGGTCATCGGCATCCGGAGCCCGGAGCAGGTGCCGCCGGGCTGGAGCCCGGTGCTGGTCCACCGGATCGACCGCGGGATGTTCGACATGCTCGTCGACTACCGGATCCTCGTGGACGGCGACCGGGTCGGCGCGCTCGGCCCCGGCCAGACCCTCGTGCTCGGTCTCCCTCCGGGCCCGCACAGCGTCCAGGGCAGTCTCGGCAGGCTCACCAACACCCCCGTCCCCTTCACGGCGGAACCCGGTGCCGCGGTCCACTTCACGGTCGAACCGGCCAGTCCGGACCGCCGGGCCAACGCCGACCGGCGCTCGCGCCCCGGCGAGTACTTCCGCCTCGTCCGGGTCCCGCCCCGGTGAGGCCCTGACCTGCTACGCGTGCGGCCGGTGGAAACCAGGTGGCCAGATCCGGCCATTTTCGGTGTGAACTAAATATCTTCCCCAGGTGTCCACTCCATGGTGACGGTGATGCCCACGGCACCAGTCACATCCCATGTTCGGGTGAGTCTCCAGGTCACGGAGGGGAGGGCGGGACAACTGCCCCAGGTACACCGGTCCGTGCGCGCGGCGTCGACGCATGGCCGGAATAGGCGTGACGAGCGACGATCAGTATGATCGCGTGCAGCACTGACTACGCGTGCGTCGGCACCGTCTCCAGGTAGTCCCCGACCGCGAACCACCGTCATCGCTGACCTAGGTCCCCGTACCCCCGTACACGAACAGGTCCACGTTCCCCATGCCTTCGGAGGCACCATGAGCCGGGAGTCCCGCCCGGGGCAGTCCCGGCCCACCGCCGTCATCGTCATCGCGCCCGACGAACGCAGCGCCGAGATCGTCGTCGAGGGGCGCCGCCAGGTCGTCACGGGCCAGGCGCCCAAGGAGACGCGGCGCGCCGCGCTGGACGTCGCCACCGGCTACGCCGCCAGGATCGGCCAGCCGGTCCTCATCGACGCCCGGGACGCCAACGGCTACTGGCGCCTGGTCGCCACGCCCACGGGCGTGGTCCAGGCCGCAGACCAGGTCGTGGCCGGCCACGAGCCGACGCCGCCGCCTCCTCCCGCCCCGGCCGACCCTCCCGTCGGCGGTGCCGAGACCGTCGCCCGGCCCGAGGCCAAGGCTGAGAGGAAGAGCGGTCGGACCCTCGTCATCGTGGGTGCCGCCGTGCTCGCCCTGGTGCTGCTCGCCGGTGCGGGCGCCGCGGCCTGGCGCTTCCTGCCCGGCCTCGGCGGGGGCGATATCGCCGCGGACGTGACCACCCTCAACCACCCCGCGCCGCCCCACTTCTCCACGACCGTCGACTTCAGCGCGCAGATCGCCCCGGGCAGTCAGCCCGGGGTCAGCCGCCAGGGCGACCTGCTCGCCTACGTCGACCCCGAGCAGCGGCTCAACCTGCTCGACGCCGATGGCGGGCGACTGTGGTCGGTCGACCTGCCCGTGGAGGCCGGCGAGGTGCTCGGAGCGCCCTGGTTCGTGGAGTACGGCGGCGAGAAGGCCGTCGTCATGGAGACCGCCCAGACCCTGTGGTTCTGGTCCACGGAGGACGGCGATTCCGTCGGAGTCGACCTGCCCGAAGCCGCCTTCGTCCAGTACGTGGGCACATCCGCTCTCATACGCACCGAGACCGAGGCCTTCGTCCCGGTCGGCGGTGAACTGCGGCAGATCGACTTCCCCGAGGGATCGGCGCCCATGCTGGCCGAGGGGGAGAACGTTCTCGCCGCCGTGGTCAACGGACCCTGGACCTGGGTCAGTCCCGAGGGCAACCCCGTGGGGGTCAATCCCCAGCGTCCGGACGACGCGGGCGAGATGGAGGCCGTTCTCACCGCCCTGCGCGAGTACGTCGTCATCCGCTGGGAGCCCCTGCGAGGCGAGGGCACGGTCCTGGCCTTCCACGACACCCAGGACGGAAGCGTCATCGGCAGCGCCCAGGTCGATCCCGCCGACCTGGAGGAAGTGCGCCACCGCTCGGAGGCCGTGGGTACCCAGTTGGTCGCCTACGGGCCCGCGGTGATGGACCCCGAGAACGGGCGGACCGCGGTCGTTCCGGGCCTCCAACCCGACATCGCGGTCGGCCCCCTCGTCTTCGGTCAGATCGACGGAGCCCCAGTGGCCGTCGACGCCGAGGGCAGGGTCGAGGAGGCTCCAGCGGACTCCGTCCCACCCATCGGCCTGCTCGGAGAGCGGGCCGTCGTGGTCCACGAGGACCACCTCTATGCCATCCCCTCTGAATAGATCAGTACACGAGAAGAGAAAGGAGTGGGATGACCCCCAAGAAGCGCGTTTTCACCGTGACCGCGGCCGGCCTGTTCATGGCCGGTTTCTCCGCGGGTCCGGCGTTCGCTGACACCCTGGACGCGACCGCCGCTGAGGCGGCCCCCCAGGCCGCCGAGAACACGGTCGTCAACCTCACTGCCGAGGACATCGAGCCCCAGCTCGACGGGCCCGTCTTCCCCGGCCCCGGTGACCCTGGCGACCCGGGTGACCCCGGTCCTGGTGACCCGGGCGACCCCGGTCCCGGTGACCCGGGCGATCCTGGTCCCGGCGACCCCGGTGACCCCGGTCCGGGTGACCCGGGCGATCCTGGCCCTGGCGACCCGGGTGACCCCGGTCCCGGCGACCCCGACCCGGGTGACCCCGGCGACCCCGGCGACCCCGGTGACCCCGACCCCGGCGACCCGGGTGACCCGGGCGACCCCGACCCGGGTGACCCCGGCGACCCGGGCGACCCGGGCGACCCGGGTGACCCCGACCCGGGCAACCCCGGTCCCGGTGACCCGGGCGACGACGGCAACCCCCCCGGTGACGGCGGGACGCCCCCTGGTGACGGCGACGACGACGGCAACGGCGGCGGCGACGAGATCCAGGCCCCCGGTACCACCGCCCCCGGTGGTAGCGCCCCCGAGGCCGCCGCTCCGGTGAGCGAGGGCAACGGCGACAGCGACGACGACGGTGACGAGACCCTCGCCACCACCGGCGTCGACATGCAGGGCTTCGTGCTCGGCGGCGCCGTGGTGACGGGCATCGGCGCTCTGGCCCTGTGGGCCGGGGCCCGCCGTCCGGCTCCGATCGCCTAACGGCACCACCCCGCCGCACGGTCCCCGGGACCGCGCGGCGACGAGGGCCCCCGACCGTCGGGTCGGGGGCCCTCTCACGTGCGCGGGAGGAGAACCGCGCGGTCCCGCCGGGGACGGCGCGACGGTCCTTCGGACCTCACGCGCGCGGACGCAGGGCGAAGGCGAGCAGGAAGGCGCCCACGCCCGCACCCGCGATCACCCACAGCGCGTTCCCCAGGCTGGAGGAGTCGGCGAGGAAGCCCACCAGCGGCGGGAAGGCCAGGAAGCCCGCGCGGCCCAGCCACCCGACGACGGTGATCCCGTCCCCGGTGCGTACGCCCGGCACGTTCCCCGCCGCCGCCAGGGTCAGCGGGAAGAGCGTGGACACGCCCAGTCCCATCACCCCGAAGCCGATGACCGTGGCCACCGGGTTCGGTACCAGCAGGGCGAACGCGATTCCGCCGCCCGCCAGCAGCCCGCACGCGCGTCCCACGGCGGCAGCGCCGAACCGGTCGGTCACCCGGTCGCCGGCCAGGCGACCCAGCGTCATCATCGCCTGGCAGGCCACGAACGGCATCGCCGCCAGGAACAGCGACGCCTCCAGTTCCGAGGTCATGTACACCGCGCCCCAGGTGGCGGCGGAGTCCTCGATGCCTCCGGCGAACATCAGCAGCACGCTCAGCACCAGCAGGAGCAGCACGGCCCGTCCGGGCACGCGCAGGCGTCGCCCGCTCCCGGCGTCCGTGCCGTCCTCGCGCTCGCTGCTCTCCGGGCCGGGCAGCAGCATCCGGCTCACCGCCAGGTTCACGCACACCAGCACCGCGGTCACGCCGCCCAGGTGCCACAGGATGGGCACGCCGGTACCGGCCATGGCCGCGCCCAGGAGCCCTCCGGCCACCGCGGCCATGCTCCACAGCGCATGGAAGGTGTTGATGATGCTGCGTCTGTAGCGCCGCTGGACGCGCAGGCCGTGCGAGTTCTGCGCCGAGTCGGTCCAGGCGTCCGCGCTGCCCAGCACGAACAGCGCCGCCGCCAGCATCCACCAGTTCTGCGCCAGCGCGATGAATGGGAGCGCTCCCAAGGAGATGAGGCTGGTCCCCACCGCCGTCCGGCCGCTGCCGAACCAGTGGATCAGCGGGCCCGCCAGCATGCCGGTCAGGATCGCGCCGGTCGGCATCGCCGCGATCGCCAGGCCCAGTTCCGTGTTGCTCAGCCCCAGCTGGGCCTTGAGCACCGGCAGCCACGGGACGGCGTTGGTGTAGGTGAAGCCGTTGACGAAGAAGAGGGTGGAGACCGCGACCCTGGCCCTGCGGGCCTCCTGCGGAGGGGACTCGGTTCTGGTCTGGACGTTCACGGCGGCTCCCAGGACGGCTTTCGGTGCGTGCAGATGCTATCGAGTCCGGTCATCGGATGGCAGGCCTTTTCCATGGCCCCGGACAGGTTCGTCCCCGGGGCGATCCCGTTCCACCGCTCGTGCGGGACGGCCCCGTCGTGGAGCCGTCGTCCACGGTGGGACCGCCCCGGCGGGTCCCGCCGGACCCTTCTTGCCTTCGGATGGAAGAGGAAGTCAAATAGAGGTCCTGCGCCGTCACCGGACAGACCCCTGGCCGCCCCCGACAGGACCCGCGTCCCACACGTCACGCCCCCGACACGACCCGCCTCCACTCCGCCCGGGATCCTCCGCCCCGGCCCCCGTCCGCCACCCTCTCCGGGTCCCCGACCCGAGCCACCGCCCAGCGGCCCGCTCCCGCGCAGGGCGTCCAGCCCGCTGTCCGCCGCCTCCCCCACGCCGGGAACCGTGTCCGCACGGCCCGGACGGAACCGGAAGAGCCCATGATCAACACGAGCGCGCTGCGAGAGAAGCCCACACTCACCGGGAGGAGCGTACGCCTGACGCCCCTGGCGGCCGAGCACACCGACGCCTACTTCGCCGCCAGCCTCGACGAGGAGGTCCGCAGACTCACCGGCACCCACCGGCGCATCACCTACGCGCAGGCCAAGGAGTGGTGCGAGACCCGCGCGGACCGCACCGACCGCCTGGACCTGGCCATCACCGCGCCCAAGGACGGGCGCTACCTGGGCGAGCTGTCCCTCTACGCCGTCGCGCCCGACAACGAGAGCGCCGGGTACCGCATCGCCCTGTCCGCGATCGAGTTCACCGGCCGGGGCCTGGGCAGGGAGGCCACCCAGCTCGTGCTGGAGTACGCCTTCGAGCACATCGGCCTGCACCGCGTCTGGCTGTACGTCTACGCCTTCAACATGAGGGCGATCGCCGTCTACCGCTCCTGCGGCTTCGCCGTGGAGGGGCGCATGCGCGACTCCCTGCTGTGGGACGGGCGCCGCTACGACGCGCTGCTGATGGCCGTGTTGCGGAACGGCTTCCGTCGCACCTGAGGGACGGTTTTGCTCGGGGGCGGGGTTGGAACCGCCGTGTCGGGGGGTATCTCGGTACCACTTTCCAGCGGCTCATCCACACAGCCGAGAGGAGCGGTACCGGGGCCCGGTCCCCGGCGCCGGTGAGGCCATGAACCCAGTACCCGTTTCACTGCCCTTCGCCGACCGGTCGGAGGCGGGGCGCCGACTCGCGGAGCGGGTGCGCCCCTTCGCGGTCGACGAACCCCTCGTGCTGGCCCTGCCCCGCGGGGGCGTGCCGGTCGGCGCGGAACTCGCCCTGCGGCTGGGCGCCGACTTCGACGTGCTCATGGTTCGCAAGATCGGTCTGCCGGGACACCCCGAGATGGGGGTCGGCGCCGTCGCCGAGGACGGGCGCGTCCTCTACGACGACCGCGCCCTGGCCCGGCTGCACGTGCCCCGCCAGGCCCTGTCCGACACCGTCGCCGCCGAACGCGACGAACTCGACCGCAGGCGCCGCGTCTACCGGGGAGAGCGCCCGCCCCCGCGGATCGCCGGGCGCGACTGCGTCGTCGTGGACGACGGTGTCGCCACCGGGGGCACCGCCCGCGCCGCGCTGCGCATGGTCCGCCAGGCCGGTCCGGCGCGGCTGGTCCTGGCCGTGCCGGTCGCCTCGCCGGAGGCGGTCGCGCTGCTGCGGGAGGAGGCCGACGCCCTGGTGGTGCTCAGCGCGCCGGACAACTTCCGCGCGGTGGGGGAGTGGTACCGCGACTTCGGCCAGCTCTCCGACGACCACGTCACCGCCATCCTCGCCGAGAACGCGCACACCCGGCCGCGGACGGGCCGGACACGGCGCGTGCGGGTGCCCGCGGGAGGGGTCCATCTCGACGGCGACCTCACCGTGCCCGCCGAGACGCGCGGCGCGGTGGTGATGGCCGCGGGGGAGGGGCGCGCGGACGAGCGGTGGCGGTCGGTCGCCTCGGTCCTGCAGCAGGCCGGGTACGCCACCCTCCTCATGGACCTGCTGACCGAGCGGGAAAGCCCGCCCGGCTCCTTCGACACCGCTCCCGACACCGCCTCCGGTGTCGGCGCCGACGAACTCGGCGAGCGGTTGGGCGCCGCGGCCGCCTGGTTGCGCCGGACACCGGAGACCGCGGACGAGCCCCTGGGCGTGCTGGCCTCGGGCGACGCCGCGGCCTCGGCCCTGGTCGCCGCGGCCCGGTACCCGCGGGACGTGGCCGCGGTGGTGGCGCACGGAGGGCGGATCGACGTGGCCGAGGCGAGCCTGCCGGATGTGCGGGCGTCGGTCCTGGTGCTGCTGGAGGGGGACGACTCCTTCCTGCGCGAGCTCGGCGAGTGGACGCGCGCCCGGATCGGCGGTTCCACGGACCTGCGGGTGGTGTCGGGGGCCGAGCGGCTGCTCCGCGACTCCCGCGAATGGCGCCGTGTGGCGGCCGAGGCCCTGGACTGGTTCGACCGGCACCTGGACGCGGGTCGAAGGTGAGGCGCCGGCGGGCCGGACACGGCCGTCCCCTGGGTGGGAGCGGTGCCTTTCACCGGACACGGGAGGACACCGGGCATGAGAAAACCCGCGGCGCCCTCGACGTTGTTCGTCGGGGCGCCGCGGGTTGTTCGGGGGCCGGGGCCACCGGGGGAGATCCGCCTGCGGGAATTTCCGGACTACGCGGCGTTCGCGCGGCGCATGCGGCGACGGCGCTCGGAGGCGCGCTCGTCCTCGTTCAGCCCGCCCCAGGTGCCGTACTTCTCCGGACGCGAGATCGCATAGTCCAGGCAGTCGTTTCGAACCGGGCAGGCCGCACAGATCTCCTTGGCCTTGCGCTCACGGATCTCCCGCTCCGGCTGGCGTTCGCCGTCCGGACCGAAGAAGAGCACAAGGTCCTCGCCCCGGCACGCGGCGGCATCCTGCCACCCCCAGTGCGGGCGGGGGCGCAGCGCGGCCTGCCGACGTACCTGAGACATGCTTGAACCACCTCTACTGAAATCACTAGTAAGCTGTCGGAAAAAGCTTCAGTCACCAAAATTGGTCATGCGGCGCGAGTCACCCCGCACGACGCAAACGCCGAGCGGTGCGAGTGATGTTCCCCGGTGTGGCTGAGACCACGAGAAGCACAGGTACTGCGGCACCGATCCGCCGAGCGGCGGAGTGCTCTCACGCGAACGGCTGCGGAGGCGGTGACGGCCTCCGTCCGAGCCGGTACGTAATCATGCCATCCCTCGTCCCGATCATGCACGGGGGGTAGGGAAATTACTCGCACAACCGTTACCGAAACCAGATGACAACTGACCGATGTGCGGTCTTTTGTCTGAGTTTGTTGTGCATCGCAAGATCTGGGGCCTTGCGAAGGACACAGCACATCGTATGGTGCGATGTCCCTCCTGCCTAGGGGGTCCTCCTGATGTGCGGGTCACATTGCGGTCTGCGCGGAGTTCCCGGTTCGGGCCTGACCGTATGTCCTCACCCTCCGTCGATGCCGGTGAGGAGGGTGAGCGGTCCCTCCCGCGTCCGTTCCCGGGCGTCCTCCCTCGCGTCCCGTGCCCCTACCCCGTCGGTCCGCGAACCCCACACGACACGCCGCTTCGCGACTCCCGCGCCAACCCCTCCCGCGTGCCTGAAGGCCGCCCCTAGGGGAAGTACCAGGGTGGGGCGCCCGAACGGGTCGTGGTGCGCGGACGTCCCAGACGGTAGAAACAACGGACACGGCCGCTCCGCGGCCGCGTGTCCCCGTAGCGGGACACCAACACGAGGGAGGACGAGAACACCGTGGGCCTCTTGCGGTTCATCCTGAACGTCATCTGGATCTTCGTCGCGGGGTTCTGGCTGGCCGTCGGCTACGTCTTCGCGGGCGTCATCTGCTGCATCCTCATCGTCACGATCCCCTTCGGCGTCGCCTCGTTCCGCATGGCCAGGTACGCGATCTGGCCCTTCGGACGCGATCTCGTGCGCAGGCCCGGCGCGGGCGGGGGCAGCACCTTCCTCAACGTCATCTGGGTGATCGTCGCCGGTTGGTGGCTGGCCCTCGGCCACATCGCCACCGCGATCGGCCTCGCCGTCACTATCATCGGTATCCCCATGGCCTGGGCCTCGCTGAAGATGATCCCCGTGGCCCTCGCGCCCTTCGGCAACGAGATCGTCGAGAGCGGCCGTCCGCGGGAACCCTGGCAGTTCTGACAGCGTTGACCTCCCACCGGGCCCGTGGGAAACACGGGCCCCGCCCGTTCGCCCCCCGCGAGACCACCCCCATGCGGCCGTCGGTCCCCCGACCTCCACCGCGCAACGTCCAGAGAATGGAGTCCATGTGCAAGCCCAGCGGCCGGGAGTGTGGGCGCTCCTGAACAAGTGGCTCTCCGCCCGCAGAGCCCGCGCCGAGCGCCTCGCCAGGCTGGAGGCGGAGAACCAGCGCGCCGCCGAACCCCAGGCCGCGGACGAGGGACTGGCCGAGCAGCACCAGGGGGACGACAACCTCCTGCGGTCCATCAGCGACGTCGCCTGGCGGGTACTGCTCATCGGCGTGGTGGCGGGCCTGCTCGTCTACGTGCTCGTCTACCTGTCGGTCGTCACCCTGCCGGTGATCCTGGCGGTGTTCCTCACCGCCCTGCTCATGCCGATCGCCAACGGGCTGCGCCGCAAGGGGCTGGGCCGGGGACTGTCGACCACCATCGCCCTGCTGGTCGGGCTCATCGTCTTCGGCGGCGTGATCTCGCTGATCGTCACGCCCGCCGTCCAGGGCTTCGGCCCGCTGGTGGACAGCGTCACCAGTGCGATCACCGAGCTTCAGGACATCCGGCTGCCCTTCGTCGACCCGGCCCTGTTCACCGACATCATCGACGACGCCTGGGCGCAGATCCAGAGCATGATCACCGAGAACCAGGACCAGCTGCTCAGCGGAGCCTGGACCGCCACCTCGGCGGTGATCTCGGTCCTGGTCGGCATCGTCCTGATCATCGCCCTGACCGTGTACTTCGTGCACTCGGGCGACCAGCTCATGGACTGGCTGGTCACCCTGCTGCCGTCCCGCTCGCGCCCGGGCATGCGCCACGCGGGCGACGTCGCCTACGGAGTCATGGGGCGCTACGTGCGCGGCGTGGCCGCGGTCGGCTTCTTCGACGCCGTCGGCATCGGGATCTTCCTGGTCTTCCTGATCGACATCAACCTGGCCATCCCGCTGATCGTGCTGACCTTCGTCGGGGCCTTCCTGCCGATCATCGGCGCCTTCGTCACCGGCCTGCTCGCCGCCCTGGTGGCCTTCGTGACCGAGGGCTGGGTCATCGCGCTGGTCGTGGTCGGCGCCGTGCTCCTGGTGCAGCAGCTGGAGAGCAACGTCTTCGCGCCGCGCATCTACGGCGCCTCGCTCGACCTGCCCTCGCCGATCGTGCTCATCGGGATCTCCGTCGGCGCGGTCGTCGGCGGCATCCCCGGCATGTTCCTGTCCACTCCGGTGGTCGCCGTGCTGGCCGCGCTGCTGCGCAACCGTCCGCCCTCCAGCGGTGACGACTCCGGCGGAGAGGACGCGGACGTGGCCGAGGTCAGAGCGGACACCGTCGTGGTCAGGGCTGACCAGGGGCCCGTCCAGGACGCCTCCGGCGGAGCCACCCCGGTCGATCCCCCCGAGCAGAAGTAGGTCCGGGGGCGGCGCCGCCACGTCCGCGCCGCCCCCGGGAATGCCCGGCGCCCCCGCCCCGTTGACCGGGCGGGGGCGCCCGCGTTCCGGTCACGTCCTCGCGCCGCCCCCCACCGGTGCCGTTAGTCTGGGTCGGTAGGCCCCGAGCCGCCCCTCCCGCCGCCGCGCGAGGGAGATCATGTCTCCCCGCGGCGCACACGCGTGCCCGGCCGCCCCGACCAGCCACACCGGTCGCACCCGAACGTCCCACCACCCCGTAGGAAGCCCCACCATGCTGATCGCCACCGACCTCGAACTGCGCGTCGGTCCTCGACTCCTGTTGGAGCCGACCACCTTCCGCGTCGCCGCCGGGGACCGGATCGGACTGGTCGGCCGCAACGGTGCGGGCAAGACCACCATGACCAAGGTGCTGGCGGGCGAGGGCCTGCCCACCGGCGGCACGGTCACCTCCTCCGGCAGCATCGGCTACCTGCCCCAGGACCCGCGCACCGGCGACCTGGACGTGATCGCCAGGGACCGGATCCTGTCGGCGCGCGGCATCGACGAGGCCCTGCGCGGGATGCGCGAGGCCGAGAAGAAGATGGCCAGCACCGACACCAAGACCCGCAACAAGGGCGTGCGCGCCTACTCGCGCTGGGAGGAGAGGCTGCACGTGCTGGGCGGCTACTCCGCCGAGTCCGAGGCCGCCGCCATCTCCTCCAGCCTGGGTCTGCCGGACAAGGTGCTCGGCCAGCCGCTGCACACGCTCTCGGGCGGTCAGCGCCGCCGGATCGAGCTGGCGCGCATCCTGTTCAGCGGGGCCGACACCCTGCTCCTGGACGAGCCCACCAACCACCTGGACGCCGACTCCATCGCCTGGCTGCGCGACTTCCTCAAGTCCCACCAGGGCGGGCTCATCGTGATCAGCCACGACGTGGAACTGGTCGAGCACGTGGTGAACAAGGTGTTCTACCTCGACGCCAACCGCAGCGTCATCGACGTCTACAACATGGGCTGGAAGCTGTACCTGGAGCAGCGCGAGGCCGACGAGCGCCGCCGCAGGCGCGAGCTGGCCAACGCCGAGAAGCAGGCCGACACCCTGCGCAAGCAGGCCGACCGCTTCCGGGCCAAGGCGTCCAAGGCGCGCGCCGCGCAGCAGATGCTCAACCGGGCCGACCGCCTCCTGGACGGCGTGCAGGGCGTGCGCAAGTCCGACAAGGTGGCCAAGCTGCGCTTCCCCGACCCGGCGCCCAGCGGCCGCACGCCGCTCATGGCCGAGGGCCTGTCCAAGTCCTACGGGTCCCTGGAGATCTTCGCCGGGGTGGACCTGGCCATCGACCGGGGCAGCCGGGTGGTGATCCTGGGCCTCAACGGCGCGGGCAAGACCACCCTGCTGCGCCTGCTCGGTGGTGTCGAGACACCCGACACGGGCCGGGTCGTGCCCGGTCACGGGCTCAAGCTCGGCTACTACGCCCAGGAGCACGAGACCCTGGACGTGGACCGGTCCGTGCTGGAGAACATGATGAGCGCGGCCCCGGACCTGCCGGAGGTCGAGGCGCGGCGCACGCTGGGCTCGTTCCTGTTCACCGGTGACGACGTGGACAAGCCCGCGGGCGTGCTCTCCGGCGGTGAGAAGACCCGGCTGGCGCTGGCCACCCTGGTGGTCTCCAGCGCCAACGTGCTGCTGCTGGACGAGCCCACCAACAACCTCGACCCGGCCAGCCGGGAGGAGATCCTGGCGGCGCTGCGCAACTACAAGGGCGCGATCGTGCTCGTCACCCACGACGAGGGCGCGGTCGAGGCCCTCCAGCCCGAGCGGGTCATCCTCCTGCCCGACGGCGTCGAGGACGTGTGGAACGCCGAGTTCGAGGACCTCATCGCGCTGGCCTGACGCCGCCCGCGGCGGACGCGAGGTGTGGGGGAGGTGGACGCCCGGCGGGCCCGGGAGGTTCACCTCCCCTCTTTTCGGTCAGTGTTCGCCCCGTGCCGAAAAAGGTGTTCTCGGCGGGGCGCCCGCGTGGTGTGGCGGTCCGCGGGTCCGATACCGGATCATGAGGGTGTCCCACGACGGGTGATCCGACGACTCTGAGGAGCGAGTGAGTGAACGACGCGCCGATCAAGCGCCCACGGCTGGCGGGGGAGGACCGTTCCGCGCTCGCCGCCCAGCTCAAGAGCCGCTACGACGCGGGGGAGAGCATCCGCATGCTGGCGGCGGCCACCGGACGGTCCTACGGTTTCGTCCACCGGCTCCTGAGTGAGGCCGGGGTGGAACTGCGCGGTCGCGGAGGCCCCACGCGCAAGGCGTGAGGCGTCGCGGCCCGGCCCGCTGGCCGCCCTGTGTTACCGATGGGTAATATCCGGGGGTGACCCCGAACACGACGGAGGAACCCATGGCACAGGCGACGAACGGGTCCGGACCGGCGCCCACCGAGGAGGAGCTCTCCCGGGCCAGGCTCAGGCTGGTGGTGCGGGGGCCGGTCGCCCACGTCACCATCAGCCGCCCCGACCGCCGCAACGCGATGACCGGGCGCACCTGGACCACGCTGGCCCGCATCGGCCGGACCCTCCCCGAGGACGTCCGCATCGTCGTCGTCGACGGGGACGGCGACATCTTCTCCGCCGGGATCGACCTCGGCATGTTCAGCCCCGAGGGCGTCGACGGCGAGCGCTCCATGGTCGCGGGCCTGGCCGACGGCACCGCCTCCGACGCCGAGGTGCGGGACTACATCGCCGGCCTGCAGGAGGGCTTCCTCTGGCTGCGCCGCCCCGACCTGGTCACCGTCGCCGCCGTGCGCGGCCACGCCATCGGCGCGGGCTTCCAGCTGGCCCTGTCCTGCGACCTGCGCATCCTGGCCGACGACGCCCAGTTGTGCATGAAGGAGCCCGCCCTGGGACTGGTCCCCGACCTCACCGGCACCAAGCCCCTGGTCGACATCGTCGGCGTCAATCGCGCGATCGAGATCTGCCTGACCGCCCGCCGCGTGGGCGCCCAGGAGGCGCGCGACCTGGGCCTGGCCGAGCTCGTGGTCCCCGCGGACGAACTCTCCGCCGCGGTGGACGACGTCGTGGCCGCCCTGCTCGCCACCGACCGCGCGGCCGCCACCGCCACCAAGGCCCTGCTCCAGCAGGCCGCGGGCAACACCCTCCAGCAGCAGGCCGAGGCCGAGCGCGCGGCGCAGGCCGCCCGGCTCGCCGCCCTGGCCCGGGCCGCGGCCGACGGATCACGCTAGCGCTCCGCCTCCCGTCCTCCTGCCCCGGACCAGGGGCGACGCCGCGTACCCAGCGGTCGCGCGAAGATGTGGACGGGAGGGGGAGACCCTTGTCACCGGTCGAAAACCCCCACCCGGTCCCCGTCGTGGGAGGATCTCTAGTAGTCTTCTACGAGCGGTCGTGACATGCCGCGCGCATCCGAGCGCGCCGAGGCCGCGCAAGACGCGGAGAGCGTGCCGACCCGGTCGGCGCCACTCTTGACCCGAAGAGTCGCTCGTCCCCCCACGCCAGTGAGGATCTCACGAGCTCAGGAGCCCCACGCACATGATGGGGCCCGCTTCCGCGTGTGATCAGGCGCGTTTGTGTGATTTCTTCGCTGGGTCGGTCATGGCCGTGTGAAGCCTTCCTCGAAACGCCGCCAAACGATGAGGAAGGTACACGTCACTTGACGACGGACACTGCCGTAACGCCTGCCTTCGACAGCCTGGGACTGCCCCAGGACATCGTCGAGGAGCTGGCCAAGAACGGTGTGACCACCCCGTTCCCGATCCAGGCCGCCACCATTCCCGACGCCATCGAGGGCCGCGACGTCCTCGGCTGCGGCCGCACCGGATCGGGCAAGACCCTGGCCTTCGGCCTGCCGGTCCTGATGCGCGCCGCCGAGCGCCGCGCCGCCGCCAACCGGCCCCGGGCCCTGATCCTGGTGCCCACCCGCGAGCTGGCCCACCAGGTCCGCGACGCCCTGCGCACCTACGCCCGCATCGTGGGCGTGCGCGTGGGCGACGTCGTCGGCGGCAGCTCCTACACCCGCCAGATCAACGAGCTGCGCCGCGGCGTCGAGGTCCTGGTCGCCACCCCGGGCCGTCTGTCCGACCTGATCGACCAGGGCGCCTGCGACCTGGGCGACGTGGAGATCTCGGTGCTGGACGAGGCCGACCAGATGTGCGACATGGGCTTCATGCCGCAGGTCAGCGAGCTCCTGGACCAGGTCCGCCCCGACGGGCAGACCCTGCTGTTCTCGGCCACGCTCGACGGCGACGTCGACAAGCTGGTCCGCAAGTACATGAACGAGCCGCGCACCCACTCCGTGGACCCGCCGGTCTCGCAGGTCGCCAAGATGGAGCACCACCTGCTCAAGGTGCTGCCCCGCGACAAGAACACGATCGTCACCCAGATCGCCGCGCGCGAGGGCCGCACGATCCTGTTCGTGCGCAGCAAGTACCGCGCCGACACCATCAGCGAGCAGCTGGCCCAGGCCGGTGTCCCCTGCGCCTCCCTGCACGGCGGCAAGACCCAGAGCGTGCGCACCCGCACCCTGGCCAAGTTCCGTGAGGGCCGCATCCAGGCCCTGGTCGCCACCGACGTCGCCGCCCGCGGCATCCACGTCGACGGCATCGACATGGTGGTCAACGTCGACCTGCCCACCGGCCACAAGGACTACCTGCACCGCGGCGGCCGCACCGCCCGCGCGGGTGCCTCCGGCCTGGTGGTCTCCCTGGTGGCGCCCAACCAGCGCCGCATGGCCCGCCGCCTGCTCAGCGACGCCGGTGTCGAGGCCAAGCAGCACCTGGTCAACCCGGGCGACGAGCTGCTCAGCGAGGTGACCGGAGCCAAGGAGCCCTCCTGGGAGCCGTGGATCGAGCCGCCGGAGCCCGTGCGCGAGCGCCGCGGCCGCGGCGGCCCCCGTCGGGGCGGCCCCCGCGGTGGCGGTGGCGGCTACCGGGGTGGTGGCGGCGGCTACCGCGGCGGTGACCGTCGCGGTGGCGGTGGCGGTTACCGGGGCGACCGCCCCGGTGGCGAGCGCCGTGACTTCGCTCCGCGCGGTGAGGGCGGCTACCGCGGCGGCGAGCGCCGCGGGGCCGAGGGAGGCGGCGGTTACCGGGGCGACCGTCCCGGTGGTGAGCGCCGTGACTTCGCTCCGCGCGGTGAGGGCGGCTACCGCGGCGGCGAGCGCCGTGGCGGCGGTGGCGGTTACCGTGGCGGCGACAACCGCGGCGGCTACCGCGGCGACCGTCGCGGCCCGCGCCGCGAGGAGCGCTTCGACTCCGCTCCGCAGTACTGATCCCGTCACCGCTCCCGTGCTCGGAGCGGTACCGGTGCGATGACAGACCCGGGCCCGGCAGGTGGCACCTGCCGGGCCCGGGCCCTTTTACCGGGGTCACCCACTTCTCTCGGACACTGCCACCTCCCGCAGGTCGCGGCCCCTGGTCTCGCGGGCGGCCGCGACGGCGACCAGGGTGACCGCGGCCATGGCGGCCACGTACAGCGAGACCGGCACGCTGCTGCCGAACGAGGCCAGCAGGGCCGTCGCGACCAGCGGGGCCAGTCCGCCCGCCACGATCGACGCCAGCTGGTAGCCCACCGACGCTCCCGAGTAGCGCACGCGGGTGCTGAACAGCTCGGAGAAGAAGGCCGCCTGCGGGCCGTACATGGCCCCGTGCAGGACCAGGCCGACCGTCACGGCCAGGGTCACCGACCAGAAGGTCCCCGCGTCCACGAGCGGGAAGAAGGCGAACACCCACAGCCCCGCCCCCGCGGCCCCCAGCGCGGTCACCGGCCTGCGGCCGATCCGGTCCGAGAGGGCTCCCCACGCGGGGATGGTCACCAGGTGCACCGCCGAGGCGACGAGTACCGCGTTGAGCACCTGGCCGTTGGGCATCCCCGCCTCCTGCGTCGCGTAGACCAGGATGAACGCGGTGACGACGTAGTACGACACGTTCTCGGCCATGCGCACGCCCATGGCCACCAGGGCCTCGCGCCAGTGGTCGCGCAGCACGCCCAGGATCGGGGCGCGCTCGGGCCGGGCCGAGGCCGCCGCCCGCTCGTGCGCGTCGCGGAAGACCTGCGACTCGCTGACCGCCAGGCGCACCCACAGGCCGATGAGCACCAGCACGCCCGAGAGCAGGAACGGCACGCGCCAGCCCCAGGACAGGAAGGCCGCGTCGCTCATCACCACGGCGAGCACCGCCAGCACGGCGGTGGCCAGCAGGTTGCCGCCCGGAGCGCCCGCCTGCGGCCAGGACGCCCAGAACCCCCGGTGCCGCGGCTCGCCGTGCTCGGCGACGAGCAGCACCGCGCCGCCCCACTCGCCGCCCAGGGCGAAGCCCTGGACCACCCGCAGCAGCGTCAGCAGCAGCGGAGCGGCCACGCCGATCACCGCGTAGGTCGGCAGCAGGCCGATCGCGAACGTCGATCCGCCCATCAGCAGCAGACTGATGACCAGCAGCTGTTTGCGGCCGATCCGGTCGCCGAAGTGACCGAAGACCAGGCCGCCCAGCGGACGCGCGACGAACCCCACGGCGTAGGTGGTGAACGCCAGCATGGTGCCCACCAGCGGGTCGGACTCGGGGAAGAAGACGTGGTTGAACACGAGCGCGGCGGCCGACCCGTAGAGGAAGAAGTCGTACCACTCGATCGTCGTGCCGATGAGGCTGGCGGTGACCACCCGCCCGAAGGAGGCTTTCTGTCTCATGTCCGGCAACCGTAGGGAGCGCGGGCACGGCTGACCATGGGCGCCCCCACCACAGGCCGGGGCCCGATCATGTGCCCGCGGCGGGTTGTTGACCCGTTACGGTCCTTTACCGCCCCTTCGCGTGTCCGCACGGGCTCCCACCTCCGGTGACGTGGACACTTGCCGGAGACCGGACCGCTTGAAGGGGAGCGCGTGAACAACGCAGTCGTCGCCGTCAACGACTTCTTCTGGAGCTACTTCCTCATCCCGCTCCTGATCGTCCTGGCCGTCTACTTCACGGTGCGCTCGGGGATCGTGCAGCTGCGTCTGCTGCCGGAGATGTTCCGCGTCCTTGGCAGCGCCCCGGGGGTGGCGCCCGACGGCCGGCGGGAGATCTCCTCCTTCCAGGCCTTCTCCATCTCGGCCGCCTCACGGGTGGGGACGGGCAACATCGTCGGCGTCTCCACCGCGATCATCCTGGGCGGGCCGGGCGCGGTGTTCTGGATGTGGACGATGGCCGCGGTGCTGGGCGCCGCGGCGTTCGTGGAGTCCACCCTCGCCCAGCTGTACAAGGTGCGCACCGACACCGGCTTCCGGGGCGGTCCGGCCTACTACATGGAGAAGGGGCTGGGCAGGCGGTGGATGGGCGTGCTGTTCGCGGTGATCATCACCGTGACCTTCAGCCTGGTGTTCAACACGGTGCAGGCCAACAGCATCGCCGCCGCCGTGTCCACCTCCGTGGGCGCCCTCGGCGGAACGCCCGGCCTGCTGCTGTCGGCCGTGATCGGGCTGGTGCTGGCGGGCCTGACCGCGCTGGTGATCTTCGGCGGGGTCAGGCGCATCGCGCACGCGGCCCAGGCGCTGGTCCCGCTCATGGCCGTCCTGTACATCCTCATCGGCCTGTGGGTGGTCGCCCTCAACATAGGGGAGCTGCCCCGGGTCGTCGGCGACATCTTCGCGTCGGCGTTCGGCGCGCGCGAGTTCGTCGCCGGGGGAGTGGGCACGGCCATCGTCCAGGGCATGCGGCGCGGCATGTTCTCCAACGAGGCGGGTCTGGGCTCGGCCCCCAACGCCGGGGCCACCGCCTCGGTCTCCCACCCGGCCAAGCAGGGGCTCGTGCAGACGCTGGGCGTGTACTTCGACACCTGGCTGGTGTGCTCGGTGACGGCCTTCATCGTGCTGGTCAGCGGCCCCGAGTACGGCGACGACCGGGGCATCCAGGTCACGCAGGGCGCGCTGGAGGACAGCCTGGGCGGGTGGTCGGTCCACGCGCTCACGGTCATCCTCTTCCTGCTGGCCTTCACCTCCGTGCTGGGCAACTACTACTACGGGGAGACCAACCTCCAGTTCCTGGACAGCAGCCCCCAGCACATGACCTACTTCCGCTACGCGGTCCTGGCGGCGGTCTTCCTCGGCTCCGTGGCGCCCCTGACCCTGGTGTGGAGCCTGGCCGACATCTCCATGGGCGTGATGGCCACCGTGAACCTGCTGGCCCTGGCACCGCTGTCGGGGATCGCCTTCCGGCTGCTGGCCGACTACAGCCGCCAGCTGCGCAACGGCCTGGACCCCCAGTTCACGCTCGCCAAGATGCCCGGCCTGCGCAACGTGGAGTGCTGGGGCCCGGCCTCCGGGCCCCAGCCCGAGGACGTCCCCCGCGACGAGGGCGAGGCGCCCCCGGACCCGGGCGCCGTCGCGGAGGAGCAGGGGCGGGACGGCGAGCGGTCCGACCCGGAAGAGGCGGAGTCGCACGGCGCGACGGCCGTGGACGAGGCCGCTGACGCGGACCGCTCCGACGGTGACGACGGCCCCGAGGAGGGGAACCGGGGCTCCGACACCGAGCGATGACCGGGGCGTGCGGTAAACACCCCCCCTCCACCGGCTCCCCTTCCCTCCTCCGGTGCTCCTCCCGGCCGCCGTGGCCGGGCCCGCCCCGGGCGCGCTCTCCCTCCCCGTGACGGCCCTGCCGCCTCGGGGTTCGGCGGCCTGTGGTCCGCGTCTGTGTGTCGGTGGGCGTCGTGCTCGTGCTGGTGGCGGCCCGCAGGCCCGGGGACCGGCCGCGGGCGCTCGCCGCGATGGTGCCCGCGGGGCTGGTGCGGTACGTGGGTGTGGGAGGAGAGCGGAAGACCGTTTCCCCCGCCGGGGTGGGCTGCCCCGGTCGAACCCGGGGCCCGGTTGTCCACAGGCCGGAGTGGGACGCTGACGGGCGAAAACGATTTTCGGTACGATGCGTGGAGTTCCCACCCGACCACCGCGGAGTACCACCGTGTCCGACCGGACGACGCCCGCCGCCGCACCCGACCCCGCCGCGCCCGGCTCCGCCCCGCCCAACGCCTCCGCCTCGCTCGGCGACACCCTCGCCGGGGGGTGGAGCGACCGCGGCGACGAACTGCCCCCCGAGGACTGGGGGCGCAGGGGCGGTCAGCGCAGGACCGGCACGGTCTGGCTGTTCGCCCTGTTCATCACCGCCATGGCGATGGGGCACGCCTGGGTCACCGACCGGCTGACCAGCGACGCCTTCCTGGCCTGGGCCACCATCTTCACCGCGATCAGCTTCCAGGCGCTGCCCTTCCTGGTCTTCGGCGTCGCGCTGTCGGCGGCGCTCACCGCGTTCGTCCCGACCTCGGTCTACCAGCGCCTCATCCCCTCCAGCCCCGCGCGGGCGGTGCCGGTGGCCGGGGCCTCCGGCGCCCTGCTGCCCGGGTGCGAGTGCGCCTCGGTCCCCATCGCCGGAAGCCTGATCAAGGGCGGGGTCGCGCCCGCCGCCGCGCTGACCTTCCTGCTGGCCGCGCCCGCGATCAACCCGATCGTGATGATCGCCACCGCGGTGGCCTTCGCCGGGCAGCCCGAGATGGTGCTCGCCCGGTTCGTCGCCTCGCTGCTGGCCGCCGTGGTCATCGGGTGGATCTGGGTGCGCTTCGGCCGCACCGACTGGCTGCGCCTGCCCGCGCGCACGCACGCCCCCGGCGAATCCCGGTGGACCGTCTTCCGCGAGTCCATGCTGCACGACATGATGCACGCGGGCGGCTACCTCGTGGTCGGCGGCCTGGCCGCGGCCTCCCTCAACGTCCTGGTCCCGCGCGAGTGGCTGGTGACGGTGGCCGGACTCCCGGTCGTCTCGGTCCTCGTGCTCGCCCTGCTCGCCATCCTGCTGTCCATCTGCTCCGAGGCCGACGCGTTCGTCGCGGTCAGCCTCACCGAGTTCTCGCCCACCGCCAAGCTCGCGTTCATGGTGATCGGCCCGATGGTCGACCTCAAGCTCATCGCGATGCAGGCGGGTGTGTTCGGCTGGCGCTTCGTGGTGCGCTTCGCGCCGATGTGCCTGCTGGTCGGGCTGCTCAGCACCTTCCTGATCGGAGGCCTCTTCCTGTGAACCGCATCGCCCAGGGGCTCACCCTCGTCCTGCTCGGCGCCGCCGCGCTGACCAGCACGGTCGCCACCGACCTCTACCTCAACTGGGTCAAGGCGGGCTTCGGCCCCTTCCTCATCGCCGCGGGCGTGGTCATGGCCGTGCTCGGCGTGCTCATCATCGTGGCCGAGCTGCGCGGTGAGAGGGCGGCCGCGAACGCCCCCGAGGAGCACTCCGACCACTCCGCCGACGGCCACGGCCACGGGCACGACCACTCCCGCGCGCCCAGAGTGGCCTGGCTGCTCCTGCTGCCGGTGGTCGCGGTCTTCGTCGTCGCCCCGCCCGCGCTGGGCGCCTACACCGTGGAGTCCACCGCCTCCTCCTCCGCCCCGCCGCCCGAGCAGGCTCGCCCCGGCCGCTTCGACGACGGCCTGGCCGAGGCCGGACCGGGCGAGGTCGTCGCGATGGACATCCGCCAGTTCGTGATGCGCGCCTGGGTGGACGAGGAGCGCCAGCTGGCCGGGCGCGAGGTCGAGCTGACCGGTTTCGCGGTGCCCGACCCCGAGGGGGAGGGCTGGTTCCTGGCCCGCCTCCAGATGTCCTGCTGCGCGGCCGACGCCATCGTCAACAAGGTGCACATCTCCAACGAGCCCTCGCCGGAGACCGACAGCTGGTGGACGGTGCGCGGCACCTGGGTCGAGCCCGAGGGCGACATCGCCGACGTCAGCCAGCACGAGTTCGAGGTCCTGGAGATGGAGGAGGTCAGCAACCCGCCCTCCCCCTACGAGCAGTAACCGCCGGTCCGTTCGTCAACCGCCGCCACACCGCCGTCGCTTCGACGGATGTCCGGTCCCCTGGGTGACAATGGGGCGATGCCAGGTTGGGATGACGGGCCCATGAGGGTGTGGGAGCGGATACGTCCCCGGTCGATTCGGGCCCGGGTCACGTTCGGCGCGGTCGCGGCACTGGCCGTGGTCACCGGACTGGGCCTGGCCCTGA
This sequence comes from Nocardiopsis sp. CNS-639, assembly GCF_000381685.1. Lineage (NCBI taxonomy): Bacteria > Bacillati > Actinomycetota > Actinomycetes > Streptosporangiales > Nocardiopsidaceae > Nocardiopsis > Nocardiopsis sp. CNS-639. The sequence continues at coordinate 167,915 of NZ_KB906858.1, forward strand.
CCATCTTCCTCGTCCGTGAGGCGATCGTGGAGCAGGTCCGCGACCTGGCGGCGGAGGAGGCCCGCGACGTCGCGGACCACATCGCGGTCCAGCGCTATCCGGAGCTGATCCCCGACGGGGAGTCCGTCCTGCGGATCCAGGTCGTCGCGCGCGACTCCGGTGCGGTGCTCGCCTCCAGCGACGCCATGGAGGGCCAGCCGCAGCTGACCGCCGAGCGCCCCACCGCCTCCGACCCGCGGGTGGACACCACGGTCTGCGGGCCGGTCGCGGGCGTCGACCCCCGGACCTGCCTGCTGGTGTCGGGTTACGCCGTCGACGACACGGCCTACGGCGACGTCGTCGTCCTGGCGGCCGTGGGCACGCCCCAGATCGTGGCCACCCACGTGCTGGAGGACGCGCTGGTGGTGATGTCCTGCGTCCTGCTCGCCACCACCGGGTTCGTCATCTGGCACGGGGTCGGCCGGGCACTGCGCCCAGTGGAGGAGATCAGGGCCCAGCTCGACACCCTCTCCGTCAGTGACCTGCACCGCAGGCTCCCGGTGCCCGACAGCGACGACGAGATCGCCCACCTGGCCCGTACCGCCAACCACAGCCTGGAACGGATGGAGGAGGGGATGGCCCGGCAGCGGCGGTTCGTCTCGGACGCCTCCCACGAGTTGCGCAACCCCATCGCCGGGATGCGGACCAAGCTGGAGGTGGAGCTCTCCGACCCCGATCCCGACGCCCGCGCGCGTGAACGGCTGCTCACCGGTCTGCTCTCGGACACCGAGCGGTTGGAGAACATCGTCGCCGACCTGCTCGAACTCGCCCGTCTGGACGCCGGTACCGCGCCTGTTCAGGAAAGGCTGGACCTGTCCGCGCTGGTCGCGGAGGAGTTCCCGTTCGAGCGCCGTATTCCCGAACTGCGGCTGCACTCCTCCGGGCCGGTCCACGTCGTCGCCAACCGCCTGCGCCTCGTGCGGGTCCTGACGAACCTGATCGCCAACGCCGACCGGCACGCCGTATCCCGCGTCGACGTCATCGTCGGGCGGGAGGACGGTTTCGCGGTGGTGGAGGTGCACGACGACGGGTCGGGGATTCCGCCCGGGGAACGGGAGCGGATCTTCGAGCGCTTCGCGCGGTTGAGCGAGTCGCGGGAGCGCGATCCCGGCGGCAGCGGCCTGGGGTTGGCCATCTCCCGCGAGATCGCCCGGGCCCACGGCGGCAGTCTGCTGGCCGGCCACAGCGAGCTGCTCGGCGGGGCCGCGTTCGTTCTGCGCCTCCCCGAGGCCTCCGAGGACCCCGAACAGCACGGGCACCACGGGCACCACGACCGTCCCGAGTAACGCGGGCCGTTCCGTTCGTCCTGGGCACCGCGGTCATCCCGGCTGTTCCGGACAGCGCGGACCGTACCGTCCGCTCCGGGCGGCACGGGTGTTCGGGGCGTCCCGGACAACACTGAACGCACTGTTCGCCCCGCCTGTGCCGAACGGCGCTGATATGCCGGTTCCGTGGGAGTCCGGCGCCGGGCGTACGCTGTGGCCATGGGTGAGGACACGCGCGGCGTGCGAGCCGCGGACGTGTCGCGGCTCGCCCTGCTGCTGCTCTGGGTGGCGCTGCTGGTGTCGGCGCTGTTGTGGGGCCCCGACCTGGAGACCCTCCAGGCCTGGGTGGAGGACGCCGGAGCGGCCGCTCCGCTGGCCTACCTGAGCGTGTACCTGCTGGGAGTGTTCGCCTTCCTGCCCAGGCCCGCCCTCAACGCCGCCGCCGGGCTGCTCTTCGGAATGTCCCTGGGCCTGGTCCTGGCCGTGGCGGGCGGGGTGTGCGCCGCCCTGGCCCAGTTCTGGGTCGCCCGCCACGTGGCGGGCGACGCGGTGGCCCGGCGGCTGCCCGAGGGGGCCCGCACCCGGTTGGAGACCCTGGCGGGCGGTCGCGCCCTCCTGGCGGTGCTCCAGCTGCGCCTGGTTCCGGTCATCCCCTACCAGGTGGTCAACTACGGCTTCGGGCTGACCCGGATGCGGATGTGGCCCTTCGTGCTGGGCACGCTCCTGGGCGGGGTGCCCAGCACGGCGGCGCTGGTGCTGGTCGGCGTCGGCGGCACGGACCTGGGCCTGCCGGTGGCCGTGGGCGGGGCGGTGCTCGCGGTGGTGATCGGCGCGGTCTGGTGGGCGCGCTCGCGCCGCGGGCGGACGCGGTCCTGAGGCCCGTCCCGAACCCGCGCGTTCCCGCGGCGGTCGCGCACGCCCGCCCGCCTTCGACCGGCAGGCCCACAAGCGCCGCGACCCGGTCGAACGCTGCATCGGCCCGCTCAAGCACCACCGGGGCGTCGCTACGCGTCTGGACAAGCTCGCCACGCCTCCCCGGGCCGGGGCCGTACCGGTCAGCGCCCCGCTCTGGCCGGACCACGAACCAGAGAACGGAACCTAGCCGCCGGACCCCCCGAAGAGGGTCACCTCGTCGGGCGAGGGCCGGTCCAGCTCGAAGGGCAGGACCTCCCCGCCGTCGCTGTCGGTGACCATGGGCTCCTGGAGGACCTCGGGCTCCTCACCGGCGTGGTGCTGCACCACCATCACCCCGGCGTAGCCGCTGTGGTCGTCCTCGGTGGCGTTGAACGGCACCAGGCCGGGCCCCGTCCACTCGTGGGAGTCGAGGGTGGAGAGCAGGCTCTCCCGGGTCAGGTCGGGGCCGGTCTCCATGAGCACCTGGGCGAACAGGACCGCCTGCACCATGCCGTAGACGGTGGTGTCGGTGAAGGGCGTGCCCTCGTTGTACCTCTCGTGGATCTCCAGGAAGAACTCGGTCCACGGGTCCTCGCGCTGGGCGGCCATCGGCAGGAACGCGGTGATGATCAGACCGTCCAGGAAGGCCTCGGGCGGGACGTTCTCGGCCGCCGTGCCCTGTGCGTACTCCTCGATCAGCCCGGTGGCCACCGCCACGTCGCCGCCGAAGCTGGGCGCCACCCACTGAGGGGTGTAGCCGATCGCGGTGGCCTCCAGGACGGCCAGGGCCAGGAAGGCGGGGATGCAGTGGCAGACGGCGACCTCGGCGCCCGACCGCTTGAGCTCCTCGACCTGTCCGGCGAGCTCGGGAACGCCGGGGTCGTAGGACTCCCAGGCCACGATCTCCTCGGTGAGGTACTGCTCGATCCCCGCGTGGGAGGAGGGGCCCACGTCGTCGTTCTGGTAGAGCAGGCCGACCCTGTCGCCGGGGAAGTTCTCGGCGATGTACTGGCCCTGGATCTTGGCCTCCCGGGTGTAGTCGACCTGGAAGCCGTAGCTGTGGGGGTAGACCTCGGGCTGGTCCCAGGCCAGGGCGCCGGAGGAGACGAACAGGTCGGGGACGCCCGCCTCGTTGAGCTCCTCGATCACGGCCTCGTGGGTGGGGGTGCCCAGGCCGCCGAGCATGGCGAAGATCTCCTGGTCGTCGATGAGGCTGCGGACGGCCTCCTGGGTCTGCGCGGGGTCGAACGCGTCGTCCTGGACCTGGTACTCGATCCGGCGGCCGTGGATGCCGCCGTTGTCGTTGATGTAGTCGAACACGGCGCGGGCGCCGGTGGAGACGTGGCGGAAACCCGGGGAGGCCGCTCCGGTGAGCGGTTGGTGCGTGCCGATGACGACGGCGTCGTCCGTCACCCCGGGGGTGACGGCCCGGTCGGAGCCGTCCGTGCCGCTGGAGCAGGAGGTGAGGAGAACCGTGACGGCCAGCGTCGAGGAGAGGATGCTCAGTGGTCGCATGATGGTGTCCTGGACTCGGTCGTGCCTTCGCGGAACGGGCGGGGCGGGGCCCGTGGGGGAGAGGTACGTGTCTGTGGAGCGGACGGCGGGGGTATGTCTACTCACGAGTACGTTACTTGCGAGTAAACACTCTACGCGTGCCGCCCCACCTCGCAAACCGACCGGTCGCTATGTGACGTGTGTCCAGGTGGGAGGGGGTGGAGTGCGGTCGGCTCAGCCGTTGAGCGTCCCCGGCGCGCGCCCGTTGCGCCGCTCGCCCGGCGCCCGGCCGAGAGTGGACCCGGCGTCGCCCGGGGCCGGGGGGTCCGGTGTGCGGGACGGGCCGCCCAGGATCTCGCGGGCCAGCCGCGCGATCGTGTCGGAGGCCTGCTGGATCGGACTGTCGCGCCGCCAGACCAACAGGTGGCGCAGCTGTATGGGCTCACCCTCCAGGGGGCGTACCACCACGTCCGGGCCGGTGTCGAAGTCCGGCTGGCACGGCGCGACCGCCCGGCGGTCGGCGATGAGGTCGCGGATCTCGGAGCGGTCGTAGAGCCGGTAGGGCACCTCGGGGGTGAACCCGGCCCGCTGGCAGGCCAGGTAGAAGCACTCGGGCCAGCCGGTGCCGTCCGGCGGGGTCAGCGCCCACGGCGTCCCCGCGAGGTCGCCCAGCCTGACCAGCGGCCGCTTCGCCTGGGGGTGGTCGGCCCACAGCGCCACGTGCAGCGGTTCCACCGAGAGCATCGCCCAGGACAGGGGGCCGTCGGTGGACAGGTCGCGGTCCACGTAGTCGATCGTGGTCCCCAGGTCCAGGCGGCCCGCGCGCACCAGGTCGGTGACCAGCTTGGGGGAGTACTCCGTGCGCACGTGGACCGGCACGTTCGGGAAGACCTCGGGTATGCGGGCCGACAGCTCCAGCGTCAGCGGCCCGACCCCGCCCACGCGCAGGGTGGTGGGGGAGGCCCCGCGCGCGGTGATGTCGTGCAGCAGGTCGTCCATGGACAGCAGGACCGAGCGTGCGCGCACCAGCACGAACTCGCCCAGCTCGGTGGGGCGGACCCCCGAACGCCCGCGGTGGAACAGCGGTCCGCCGACCTCGCGCTCGATCCGCTGGAGTTGGGTGGTCAGCGCGGGCTGGGAGGTGGAGAGCGCGGCGGCCGCCTTGGTCACACTGCCGGTGTCGGCCAGGAGGCAGATGGTGCGCAGGTGGCGGAGTTCGAGGTCCATGCGTGGAATCTAGGACGAGGAGGGGGCTCGTGTACAGACGCGCTGTCGTCGCGGGCGCGGCGGGCCGCCCCGTCTAACGCGACGGCCGCCGGAGCGGTGCGCCGTCCAAGGGACCGGAGCGCCCGGCCCCGTCGGCTTGTGGAGCGGGGGTGCCGTACGTCACCATATAGTTGGACGTCCTACTAGGTGTCCACATGTCGGACAGGCGCGGGAGAGGTTCATGACGGTCGCACGTACTCTGCACACCCCCGAGGCGGAGCAACTCCTGGAACTGACCCGGGAGATCGTGGACAAGGAGCTGACCCCGCGGGCCGCCGGGGACGAGGAGGGCGGCCTGTTCCCGCGCGAGGTCTTCCGCGTGCTCGGCGGTGCCGGACTGCTCGGCCTTCCCTACCCCGGCCGGTACGGCGGCGGGGACCAGCCCTACGAGGTCTACCTCCAGGTGGTGGAGGAGCTGGCCCGGGGCTGGCTCGCGGTCGGCCTGGGCGTGAGCGTCCACACCCTGTCCTGCTACCCCCTCGCCACCTTCGGCTCCGACGCGCAGAGGGACGCCCACCTGCCCGGCATGCTCGGCGGCGACCTCCTGGGCGCCTACTGCCTGTCCGAGGCCGCCTCGGGCTCGGACGCCTCCGCCCTGACCACCCGGGCCGAGGACGACGGGGACGGCTACCGCGTCAACGGCGCCAAGGCCTGGATCACCCACGGCGGCCAGGCCGACTACTACACGCTCTTCGCCCGCACCGGCGCCCCCGACTCCGGCGCCCGCGGCATCAGCTGCTTCCACGTCCCCGCGGGTACCCCCGGCCTGGGATCGGCGGCCCCCGAGCGCAAGATGGGCATGAACTCCTCGACCACCGCCGGAGTCCTCCTCGACGACGTCCGCCTCGGCGCCGACGCCCTGGTGGGCGAGCGGGACAGGGGCTTCGGCATCGCCCTGTCCGCCCTGGACTCCGGACGCCTGGGCATCGCCGCCTGCGCGGTCGGCCTCGCCCAGGCCGCCCTCGACGCCGCCGTGGAGTACTCCCGCGAACGCCACCAGTTCGGCACCGCCATCGGCGACTTCCAGGGCGTGGGTTTCATGCTCGCCGACATGGCCACCCAGGTCGCGGCCTCCCGCGAGCTCTACCTGTCGGCCGCACGCCTGCGCGACGCCGGGCTCCCCTTCGGCAAGCAGGCCGCGATGGCCAAGCTCCTGGCCACCGACACCGCCATGAGGGTCACCACCGACGCCGTGCAGGTCTTCGGCGGCTACGGCTACACCCGCGACTTCCCCGTCGAGCGCTACATGCGCGAGGCCAAGGTGCTCCAGATCGTGGAGGGCACCAACCAGGTGCAGCGCATGGTCATCAGCCGCCACCTGGCCAGGGAGGGAGCCTGACCACCTCCCCCGGGGAGGACCCGCGCCGCCGCCCGGCCCGCGAGGAGGCCCGCGTCGTCCCCCTGCGCGGAGGACGCCGCCGCCCGGCCCGCGAGAACGCGGGGCCGGAGGGCGGTCCGCCCCGAAAGGGTCCGCTCTCCCCGAGGAACGCGGTCCTCCCCGAGGGGCCCTGCCGTCCCTCGGGGGCTCAGCCTCCGCCCGGCCGGGAGCGCAGCAGCCGGACGGTCTCCTCGTGGGTGCGCGGCTCCAGCTCCAGCGGCCGGTCGGTCAGCACCGCCAGCGCGGAGCGGTACTCCTCCCCGCCCCGGTCCGGGACCGCCCCGACGTCCAGGTCCGCCAGCGCCACCGCCCCCGGCGCCCCGCCGCCCTCCCAGGACAGCAGGGCGGGGGCGGCGTCCGCCGGGCTCACCAGCACCCGCCGCATCCCGCCGGACAGGCCCAGGCCGGTCGCCTTCAGCAGCGCCTCCTTGCGGGCCCAGTAACGGAAGAAGGCGCCGACCCGGTCGGCGGGGGAGAGGCGCTCCCAGGCCCGCTGCTCGGGTTCGCCCAGCGTGTAGCCCGCCAGGCCTTCAAGGTCGCGGGCCGGGGACACGCGTTCCACGTCCACGCCCACGGGCACCTCGCGGGCCAGGGCCAGCACCACCCACTCACCCGAGTGGCTGACGGAGAGCTCCCACCCCTCGGCGGGGCCGGAGGGGTGGGGCTTGCCGTGCGGGCCCTGCGCGGAGTCCTCGCCCCGGCTGGCGCCCGCCCGTTCCTTCTCCTCACAGGAACGGCAGCGCAAAGCGAAGGTCACCTTCTCGGGCGGGCAGTCGGCCCGCTCGGCCAGCAGCAGCCGGGACACCGCCCGGCCCAGCAGGTGCCGGTCGCGGTCGGCCTGGAGCCGGAAGCGGGCGTTGCGCGACCGTTCCTCCTCGTCCAACAGGCGCAGCAGGCGGTCGTCGGCGGCTGAGGTGCGTACCCACCACACCTCGATGGACAGGGGTGCCGGATCGAGCTTCATGCCCCCCATTGTGTCCCGATCTCCCCCGCGTTCGGTGGTGTGAGGTCAACCCAAACCGGGAATTCGGTTATTGGCAGGTCAGCCCGTCCCCTGGGAGGCCCAGATGTCTGTCGTGGTACTGCTCGGCGCGGGAGCGCTCGTCGGTCTGGTGGCGCTCACGGCGATCGTCGTGGTCACCCTCCTGAGAGAGGGGGGTCAGACCACCGAGGAGGAGGCCGCCGCGGAGGCCGGGGAGCCCGAGACCGCCTCCGGGAGGGTTCCGGAGCAGTCGGCGCCCGAGGACGCCGTCCGGCCCGGACGGATCACCACCGCCGACGGGTCCGTAGTCTAGGGAGTCGCGCGGGACCGTGGCCCGTGCCCGAGCAGAGCACGGAAGTGGGTCCATGGCCGAGGAGAACCGTCCGGCGTTCGCTGCCGAGCGCCGGGAGCGCATTCTCGAACTCGTGCGCGCCAACGGCACCATGTCCCTGCGCGACATCGCCGTCAGGGTCCGCGCCTCGGAGGTCACCATCCGCCGCGACGTGCGCGCCCTGGAGACCGAGGGGTTGGTGGACCGCCGCCGGGGCGGGGTCGCCCTGCCCGGCAGGATCGGCCACGAGCAGAGCTACTCCGGCAAGAGCGGCCAGTGCGCCGCCGAGAAGGCCGCCATCGCCACCGCCGCGGCCCGACTCGTGCGCCCCGGCGACGCCGTCACCATCGGCCCCGGCAGCACCGCCGAGGCCTTCGCCCGCGCGCTCCTGACCCGCACCGACCTGACCGTGGTCACCAACTCCCTGCGCGTCGCCGACGTCCTGGCCGGGGCCGCCGGCGTCGAGGTGGTCGTGACCGGCGGCACCCTGCACGGCCCCATCCGGGCCCTGGTCGGGGCGGCGGCGGAGGAGAGCCTGGCCGGGCTGCGCGTCAACCGGGCCTTCCTCTCCGGCAACGGGGTCAGCGCCGACCGCGGCCTGAGTACCCCCAACCCGGCCGTGGCCAGCGTGGACCGCGCCCTGGCCGCCTGCGCCGAGGAGACCATCGTCCTGGCCGACCACACCAAGATCGGCGCCGACACCATGGTGCCCACCGTCGCCCCCGAGGAGATCGCCCACCTGGTCACCGACAGCAGCGCCGACCCCGAGGTGCTGATGACCCTGGAGGAGACGGGCGCCCTCGTCCACGTCGCGGTGGTCGCCCAAGAGCGGGGGCAGTGAGGGGGGAGGGAAAAGCGGACTTCTCCTCTGCGAACGGAGGAAAGGACCGCGTACCCTACCGTTCACACGCGTATCCCGCGTACGCTCCGCCCGTCCCGCACCGCCCGTCCGATCCGCAGGAGCCGCCGCGCATGTCCTCCCAGCCGTCTCCCCAGCAGCCGCCCTCCCCGCCCGTGCGCGTCACCCCCGAACCCGTGGCGCTCCCCGCGCCGTGGGCCGACTCCCGGGTGACGGTGGTCGTGCCCACCTACAACGAGGCGGACAACCTCCCCGTGCTGGTGGGCCAGCTCATGGCCCTGGACCTGCCGCGGCTGCGGGTGGTGGTCGTGGACGACGGCTCCCCCGACGGCACCGGCGAGATCGCCGACAAGCTCGCGGTCGAGTTCGCCGGACGCGTCGGCGTCGTCCACCGCACCATCAAGGACGGCCTGGGGCGCGCCTACGTCGCGGGCATGACCCGCGCCCTGGAGGAGGGCGCCGACCACGTGGTGCAGATGGACGCCGACCTCAGCCACCCCGTGGGCTACGTTCCCCAGCTGCTCGGCGCCCTGCACGCCACCAACGCGGGCGTGGTGATCGGCAGCCGCTACGTCCCCGGCGGCAGCCTGTCCGAGCGGTGGAACCTCAGCCGCCGCCTGCTGAGCGGCTGGGCCAACGCCTACGTCAAGACCGTGCTGTCCATCCCCATCCGCGACGTCACCGCGGGCTTCAAGATCTGGCGGGCCTCGGCGCTGCGCGTCCTGGACCTGCCCGGCATCGAGAGCACCGGCTACGCCTTCCAGGTGGAGATGCACTACCGGGCCTACCGGCGCGGGCAGAAGATGGTGGAGATCCCCATCCACTTCGAGGATCGCGTCGTGGGCCAGAGCAAGCTCGACGGTTCCGTCGCGCTGGAGGCCGCCCTGCGCCCGCTGCTGCTGCGCCGCGCCGAGCGCGCCCGCCGCCGGTAGCGGGGCGTTCGGCTGGGCCGCCCCCGGCCCGCCCCGACGTCCCGTGTGCCCGCCGGTGACATAGGTGTGCCGGTTTGGGGCACGGGACTAACGAGGGAAGGGGGGCGGACATGACTGAAGAGCCCTATGACGTGGACACCGACATGGGGGACGACCCCGAGCTGAGCAAGGCCGTCGCCCGGGAGCGGCGGATCGAGGCCGACTACGACATCCAGGAGTACGACTTCGAGGACCCCGACATGCCGGGGACCGACAGCTCGTCCGAGCCGCGGGGGATCGACGAGGCGGTGCGCTCCGAGCGCAGCGACCTCTACCCGCGCGAGAGCTGGGGAGGGGAGACCCGCAGCGCCGAGCAGGAGGCCATGCACGAGGAGAGCGACGACGTCACACCCGACGTCGACGAGGGCGCGGCCGTGCGGAGCGAGCACCCCGACAGGCCCTACGAGCATCCGGCGGACACTCCCCACGGCGACCGGGACGACGAGCGCGACCGGACCACCGACACGGCGGGCTACGTTCCGGACGCCGAGGACCCCAGGGACACCGGCGCACCGGACACCTGAGGACCGCGCCCTCAGAGGACTGGGCCGCCCGGGGGCACACCGTGTGGGGCGTACCGCCCGGGGCACGGCGTCCACGGCCGTTGCGCGGGATACGGCCTCCGGCGGAGCGACCCCTGTTCGGCGGGGGAGAACGCCGAGAGCGAGGGCCCCCTTCCGCCCGGAGGCGGAAGGGGGCCCTCGCGTTTCCCGTCGCGGCGACGCGTGCGCCCGCGGAAGGCGTGACCGCCTACTCGCTGGCCAGCGCCCCCGTGATCGAGGTGGCCGCCGCCCGGCGGGCGGGCAGCACCGAGGCCAGCAGTCCCGCCAGGACGGCGACCGCGATGAACACCCCGATCTGGCCGAAGGGCACGGCGAAGACCATGTCCGGCATGACCGAGGCCCCGGCCGCCCAACCGAACACCACGCCCAGCACGATGCCGATACCGGCGCCGATCAGGCACAGCAGCACGGCCTCCACGCTCAGCATCCGGCGCAGCTGGCCCCGGGCCAACCCCAGCGCCCGCAGCAGCGCGGACTCGCGGGTGCGCTCCAGCACCGACAGCGCCATGGTGTTGGAGATGCCGAACACCGCGATGATGATCGCCAGGCCCAGCATCGCCGCGATGGTGTAGAAGGCGATGTCCAGAACCTCGGAGAACTGGTTCTTCATCTCGGCGGCCGACGCGACCTGCATGGTCGGGTGGTCCTCGACCGCGGTGTAGACCGCGTCGCGCACCTCGGCGGCGTCGGCTCCCTCGGCGGCGCGGATGAGCAGCATCTCGTCCTCGTCCACCGACGGGAAGGCCGCGGCGAAGTCCTCCGGGTGCAGGGTCACGCCCGTCAGGGACTGCATGTCCTCCACGACCGCGACGATCTCCACGGACAGGTCCCGGCCGTCCTCGGCCGGGAGGGTGAGGGTGTCGCCCACCCCGGCGCCCTCGGCGTAGCCCTCCGTCACCGTGGCCCGGCCCGGACCGATGTCGGTCACGTCGCCCTCGACGGTGTCGCTGGTGAGGTCGACGCCGACCTCGGCGCCCGGGTAGGTGTAGACGGGGACCGACTGGCCGCCGTCCGTGTCGACGTAGACGCTGCGCTGGCCGATGACCTTGCCCAGGGCGGACTGGCCCTCCAGCGCCACCCGGACCTCGTTCGGGATGGTGGGGAAGCGCGGCTCCTGGGCCGCCCCGGCCCCGGTGGTGGCCTGCGCGCCGGAGTCCTCACCGGCGGACGCGCCCCCGGTCGGCTCCGCGGGTTCGGCGGGGCCCTCGGCGCCGTCGGCGGGAGCCTCTCCGGCCGCGGTCTCCTCGTCACCGGCGGGAGCCTGCTCGGCGCCTGCGGGCTGCCCGGAACCCTCGCTCCCCTCCGGGTCCTCGGCTCCCTCGGAGTCCTCGGCCGTCTCGGCGGCGGTCCCGGTCCCCTCCATGGAGAACTGCGGGGAGACCTGGTAGTCCACCGGGAACTGCTCCTCCAGCATCCGGGTCATGGTCGTCTCGACGGAGGCGCTGACCACCGAGTACCCGGTGATGAGGGTCGCGCCCACGGTCAGGGCGATCATCGCGGTGGCCGCGCGGCGCGGGCTGCGGGTGGAGTTGTCCACCGCCAGCATGCTCGGCACGCCCACCTTCCGCAGGGGCACGCCGACCACGCGCACGATGCCGCGCACCAGCAGCGGGCCCAGTACGACCACGCCCACGAAAGCGATGAGGGCGGCGGCGGTGACGATGACCGGGCCCATCGTGCCCGGTCCCGTCATCTGGGTCAGGCCCACCAGGGCGGCCGCGACCGCGAAGGTCACCAGGCCGAAGACGACGCGGACCCAGCCGGTGCCCTTCTCCAGTCCGGCGGCGGTGGCGCTGGTGCGCAGGGCCGCCAACGGCGCCACCCGGGTGGCGCGCGTGGCCGGGACCATCGCGGAGAACACGGTCACCACGGTTCCCACGGCCAGTCCGACCAGGACCGCCGTCGGCGTGACCACCACCGGTACCGCCTCCCCGGAGCCCAGCAGCGGGCCGCCGTAGGTCGCACCGGCCATGCCGACGCCCACACCGGCCAGCACGCCCAGGGCGGAGGAGACCAGGCCCACGACCACCGACTCGGTCAGCACCGACCGGAAGACCTGGCCGCGCTTGGCGCCCACGCACCGCAGCAGGGCCAGCTCGCGCTGGCGCTGGGCGATGAGGATGGCGAAGGTGTTGTAGATGACGATCCCGGCGACGAACATCGCGATGAAGGCGAACAGCAGCAGCGCGACGCGCAGCATCTCCGCCTGGCCGCCCACGCTCTCGGCCATGTCCAGACCGAACTGCTCACCGGTGCTCACCTCGGCCGCGCCCCCCAGTTCCGCGGCGACGGCGTCGGCCGCCTCCTGCGGGGTGTGGCCCTCGGCGGCGAGCACGTCGATCTCGGCGTAGTCACTCACGCCGGCCATCTCCCGGGTGGTGTCCGGGTCGAAGACGACGGCGCCCCCCATGCTGTAGGCCGGGTCCACGCCGAACTCGACCAGCCCGGTGAGGGTGAAGTCGCGCTTGTCCCCCTCGGCGTCGAGCACGGTCACCGTGTCGCCGACCGCGAAGCCGGTCTGCTCGGCGGTGGAGGTGGCCAGGGCGATCTCGTCCCCGCTCGCGGGCAGCGAGCCCTCGTCGGCGGAGAAGCGGCTGACCTCGCCCAGCCCGACCGCGGCGGGAGGCACGAAGCCGACCGCGCGGCCGTCGGCGTCCAGGAGCACGGCCTCGCCCTTCAGGAGCCCGCCCGCCTCGGCGACCTCGGGCAGCGCCCGGACCGCGTCCAGCTGCTCGTCGGTGAACGGGACCGGCTCCTCGGGCGGTTCCGTGCTCTCGGGGTCGAACTCGGGCTCGGTCGGGACGGCGATGGCGTCCACGCTGGTGGCCGAGCCCATGACGGACTTCTCGTAGCTGGCGTTGAGGGTGTCGGCGAAGACCATGGTCCCCGACACGAACATGACCCCCAGCAGGATCGCCAGCACGGTGGTGACGTACCGGGACTTGTGCAGCCGCAGCCCGGCGAGTGTGGTGCGCAGCATGTCCCTCAGGCCTCTTCCAGCTTCAGCAGCCGCGCGGAGACCAGCTCGGCGGTGGGTTCGACGACCTCGTCCACCAGGCGGCCGTCGCGCAGGAAGACCACGCGGTCGGCGTAGGAGGCGGCCACGGGGTCGTGGGTGACCATGACGATGGTCTGGTTCAGGTCGCGGGCCGAGTCGCGCAGGAACTCCAGCACCTCGGTGCCCGAGCGCGAGTCCAGGTTGCCGGTGGGCTCGTCGGCGTAGACGACCTCGGGCGCGTTGAGCAGGGCGCGGGCCACGGCCACGCGCTGCTGCTGGCCGCCGGAGAGCTTGGCGGGCAGGTGGCTGAGCCGGTCGCGCAGGCCCACCACGTCGATGATGTGGTCGAAGCGCTGCTTGTCGACCCCGCGCTTGGCGATCTGCGACGGCAGCAGGATGTTCTGCTCGGCGGTCAGCATCGGCAGCAGGTTGAAGGACTGGAAGATGAACCCGATCCGGTCGCGGCGCAGCAGGGTCAGCTCGGCGTCGCGCAGGCCGGTGATCTGGGTGCGGCCCAGGTGCACGGTGCCCGAGGTGGGCACGTCCAGCCCGGCCAGGCAGTGCATGAGGGTGGACTTGCCCGACCCCGAGGGGCCCATGATCGCGGTGAACGCGCCCCGGTGGAACTCCACGTCCACCCCGGCCAGGGCGTGGACCTGGCTGTCGCCGGTGTCGTAGGTCTTGGTGAGGCCCCGGGCGACCACCACCGGCGGTGAGGTGACCGTCGGGTCGGGCTTCACGGTGAACTCGGTCACGGCAGACAGCTCCAGGAATCGGGGATGGTGTGCGGGCCGGACGGGCTCTCCGTCGCGGCTGTCCACAACGCTAGGTCCGCGCGACCGGCCCGGGCGTCCCCCGCTGGGCCGATTCGCGACTCGGCCAAAGGAACGGTGACGGACGGGTTCGCGACTCCTTCGTCTGGCCGGCGCACCGACTTTCGTCGGGGGTCGCCGGAACACCCTCCGTCACGGGTCCGCCACGCGCCCCCGCCCGCCTGGGCTTTCGCGGGCGGACCGACGATCGGACCGGGCAGGAGCGGGCGCGGCGCGCGCAGGGGCCGACCTGGGGCGCCGCCGTAGACTCCCCAGCATGAGGAGCTGGGTGAGCGATCGGAGCAGGGACGCCGGCGCCCTGTGGAACAAGAACCGGGAGTGGTGGTGGGCCCGCCGCCTGACCATCGCCGACTGGCTCTACGCCGTGCTGCCGCTGCCGTTCAGCGGGTTCCTGCAACTGGTGGGCAGCATGCAGTTGGGCCTGTTCGGCGGTCTGGTCCCCGCGCTCCTGGCGGTCCTGTCCAACGTGAACATCGCGTTCGCCATGGCCGCCGGGGTGGTCCTCTACGTGATCCCGGTCGTGTTCGCCGGTGCCACGGTCCTGCTGCGGCGGAGCTTCCCGCAGTGGATGCTCGTCACCGCGCTCGTGCTGCTGCTGTGCTTCGCCAACTTCGTCCCGGCCGTGATCGCCCTGTACTCGTACTCGGTGTACCAGGCCAACCGGCGTCTGCTGGTGGGCTGGTTCGCCCTGTACAGCCTGGCCATGGTCGTCGCCTACGAGGCCAACCCCCTCGGGCAGGTCTTCCTCATCGGCATGTTGCTGGTCGTGCCGATGACCTTCGGCCTGTGGGTGGGCACCCGCCGCCAGCTCATCGACCGCCTCCACGAGCGCGCCGAACGCCTCGAACGCGAACAGCACATGATGGCCGAGCAGGCCATCACCGCCGAGCGCACCCGCATCGCCCGGGAGATGCACGACGTGGTCGCCCACCGGGTCAGCCTCATGGTGCTGCACGCGGGCGGGCTGGAGGTCTCCGCCGAGGACCCGCGCACCGTCGAGGCGGCCGGGCTCATCCGCACCACCGGCCGCGAGGCCCTCACCGAACTGCGCGGCATCCTCGGGGTGCTGCGCGACGACACCGACGCCGCGCCCACCGCCCCCCAACCGGTCCTGTCCGACCTGGACCGCCTGGTGGGGGAGTGGCGCGCCGCCGGGATGCCGATCGACCGCGAGGAGAGCGGCCGGGTCCGCCCGCTGCCGACCGGCGTCCAGCGCACCGCCTACCGGATCGTCCAGGAGGGGCTGACCAACGCCGCCAAGCACGCGCCCGGCGCCGCCGTCACCCTGCGCCTGCACTACGCCGACCGCCAGCTGGAGGTGGAGGTGGCCAACGCGCCCGCGCGGGGCCCGGCCTCGCCCATGCCCCGCAGCGGTTTCGGCCTGACCGGGCTGCACGAGCGCGTCGTGCTCTCCGGCGGAAGCCTCAGCGCGGGGGCGTGCCCCGACGGCGGGTGGCGTCTGCGCGCTATCGTGCGAACCGACGATCCATCCGGTACGGAGGAAGAGGTTTCCGAAGGTGATCCGCACGCTCCTGGTCGATGACGAACTCCTGGTCAGGTCCGGCCTGCGGATGATCCTGGACTCCGCTCCCGACATCGAGGTGGTGGGCGAGGGCGGCGACGGCGCCGAGGCCGTGCGCCTGGCCGAGGAACTCGCCCCCGACGTGGTGCTGCTCGACATCCGCATGCCGGGCACCGACGGGATCACCGCCGCCGCCCGCCTGACCGCCCTGCCCCGGCCGCCCCGCGTGGTCCTGCTGACCACCTTCGACCTGGACGAGTACGTGCACAGCGCCCTGCGGGCCGGTGCGGTGGGCTTCCTGCTCAAGGACACCCCGCCCCGCGACCTCATCGGCGCGGTGCGCACCGTCCACGAGGGCAACGCGATGCTCGCGCCCAGCGTCACCAAGCGCATGCTCGAACGCTTCGCCGCGCCCGCCCCCGCCGACTCCGCGGCGGGCCGTGCCGAGGCCGTGCGCCGCCTGTCGGTGCTCAGCGAGCGCGAGCGGTCTGTGCTCCTCGCGGTGGCCAGGGGCCGGTCCAACGCCGAGGCGGGCCGCGACCTGGGCATGCGCGAGGCCACGGTCAAGGCCCACGTCAGCCGAATCCTGGCCAAGCTGGGCATGTCCAACCGGGTGCAGGCCGCCATCCTGGCCCACGACGCGGGCTGGGCCTGAGGGGCCCGGACCGAGTCCTCGGCGCACGGCCGAGCCGCGCGGAGCGCCCGCCCCCCACGGGGCGCCGGAACCGGCTCCCCGGTTCCGGTGCGGCGGTGACACACCTCACCACCGTCCGCCGTGCTCGGGGCGTCCCCCCAGCGTGTCCGGAATCCTTGCACATGGGCGGATCGGCGCCCCTGTCCGCCTCGGTTGCGTCTACCGCCGGGTAGCTCGGTACGCTGCAATGCGATCCCACCCCCCGCAACACCACGTCGTGGCTGATCACAGCAGCCGCAGGAGAAGAGGAGCCCCTATGTCGCGCTCGGTACTGGTCACCGGCGGCAGCCGCGGAATCGGCCTGGCCATCGCCCGTGAGCTGGCCGCGGGCGGAGACGACGTCGCCGTGACCTACCGCTCCGGCGAGCCCCCGGAGGGTCTGCTGGGCGTCCGCTGCGACATCACCGACTCCGCCCAGGTCGACGCCGCCTTCAAGGAGGTCGAGGAGGCGCAGGGCCCCGTCGAGGTGCTCGTGGCCAACGCCGGCATCACCAAGGACCAGCTGCTGGCCCTGATGAGCGAGGACGAGTTCTCCTCCGTGCTGGACACCAACCTCACCGGCGCCTTCCGCGTGGCCAAGCGCGCCGTGCGCGGCATGATGCGCAAGCGCTCGGGCCGCATCGTCCTCATCTCCTCCGTCGTGGGCCTCCTCGGCTCCGGCGGCCAGGTCAACTACGCCGCCTCCAAGGCCGGGCTCGTCGGCTTCGGCCGCTCCCTGGCCCGCGAGCTGGGCTCGCGCAACATCACGGTCAACATCGTCGCCCCCGGCTTCATCGAGACCGACATGACCGCGGCCCTGTCCGAGGAGCGCCAGGCCGAGATCAAGAAGAACGTCCCGCTGGGCCGCCTCGGCTCCTCCGAGGACATCGCCAGGACGGTGGGCTTCCTCGCCGGGCCCGGCGGCGCCTACATCTCCGGCGCCGTGATCCCCGTCGACGGCGGTCTGGGCATGGGCCACTGACCGGGCCCGCCCCCCTTTTTTCCCTTCAGCCACCGGAAGGGCTCCCCTTCCGCAACGGACCACAGACAGGACGGACGACCCGAACATGGGAATCCTCGAAGGCAAGCGCATCCTCGTCACCGGTGTGCTCACCGACTCCTCCATCGGCTTCCACGTGGCCCGCCTGGCCCAGGAGCAGGGCGCCACGGTCGTGCTCACCGGTTACGGCCGCCTGAGCCTGGTGGAGCGCATCGCCAAGCGCCTGCCCGAGACGCCCCCGATCCTGGAGCTGGACGTCACCGACGACGAGCAGCTCTCCACCCTGGCCGCCCGCGTCGGCGAGCACGTGGACGGCCTCGACGGCGTCGTGCACTCCATCGGCTTCACCCCGCAGGACGCCCTGGGCGGCAACTTCCTCAACACCGAGTGGTCGGACGTGGCCACGGCCATGCACACCTCGACCTTCTCCCTGAAGTCGCTGACCACCTCGCTGCTGCCGCTGATGAAGGACGGCGGCTCGGTCGTGGCCCTGGACTTCGACAACAGCGTCTCCTACCCCATCTACGACTGGATGGGCGTGGCCAAGTCCGCGCTGACCTCCACCGCCCGCTACCTGGCCCGCTACGTCGGCGACCAGAACATCCGGGTCAACCTCGTCTCCGCCGGGCCGCTGAGCACCATGGCCGCCCGCAGCATCCCCGGGTTCTCCGAGCTGGCCAAGCACTGGCCCGAGCGCGCCCCGCTGGGCTGGGACGTCACCAACCCCGAGCCCGCGGCCAAGGCGGTCGTGGCGCTGCTGTCGGACTGGTTCCCCGCCACCACCGGCGAGATCGTCCACGTCGACGGCGGCTTCCACTCCACCGGGGCCTGACCGCTCCGAACGCACCGGCTCCGGCTCCTCCGGAACCGGTGCCCCGCCGTGGGCGTGCGATAGGTTGACGCGGGCGGGCCACCCCCAGGGGCGGCCCGCCCGTCTGCTGTCGCGGGGCGGGTGCGGCGAGTGCCCGCCGTGTGCCCGAAGCGGTGCGTGCGACCCCGGCAGGCGGCCGTGTGAGCCGAGAGCGAAGGGGACGGGGCAATGGATCTGGGACTGAAGGGGGCACGGGTCGCCGTGACCGGTGCCAGCAGGGGGATCGGCCGGGCCATCGCCCAGCTGTTCGCCGCCGAGGGCGCCGACCTTGCGATCTGCGCGCGCACCCCCGAACCGCTGTCCGAGGCGGCTCGCGAGCTGGAGCAGACCGGCGCCCGCGTGTTCTCGCGCGCCCTGGACGTCACCGACCACGACGCGCTGCCCTCCTTCGTCGAGGACGCGGTGGCCGAGCTCGGCGGCCTGGACGTGCTGGTGTCCAACGTCTCCGGCGGCAGCGCGCCCACCCCCGACCAGTGGGAGCGCGGCTTCGCGGCCGACCTGATGCCCTTCGTGCGCCTGTCCGAGGCGGCCAAACCCCACCTGCTGGCCTCCGAGCGCGGCGGCTCGGTGGTGCTGATCTCCAGCACCTCGGCCCTGCACACCACCGTGCCCGCCGGACCGCGCTCCTACGGCGCGGTCAAGGCCGCGCTCAACCACCACGCGTCCTCGCTGGCCCGCGCCTGGGCCGGGGAGGGGGTGCGGGTCAACACCGTCTCGCCCGGCCCGATCGAGTTCCCGGGCGGGGGCTGGGCGCGCCGCCGCGAAAGCGACCCGGGGTTCTACGAGTCCGTCCGCGAGCGCATCCCCTACGGCCGCCTCGGCCACCCCGACGAGGTCGCCCGCGCGGTGGCCTTCCTGGCCAGCCCGGCCGCGGCCTACGTCACCGGACAGAACCTGATGGTGGACGGCGGCTTCCTCGACCGGATCTGAGCGCACCCCGCCGCGGCCGGGCCCGCCGGTCGGGCCGCGGCGGGGCCGACTCGTGTGTTGGGGGCCGGTCCGGGGTCGGGTGTCGCGCCGGTGTGCCAGAGGGTGCGGGGCCATGACGGTGGCGTGGCCCCGTGCGCCGGGGGTCAGGCTCGTGCGCGGTCGCCGCGCCGGTGCGCCAGAGGGTGCGGGGCCATGACGGCGGCGTCGCCCCGTGCGCCGGGGGTCAGGTCCGTGCGCGGTCGCCGCGCCGGTGCGCCAGCAGACGCAGGACCACGACGGCCGCGCCGAGCGCACCCGCCGCCAGTGTCGCCGCCGTCACGTCGGGAAGCCACGTCAGGGCCGGGCGCGGGCCGTGGCTCGCCGCCACCCCCACCGCGGCGGCCACCGAGACCAGTCCCAGCGCCGACCACAGCGCGCTCGCCCACCTGCGGGGCCGCCGCACCCGCACGGCCGCGACGGCGCCCGCGCCCAGCGCCGCCGCGGCTGCCGTGGGCGTCCACACCGACGCCAGGTACAGCGGGTCGGTGCCGGGGGAGGAGGGGGAGTCCCCGCCCGCGACCATGTGGGCCAGTCCGAAGGCGACCGCCTGGATTCCGTTGTCGCGCAGCATGTCGTAGGTGTTCTGCAGGACCACCACCGCCCTCCCGCGTTCGGGCAGCACCACCACGATCGCCGCGTACCCCGGGGTCGACCCGCCGTGGAAGACGATCGGCTCACCCAGGTCGGACAGGGCGGTGTCGCGCCAGCCCAGGCCGTACTCCTGCGCCGAACCGGGGACCGGGACCAGCCCCGTGCGGGCCTCCTCCAGTGCGGCGGCGTCCAGCACGGGCGGCTTCGCCGCCACCTGCGCCCGCGCGAACGCGGCCAGGTCGGTGACGTCCCCGCCCAGGTAGCCGTAGGCGGCTCCCTCGTCGTCCACACCGTCGGCGTCGGCCACCGGCACGCCCCACAGCGTGCGGTGCCCCGGGCTCAGCCCGGCCTCCCGCGCCTGGGCCGCGCTGGCGAAGACGCCGTCCATCCCCGTCGGTTCCAGGACGCTCTCGCGCAGGTACCCGCGAAAGTCGCCGGTCACCTCCTCCATGACGGCGCCCAGCACGAGGTAGTTCGCGCTGCTGTACTCGTGCGTGCCCGGGGTCCCCGGCTCCGAGGCGGCGACGCGCGCCACCCGCGCGTCCAGGTCCGGGGCCCGCTCGCCGTACAGGTCGCTGGTGGCGGCGGCGGTGCGCCCGGTGAGCCCCGAGGTCTGGGTGAGCAGGTCGCGCACGGTGGGGTCGGCGCCGAACTCCGCGAAGACCGGCAGGTACTCCTCGACCGGGGCGTCCAGGTCCAGACGCCCCTCCCCGGCAAGGACCAGCGCGGCGGTGGCGGTCACGGGCTTGGCCACCGACCCCCACAGGAACGGGGTGTGCTCGTCCACCGGGGCGCCGTCGCCGTCCACGCCGAAGGTCCCCCGGTGCTCGACGCCCCCGGGGCCGACCACGGCGTAGGCCAGCCCGGGGGTGTTGGTGGCGGCCATGCGTTCTTGGACGTAGGCGTCCATTGCGGCGGGGTCGGCGGGGTCGCTGGGAGCCGGGTCGTTCGGTGGGGCTGTGACCACGGGGGACAGGGCGAGCAGCAGGGCGAGGGGGACGTGCGTGAGGGGGAGGGGCATGAGGGGGCCTTTCGATAACCGTATACCCATACGATTATGACCGTACCATGATACGGTTATCCGGTGCCGAGAACCGCAGACCACGCCCAGAGGCGCACGCAGATCACCGGCGCCGTGTGCGAGCTGATCGCCGAACGGGGGCTGGACGCCGTGACCGTGGCCCGCACGGCCGCGCGCGCGGGGATCTCCGTCGGGCTCGTGCAGCACTACTTCCCGTCCAAGGACGACATGCTGCTGCACGCGTTCGAGCGGGTCAGCACGGCCGTCGCCACCCGCGTCGCGGACGTGGTCAGCGAGGGCGCCCGGCACGAGAGGACCATTTCCGGGATCCTTTTGGCCGCGCTGGCCGAGCACCTGCCGCTGGACGAGCCCCGCCGGGCGGAGTTCCGGGTGATCCGCGTCTTCGCCGGACGGGCCCTGGAGAACCCGGCCCTGGCCGAGGTGGACGCGCGCACCGCGGACGCGCTGCACGCCGAGATCGCCCGAGCGGTGCGCAACGGCGTGGAGTGCGGTGAGGTGGAGGCGGACGTGGACGCCGCCGCGTCCGCCGCCCGCGTCGCCGCCGTGGCCGAGGGGCTGGCCACCCAGGTCTACCGGGGCGGGCCGGGAGCCGCCGAGCGTGCCCGGGAGGCGTTGCGTGCGGAACTGGGCTCGGTGTTCACGGGAGAGTGCCGCCAGTACGCGCGCTGAACCGCCGACCCCGGCCGCGTTCCCGGCCGCGGCGGCGGTGTTCCCCCTGGAACGGCCGGAGTCTCCGAAGCGCTCCCGGAGGTCGCTGTCCCCCCGGAGCGGGGATCGCGGTCCTGCTGCCGGTCACGCCCCTGGTTCGGGCTCGCTGAGCCGCCGGGTCTGCGTGTGCAGGATGTCGATGGTCTTCGTGACGTAGTCGGTGATCACGGCGAGTTCGGCCTCGTCGTACCCGGCCATCAGTTCGCCCATCGCCCGCGACAGCCCCGCGAAGGCGTCGGCGCGGTCGGGCCGCGCCTCGACGTCCGCAGAGACGAGCACGCGCCGCCGGTCGGCGGGGTCGGGGACGCGCTGCACGTAGCCCAGGCGGTGCAGCCGGTCGACGAGTCCGGTGACGGCTCCGGGGGTCAGGCCGGTCAGTTCGGCCAGCGCGCCCGCCGTGAGGGGGCCCTGTCGTTCGATCAGGCCCAGTGCGCGGTGGTCGAGCGCGCGCAGTCCCAGGCGTTGGCCGACGGCCTCGTGGAAGAGCACGACGGCGGTGCTGAGCTGCCGTCCGAGGTCGCTGCCATTCCCTGTCGTGTCGCTGTCCCCGCTGTCCCCGCTGTCCCCGCTGTCCATGCCCCGTCGCCCCCTTCTCCGCTGCACCGCCTTCCTCCTGCCTGCGGTGAACTTCTTTCAGGCTATCGAATATTTTAGTTCAGTGAACTAAAGTAAATATCCGACAGGCACCGCCACCGCGAACCGGGAGAGCGACGATGACGGAGAGAGCCACCATCCCCGAGCTGACCTGGCGCGCACACCTGCGGCTGGCCCTGGAGCCTCCGCGCTGGGCGCTGGCCTTCTACGTCCGCCACCTCCCCCTGGTGGTGGGCCTCTCCCTGGTCCCGGCGGTCGAACGCTTCGGGGTGGCGCTGTGGGGCGACGCGCTGGCGACGCCCTCGCGCGTGGCTCTGGAGGTGCTCGCCCAAGGGGCGAGGGTGGTGCTGATCGTCCTCGTCATCCGCATCGCGATCCTCAAGGACGAGCGGGTCCGGGCCGGGAGGCGTCTGGGCGACGGCCGCCGCGTCCGGGCGTTCCTCGACCACCGGTGGCCCGGCCTGCTGTGGCAGGGGGCACTGCTGCTCGCGTTGTTCGCCGTCTTCTCCGTCGTCCCCGAGCAGATCGTGCCCCTGTGGATTCCCGCCTCGGGGCAGGACCTCTATTGGGCGCTGCTGCTCGCGGTCAAGAACGTCACGGTCATCGCCGTCACCCTCGTCTGGATGGTCGGCGCGGTCCGTCAGATGCTCATCGAGGGCGGGCGTCTGCTGGAGGGGGTGCCCGGGTCCGGGGCCGAGCCCGGCCCCGGACCCGGTCTCGATGAGGCGTGAGAGGGCGGAAGGCGGAGGGTGCTCTTCGCGCGGGTTCACGGCGAGGTCGGGGGGTCTGGCTGGTTGAGGAGGGTGGCGATGTGTTCTTTGGGGTAGCGGCGTGCTCCGCCGGGGGTGCGGAAGGGTTTGAGGACGTTGTCCCATTGGCCTCGGTGGAGGCTGCGGGGGCGGATGTTGAAGAGGGCGGCGACTTCGCTGGGTGTGAGGACGTCGGGTCGGCCGTCGAGGAGGTAGCTGTAGTCGGGCATGAGGGGCTTTCCGTGTCTTCAGAGGTTCGGTACTCGGCGCTGGGTGTGGTGCGGGTGGCTGGTGGGGTGGCCCCGCCCTCCCGGGGAAGGGGAGGGCGGGGCTTCGGGCTGGTGTTGAGGTCACCGGCCCGTCCGCACCGGCCCGGGGGACAGGTCGGGTGGTGCGGAGCATGGAGAGCTGAGCGCTCACGGGGACACGTGGGTCACCAGGGGAAGACGACGCGGACGGTGATCGCGCCGCAGGAGTGCTGCTTCCAGTCCCAGTAGGAGCACAGGGCCTCGACCAGGCGTAGGCCGTTGCCGCTGGGGCGCATGGGTTCGGCCGCAGGCACGGCCGGGAAGGTGGGTTTCTCTCCCGGGCGGGGGCCGTTATCGGTGACGCGGAGTTCGAGGTGGCGCGGGGTGCGTTCGATCTCGACGCGGATGGTGCCGCCGGGGAGCCCGGAGGCCGAGTGGCGCAAGGTGTTCGTGACCAGCTCGGAGACGGTGATGCCGACGGGTTCGGCCAAGCTCGGCCGGGAGCGGGTGGCCTGGGCGGCCCAGCGGCGGGCGATCTTGACGTGACCGAGGTCGGAGCCGAGCAGGATGCCTGATTTGGTGGCGGTTCCGCACAGTCGGCGGGGAAGCGGGATGGGCGGAACGGTAGACTTTTGCATGTTTCACCTCGGGGGTTTCGGGGTGGAGCGCTTCGCCTCGGCGGTCGCTCTCTACTTCGGCCGTCGGGGCTTCTTTTTGTCCGGTGTGTCATATTTCAAGGCTTTCGCCACACCACAAGGCTTCCGCGGTGCAGTGTGAAGAATTCTCCTAATTCCACAACCGGTTCTCCGTGATCACACGATCTCTCAGTGAAGTGGCCAGTTCAAGAGACTTCACACAACCGTCGTGCGATTGCAGATTCCACAGAAGACTCCTCCCGTGAGGAGAAAGTTCTGTGTAATATGTTTCTCCCAGTGAAGTCATGGAGGAACTCGTGACGAAGCGACCCACTGATCCCGCGTGGAAGCACTTTGGGAAGCAGATGCGGAAACACCGCGATGCCCTTGGTCTGCTGCAAGTCGACATCGCCAAGGTGCTCGGCGTCGTCGGAAGCTGTTACTCCTCATGGGAGACCGGCGCCCGGAAGGTCGATGAGAAGTACGTCAACAAGCTGGACGAAGCTCTGAAAGCCGGAGGGCGCATCGCTGAGGAGTGGGAGAAAGCCAGCCGTCAGGTGCGTACTGCGTTCAGGTTCGCGGAACTTCCGGAGCTGGAAGGCGCGGCCACGCAGATCCGCGACTTCCAAACGTTAGTGTTCCCGGGCCTGGTTCAGACACCGGAGTACGCTCGCGCGATCTTCGAGGATGGTTACCCCGGGATGCCATCGGCCTCCATCGAAGAACTCGTTCAGGCTCGAATCTCTCGGCAGCGCATCCTGGAGGAGGAAACCCGGCCGCTGGTGCTTTTCCTCATCGCTGAGTCGGTGTTCTATCAGCAAGTCGGGAACCGTGGTCCTGACCTGCTGCATGAGCAGGTGCAGCGTGTCCTCCGTGAGGTGGAGGGCGGTAGGGTGCGTGTGCAGATCGTCCCCCGGGACACCAAGAGGCACTACGGAAGCGGGGGGCCTTTCCGGCTGTACACCTTCGCAGACGAACCCTCTGTGGCTTCTGCTGAGTACATGACCGGGGAGACTGTGATCAGCGATAAGAACCGGTATCAGGAGTGCGTGACAACTTTCGGGCTTCTCCAGGGTGAGGCACACTCGGAGTCGACGTCACTTCAGATGGTGCGAGAGATGGTTGAGCGATGACGGAACGTGTGTGGCATAAGGCCAGCTACAGCGCAGCTAGCGGCAACTGTGTTGAGGTTTCTGAAGGTTCCGAGACCCTGGTTAGGGACACCCAGAACCGGGAGCTGGGCTACCTGTCGGCCCAGGCTTCCGAGTGGACGGCCTTGCTCGCGGCCGTGCGCGGCTAGTAGCCAGAGCCCTGTCTCCTCGGCGGTTCCTCGAAATCCTTCATGTGAGCATGAAAGGTCTGTGATGAGCAGCGAGAACAGTCCATGGCACAAGTCCTCCTTCAGTGACGGCGGTGGCGGTCACTGCGTAGAGGTCGCGGAGGGGCCGGTCACCGGTATCCGTGACACCCAGAACCGGGAGCTTGGCTACCTGTCGGCCGAGGCCTCGGAGTGGACGGCACTACTGGCTGCGGTGCGCGTCCGGTAGCGAACTACCTCGATCCGGCCCTGCCCGCGCCTGGGCAGGGCCGGTTTCCCTTTCCCACCCGTCACCCGCTCCGCGCCAGCCACACATCCACCACGAAACCGGGCCCGCAACCGGCTACACCTGGCTACGGTGTCCACCATGGCTACTCACGAGGAGCTGTCCGCCCGCTATCCCGACGTCCTCTTCACCAACCTGCCGCCCGGCGCCCACGGCACGGGGGCGGTCTGGGAGGTCCGGTCCCGCGGCTCCGACACGATCATCATGTACGCGCACACCGACGAGCAGGCCGACAGGTACGCGAAGGTCGTCGCCCGAGCGGTCAAGTACCCCGGCCAGATGGGATGACGGCGCCCCGCGCCTGGTCCTCCAGACGCGGACCGCCGTCGTACGGTACGCGAGCAGACGGTAGGGGACCGCCTCCCCCGGCTCTGGCACCGCCCCTGCTACGGCACCGAACCCCTCACACCGGCAGCTTCCACGACGGCCCTCCCGGCGACCCCAGCCACACCCGCTGTTCCCGCGGTGACACGGTGAGGCCGAACTCGGATACCGAGGGCTCACCCAGCGCCCTCCACCATCGAACGCTGTTCTCGACGCGCTCCCAGAGGTTGACCGGCCCGTGCTGGCTCACCCCGGTTCCGTCCGCGTCCTCGTCGACCAACGCCCACGATCCGGTTCCGATATCGCGCACACCGCGGCTCGGCCCCACCACCATCGGTACGGCCTCGGGAACGGTGAGCTGGACCACGAACCGCCCCGTCCAGTCATCGAGTACTTCGGCCCCCACATCCGTGGGACGCCGGGGCACGTTCGGCCCCAGTACGAGCGGCGCCTCCGCCGGTGCCCGCATCGACCGTGCCATCATGAACGACCTCTGCACGGGCAGGAACCGGCCCCGCATGGTTCCGTCCTCCTCGGCTTCCAGCAGCACCTGTGCGTTGGCGCCCAGCCATCCCGCCAAGGTCACGAGGACCTTCGCCCCCGGCCCGACCTGCCCGAGCCAGGGCAGGGGGACGAACCGGAACGCGCACGTGGCGATGATCCGGTCGTAGACCACATCCTCCCCATCGCCCCAACGCTCACCCAGGGCCCAGCCGCCGCCGTACCCGTCCTGGACCAGCAGACGAGGGCGGTAGCCGACGCGGCCCAGCGCCTTCTCGGCTCGCGCCGCCACCCCGGCGTCCACCTCCACCGAGGTCACCCGCTCCTGGCCCAGCCGGTGGCACAACAGCGCGGTGGAGTACCCGGTTCCGGTCGCGACCTCAAGAACCCTCTGGCCGTCCCGCACGTCCAGGTCTTCGAGCATCCCCACCACCAGACTCGGCAGGGACGAGGACGATGTCGGCGCTCCCACGGACGGCGGGTGCGGGTCGGAGGCGTTGACCCCCTCCACCTGCGTGACCCACGTGTCGTCCTGGTAGACCATCGTCAGCCAGTCCGCCTCCGACAGGTCCGAGCGGCGGACCACCTGCCACAGACCCTCCTGGTCGAGCCGGTACACGGCCTCGCCCACGAACACCTCGCGCGGGACCGTTTCGACAGCCTCTTTCCAGCCGCTCCCTCGCAGCACCCCGTTGGTGCGCAGTTCCCGTGCCAGCGCGAGGCGCAACCGCTGCCCCGTCACGTCCTCACTCATGTACAGCTCTTCTCCAGGAGGTCGGCAAGCGCCATTGTGATGCCCCGGACGGTGTCGGGGTCCAGGAAGGCCCACTGGCCGTTGGGGTTGTTGCTGTTGGATCGAAAGGCTACTCAAACGCACACGAGGGCACAGGAGTGATCATGTGCCGTTGGAAGGCGGTGTGTGGTGTGTGCCCCCACCCCGGTGGACGACCCGCCCAGGAAAGCCTGTCCGAGGAGTTCGCTGATTCTCCGGACAAGCACCTGCGGCTCTGGCTAGGGTCGTATCGAACACAGTGACGAAACCGGCAGGATCGGGAGGTGGGAAGGGATGGCGGGTACCGGCACGCGGCGGTTGCGGACCCTCGCCGACCCGTTCCCGGCCCCCGCGCCGTCCGGAGTGAGCGTGCGTGACCGGCTCAAGGGCCTCACCCCTGAGGACGAGGCGGTACTGCGGGCCGTGGGCGCGCACCTGGGCTCGCTCGCCTCCACGGACCTGGCCGCCCGGTGCGCGGACGGCACCGGCCACGACAAGGACTCCTGGGCGGCCCGCAAACGGGAGTTGACCCCTGAGTCCTCGTCGCGGTGGGCCGGAGCCCTGACCAGGGCCTCCAACGAGCAGTGGGCGCTGGCCCGCCGCAGCCAGGCCGCCCACCTGCACCGCCTCCAGGCCGGGATCGACACCCTGCGCCACCGGTTGTCCCAGCCACTGGGGACCAAGGGCGCCCGGGGTGCTCCGGGCGGGTACGCCTCACGCCAGGAGTGGCACGCCAAGTCCCGACGCCTGGCCGCCCTGGAGCATCGCTATGCGGTGGCGGTGGCTGATTGGGAGGTGGGGCGGGTGCATGTGGTGCGTGGCGGTAAGCGGTTGCTGAACAGTCGTCACCATCTGGACCGGGCGCAGTTGACCGAGGCCGGGTGGCGGGCCCGGTGGGAGGCCGCACGCTTCTTCCTGTCCGCTGATGGTGAGTCCGGCAAAAGCTACGGCAACGAGACGATCCGTATCACCCCCGAGGGGCAGATCTCGATCAAGCTGCCCGCTCCACTGACCGAGTACGCCAACGCCCCGCATGGTCGGTACGTGCTCTCGGGCCGGGTGGCCTTCGCTCATCGGGGCACCGAGTGGGTCGACCGGGTCGAGGCCGATGGGGCGGTGGCCTACCGCATCCACCTGGATACGGATCGGAGCCGGTGGTATGTGAGCGCGTCCTGGACCCTGCAGGCGGTGCCTGCCCTGCCTATGCAAGCGGCGCTGGCCCACGGGGTGATCGGGGTGGACGCCAACGCCGACCACCTGGCCGCTTGGAGGTTGGACACCTGCGGCAACCCGATCGGGAACCCACACCGCTTTGAGTTCGACCTGTCCGGCAGCGCGTCCCACCGGGACGCGCAGGTGCGTTATGCCCTGTCCCGGCTGCTGCGCTGGGCCACCGCGAGCGGTGTGCGGGCCATCGCCGTGGAGGACCTGGACTTCGCCCGCGAGAAGACTCGGGAAAAGCACGGGCGGCGTAAGAAGTTCCGGCGGCTGGTCAATGGTTTTCCCACGGCTCGGTTGCGGTCCCGGCTGGTGTCGATGGCCCACACCCTGGGGGTGGCGGTCATCGCCGTGGACCCCGCGTATACATCAAGGTGGGGCGCCCAGCACTGGCAAAAACCCCTATCCACCAAACGTAGGAAGGTCTCCCGGCACGATGCGGCCAGCATCGCGGTCGGCAGGCGCGCTCAGGGCCACCCGGTCCGGCGTCGGACGGCACCGCCCCCACACCACCGGAGTGATGGTGTGGAGCATCGGACCGTCCAGGCCGCACCGGGTGGTTCCGGGCGTGAGGGAAACCGCCCACCCGTCACGGAGCGTGCACATGATGCGCGTGGCCGGACGGAGCAGGAACGCGGTGACCCAGCCCATCCAGCACCGTTCGGGATGGGTGCGGTGCCAGCGTGACCCCCGAGGCCACTTCTGATCACTGTTCAGGAACGGTTGCACTCCAGCATCGCCCAACCGCCATTCGCGCGCAGGGCGAACGGGTCGGGACCGGAGCCCGGCGGTTCCAACTCCACTCCGGTCGGCCGGGAGCCTCCGTGCGCGGTGACCGTGCTTCCCGAACCGCGGGCCTATCCCTCGCGCAGAATCCTCACCAGGCGGGTCGTCCGCTCCTTCGCCGCGTTCTCCCGCACACCGGTCTCCAGCCCGCCGCCGGTCGCGTCCACCAGCGACACGTGCCGCGTCGCGCGGGTCAGCGCCGTGTACACCTGCGGCCGCGACACCGGCACCTCCGGCGGGAACACCGCCACCACGGCGGGCCACCGGCCCCCGTGCGCGGCGGCCACCGTCACCGCCCAGCCCGGGCGCAGCGCCGCCGGGTCGGTCACCTTCACCCGACCGCCGCCGACCAGCTCCACCACGGCACTGCCGCCCACCTCGCGCAGATGACCGGTGTCACCGGGCCCGTAGCCGGGGCCCTCCGCCGTGAACAGCACCCGGTCGCCCACGTCGAACCCGCCGTGCGCACCCGGCCCCGGGTTCAGCCTCTCCTTGCACGCGGCGTTGACCGCCCGCGCACCGGCCGGGCCGTCCTCCCGCGCGGTCACCACCTGCACGTGCTCGGCCCCGATCCCCAACGCGCGCGGAATCGAGTCCGTCACCAGCTGCACCACCCGGTGCACCGCCTCCTCTGCCGACGCCGCCGGAACCCGCACCACCTCGCGTCCGGGAGCCTCCACCTCGGGAACCCCGCCCGAGGCCACGCCCGCCGCCAGCTCCGCGATCGGCCCCGGCGCGTCGTCGTCGGCCACCTCGGCCACGTGCGCGGTCCGCGACGCGGCGATGTCCACCACCACCTGGCCCGGCGTGGCCGAGGGCGCCTGGTTCGGGTCGGCCAGCAGCACCAGGTGGGCGTCGTCCGCGCACACCGAAGCCAGCTCGGCGGCTCGGGCCGCGCCCACCGACATCGCCTCGCACAGCACCACGAGACCGGCCTTCAATGGGGCCTGCGCCAGGAGCGCGGGCAGCGACACCGCCCGCACGGGGGGCCGAACGTCCTCGCCGGGCCCCTGCTGGTCCTGCTGTCCCTCCTGGCCCTGCTGCGTCTGCTGGCTCGGCTGTTCCGGCTGCTCTCGGTCCTCCCGCGCTTCGACAGCCTCTTCGGACCCCTGCGCGCCAGGAGCCCCCTGCACGTTCGGAGCCTCCTGTGCCTCCGAAACCACCTGTGCCTCCGGAGCCCCCTGCTCGCCCGAGGCCGCCTCAGCGCCCTCGTCCCCCCGCGCCGCTCCGTCCTCCCCGGCACCCCGGGTCTCCTCGGCGACCCCGGACTCGGCCCCGGTCCCGGGCTCCGGCGCTCCTTCGCCATCCCCGGAAGCCCGCGCTCCCTCGGAACCCCCGCCCGCGGCCCGCTCCCCGCGGACCCGCGCCAGGTCGGCGTTGACGGCCGCCGCGGCCTGCGCGGTCGGCGCCGCCACCGCGATCCCCACCTGGCTGTCGGTGGCGATCGCGTCCAGGCACACCAGCGCCCGCGCGATCTCCGCGGCGTCGCCGGGGCCGTGCCGCAGCACCGTCACCGGGCGCAGGGTCGCCGTCACCAGGGCCTCGCGCGTGCGGTCCGAAATGGTGAACCCGCCCCGCTCCACGGCCGCGTCCACCGTCTCACCCGCGGTCATCGAGTCCATGATCGGCTCGTTGCCGCCGATCAGCCGCAGCAGCTGTTCGCCCAGCCGCTGTTCGGTGTGCCCCACCTCGGGCAGCGCGTAGAACAGTTCGGTGTCGGGCAGGTCCGGGACCCCGCCCTCGCTGAAGTCGAAGTCCTCGTCGTCGTCCTCGTCGGTGCTCTCCAGCACCACCGCGCTCCCGTCGGCCACGGCCGCCTCCAGCGCGGCGGCCGGATCGGCCACCCCGAACCCGCCCACGACCGAGGCCAGCTTCTTCTCCTCGACCACGGTGTGCCCGCGCGCGGCGGACATGCGCAGTACGTGCCCGGTGAGCGCCGCGAGCCGCCGGGGGTCGCCGGGCCGCGCGCCCTCGCCCAGGTGCCTGCGGGCGCAGAAGTCGGCCTGCTCCGGGGTCACCTGCGGCAGGCGCAGCAGCAGCCACGGGTTCGCGTCCAGCGCGGCGGCGGCCCCCGGCCCCAGCACGCCCAGCAGCCGGGGCGCCAGGGCGCCCGGCGCGCCCATCCGGTCAAGGACGGCACTGACCTGTTCTGCCTCGGACACCTCGGGCGGTTCCCCTCGTCATACGGTTCACGGACTCTGGGGGAGCCTATCGACTGGCGACGACGCTCGGTTCCCGCTTCCGGCCGTCTGCCCGCCGATGCCCGCCACCATGCACCCCGGTCGCCTGCCGCAGCCCGTCCCGGTCGCCCGTTGCCACGCTCCCCGTCCGCCCGCCGTCGCCCGAACCCGGCACGCCTTCCGGACGCGTCCCGGAACCGCCCTGGCATCGGAAACCTCCCCGAGCCCGGGAGCGCCCCCGGCCCGCCCGCTACTCCCGCTTCGTCCGGTTGCCGCGCCCGCGCCGCCCCTCCCGCTTCCCCGGCTTCCCGACCGGGTCGTCCGGACCGACGACCTGGCGCACGGCCGCGCACGGGTCGGTCGTGGGGGAGGACTCCTGGATGGCCACGGCCGCGTGCTGGGCGATCCGGCGGAACAGCTCGCGCGCGGGCGCGTCGAGGCCCGCCAGGATGTGCTCCTCCGCCTCACGCACGCGTTCGCTGAGCGAGGCCAGCACCTCGCGGCCGTG
The DNA here is from genome assembly GCF_000381685.1 of Nocardiopsis sp. CNS-639. Classification (NCBI taxonomy): domain Bacteria; kingdom Bacillati; phylum Actinomycetota; class Actinomycetes; order Streptosporangiales; family Nocardiopsidaceae; genus Nocardiopsis; species Nocardiopsis sp. CNS-639. Next base: position 199,283 of record NZ_KB906858.1, read on the forward strand.
CGCGGTGGCGCACACCCGCCGCACCCTCCGGTCGCCGGGGTCCACCCGGCGCCGCACGAGGTCGGCCTCCTCCAGGTCGTCGAGGAGGTAGGTCATCACGCTGCGGTCGATGAGCAGCCGCTCGGCCAGGGCCGCCTGGGTGGGGGGCTCGTCGAGTGAGACCGCGGTGAGCACGTGGTAGCCGCGGCTGCCGTGCGGGACGCCGTCCAGGACCGCCTCCACCCGCTCGTGCCACCGGCGCAGGAGCACGGCCAGCGACCACCCCAGGTTGGTGTCCTGTCCCGGAGCCGGAGCCGGAGCCGGAGCCGGAGCCGGAGCCGGGTCCGTGCCCGAGGCCGTGCCCGAGGCCGTGCCCTGTTCCGCACCTGCGCCCGCGCCCGGGTCCGCGGTCGCGTCGGTGCTCGTGTCGGCGGCGGTGCCCGCGACCGTGTTCGGTCCCGGGCCCGTGACCGTGCTCAGTCCCGGCGCCGGGCCCGCGGCCGTGCCCGCTTCCGGTGCCGCGCCCGTGTCGGCGGCCGTGCCCGTGTCCGGGTCCGCGTTCCCGGCCGGGGTCCGGCCGGGCTTCGGAGTGGGGAGTGCCATGCTCCGAGGCTACCAGGAATAGGTGGCACACAAGATAAGTTGTTGCCAACATCGTTGGTTCGACAAACTAGTTTCGGCTTCCTCCCGAGGAGAGAACCCCATGCCCGACTACGGACACCCCCTGAGGTTCGGCACCTTCATCACACCCGCGGCGCAGGACCCCGACCGCACCGTCGCGCTCGCCGAACTCACCGAGGCGGCCGGACTGGACCTGGCCACCTTCCAGGACCACCCCTACAACCCCGGCTTCCTCGACACCTGGACCCTGCTGAGCTGGGTGGCCGCGCGCACCACGCGCCTGAGCGTGTCGGCCAACGTCCTCAACCTGCCCCTGCGCCCGCCCGCGATGCTCGCCCGTTCCGCAGCCAGCCTCGACCTGCTCTCCCACGGCCGCTTCGAACTCGCCCTGGGCGCCGGAGCGTTCTGGGACGGCATCGAGGGCATGGGCGGCAAGCGCCTCACCCCGCGCCAGGCCGTCGACGCGCTCAGCGAGGGCATCGACGTCATCCGCGCCGCCTGGGACACCGACGCCCGCGGCGGCGTCCGCGTCAACGGAGAGCACCACCGCGTGCGCGGCATGAAGCGCGGCCCCGAGCCCGCCCACGAGATCGGCATCAGCCTGGGCGCCTACAAGCCCCGCATGCTGCGCCTGGTCGGCGCCAAGGCGGACGGCTGGCTGCCCAGCCTCGGCTACCTCAAGCTGGAGGACATGGCCGAGGCCCACCGGACCATCGACGAGGCCGCGCAGGCCGCCGGGCGCGACCCCCGCCAGGTCCGCCGCATGCTCAACCTCGCCCAGATCGCCTTCCTGCCCACCGGGAAGGACTTCCTCCAGGGCCCGCCCGAGCAGTGGGTGGACGACCTGCTGCCCCTGGTCCTCGAACACGGTTACTCCACGTTCATCGTGGGCACCGACGACCCGCGCACCATCCAGACCTTCGGCGCCGAGGTCGCCCCCGCCCTGCGCGAGGCCGTGGACCGCGAACGCGCCGACGCGGGCACCGACACCGGCCCGGCCCGCGCCGCCGCCTCCCTGGCCGCGCGCCGCTCCGGCATCGACTACGACGGCGTCCCCGAGAACCTGCGCGAGCACGCCGTCGAACCCGGCGACCGCGCCTACGCCCGCGTCCGCCACGGCTACATGCAGAAGGGCTCACCGGGACTGGTCCTGCGCCCCGGCAGCGCCGAGGAGGTCGCCGAGGCCCTCGCCCACGCCCGCTCCCAGGACGCCGACCTGCACGTGCGCAGCGGCGGCCACGGCATCAGCGGGCGCTCCACCGGCGACGGCGGCGTCGTCGTGGACCTGTCGCGGATGAACGGCGTCGAGGTCCTGGACCCGGACTCCGGCCTGGTCCGCCTCGGGGCCGGTGCCCGCTGGGGCGAGGTCGCCGACACCCTCGCCCTCCACGGCCTGGCCCTCAGCTCGGGCGACCACGGGGGAGTGGGCGTCGGGGGCCTGGCCACCACCGGCGGCGTGGGCTACATGTCCCGCGCCCACGGCCTGACCATCGACAACGTCACCGCCGTCGAGCTCGTCACCGCGGACGGAACCCCCGTGCGCGCCGACGCCGACCACCACCCCGACCTGTTCTGGGCCATGCGCGGCGCGGGCGCCAACTTCGGCGTGCTCACCGCCGTCGAGGCCACGGCCGCCCCGGTGCGCGACGTGGTCCTCGGCCAGTTCGTCTACGACGCGACCGACACCGCCGCCTTCCTCCGGGCCTGGGGCGAGGTCGCCGAGGCCGCGCCGCGCGAGGTCACCGCCTTCCTCACCACCGGCCCCGCGCGCGGCGGACGCGGCCCCGCGGCCCAGGCCATGGTGGTCTACGCCGGGGACGACACCGACCTGGCCGTGCGGGCGCTGGAGCCCTTCCTGTCCGTGGGCCCCGTCCTGGACCAGCGCGCCCAGCTCGCGCCCTACCCCGCGATCCTCGCCCGCCCCGACGGGCCCCACCAGGGCCACGGGCTGCCCGAGGCGCGCTCGGGCCTGCTGCGCCACGTCACCCCGGACGCGGCCGAGGGCCTGGCCGGGCTGCTCACCTCGGGCGACGTCATGTTCATGCAGCTCAGACAGGTCGGCGGCGCGGTCAACGACCTGGCGGCCGACGCCACCGCCTACGCCCACCGGTCGCAGAACTTCGTGCTGGCGGCCATGACGGCGACCCGGAGCGCCGTGCGCATGGACGAGCGGTGGGCGGACCTGGACAAGCACCTGGAGGGCATGTACCTGAGCTTCGACACCCGCACCGGGCCCGAGGTGTTGGCGCAGGCCTTCCCCGAGCCCACCCTGGACAGGCTGCGGGCCCTCAAGGCCGTGTACGACCCGCACAACGTGTTCGACAAGAACTTCCCGATCCCGCCCGCGACCCGGGGCTGAGCGGGCCCGGCCGGAACCGGGCGGGCGGTGGTGCGTCCCCCGCGTGCGCGGGTGCCGGGGGCGGCCACGGCCGACCCTTCAGCGCTCGATCCGCGGCCCCCGTGTGCGCGGCCCCGTGTGCGCGTGCGCCGGGGGCGTCGCCGCCGGTCGGTACCGCTCCGCGCGTTCCCCGCGCGTGGGCTCCGGGGAGAGGGCCCGCCTGTGGGCTTGCCCTCCGTGAAACCGTTCGCGGGCGCACCGCACGGGTGGGGCGGGCGCGGTCACCGCACGGGCGTCGCCGGTTCGCGCGGCCCGGGGGAGAAAACGCCCCGCAGCCGCCGAGGACGGTCGCGCCCCCGTTTCCGTGGACCCCGGGGAGCACCGGCGAGGGAGGGGCGTCAGCGCTCGGGGCGCGCCGTGGCGTCGTCGAGCGCGTCGCGGATCTTGGGCGGCAGCTCCACGCCCTCCACACCCAGGATCTCCTCCAGCTGCGCGAGGGTGCGCGGACCGACCACCGCCGCGGCCACGCCCTCCTGGTCGCGCGCCCAGCTCAGCGCCACCGCCAGCGGCGACACGCCCAGGCCCTCGGCCGCCGTGCACACCGACTCCACCACCCGGCGGCTGCGGTCGTCCAGGTAGGGCTCCACGTACGGCGCCATGTGGGAGAAGGCCGCCCGCGAGTCCGGCGGCGTCCCGTTGCGGTACTTGGCGGTGAGCACGCCGCGTCCCAGCGGCGACCACGCGATCAGGTGGGCCCCGGCCACCGCCGCGGCGGGCCGCAGGCCGTGGTCGGCGCCCCGGTTGAGCAGCGAGTACTCGCTCCCCGCACTCACCAGGGGCACGCGTCCGGGGTGCGCGCGCTGCCAGGTGGCCAGGGTCGCGAACTGCCAGGACTCCAGGTTCCCCGTGCCCACGTAGCGCGCCTTGCCCGCCGCCACGGCCGCCTCCATCGCGGCCAGCGACTCCTCGGGCGGCGTGGAGGGGTCGAACACGTGCAGCTGCCACAGGTCCACGTAGTCGGTCTGAAGGCGTCGCAGCGAGGCGTCCAGGGAGGCCAGCAGGTGCCGCCGGGAGGCGTCCACCGGCCGGTAGCCGTCGGGCGTGTGGCCGGTCTTGGTGGCCACCACCACGTCCTCGCGGCGCACCGAGGCGCGCAGCAGGCGCCCCAGGATCCGCTCGCTCTGGCCGCCGGTGTAGATGTCCGCGGTGTCCACGAGCGTGCCGCCCGCGTCCACGAACGCGGTGAGCTGCTGCCCGGCCTCCTCCTCGGAGGTGTCCTTGCCCCAGGTCATCGTGCCGAGAGCGGTACGAGAGACCCAGAGCCCTGATCTGCCCACCTGTCGCTGTTCCATGCGGCGGAGAGTACCGCGTCCGTCCGACGCCGTCCCTGGGCACACCCCCGCCGCTCCCCTCCGGCGCGGCCGTGACCGGGGCGTTCGCGGTGCCCGCGCCCGTGTTCCGGTTCCGGGAACGGGCTCCTCGAACCTGGTGGCCCGGATCCGCCGCTCACGCCGCGGCAGACCGTCCCGCGACCGCGGCCGGGGTCCCGCCCTCCCGTCCGCCACGGGCCTACCCTGTGACCATGGCGACACCCGCAGCACCCCAGGACACTCCGCCCCCACCGCCCGCACCCGAGGCGGTCACCCTCCTCCTCATCCGGCACGGGATGACCGACGCCACCGGCCCCCGTCTGGCGGGGCGCGCCGAGGGCGTCCACCTCAACGACACCGGCCGCGTCCAGGCCGCGCACCTGGCCGGCCGGCTCACCGGGCTGCGACCGGCGGCCCTGGTCTCCAGCCCGCTCGAACGCTGCCAGGAGACCGCCGAGGCCGTCGCCGCGCAGCTCGGCGTCCCCGTCACCACCGACGAGCGCTTCGTGGAGTGCGACTACGGCTCCTGGACCGGCCGCGGCCTCGGTGAACTGTCCGACGAACCCCTCTGGCGCGTGGTGCAGGACCACCCCAGCGCCGCGCGCTTCCCCGGCGGGGAGGCCCTGGCCGAGTCCTCGGCCCGCGCGGTCGCGGCCGTGCGCGACTGGAACGCCCGCCTGCTCTCGGCGCCGCACGAGGCCCAGGCCCCGGGCGTCCCGTCCGAGGCATCGGCCCCGGGCGTCCCGTCCGCGCCCCAGGATCCGCCCGTGTACGTGGTGTGCAGCCACGGCGACATCATCAAGGCCATCGTCGCCGACGCCCTCGGCATGCACCTGGACCTGTTCCAGCGCCTGCGGGTGGACCCCTGTTCGGTCACCTCCATCACCTACACGCGCACCCGTCCCTTCCTCAACAAGCTCAACGACACGGGGGAGAGCCTGACCGCGAGCCTGCCGACCCCCGCCGAGGCCAGCGGCGACGCGGCCGTGGGCGGCGGCGCGGGCTCCCAGGAGACCCCCGCCGACGCCCCCTGACGGTCCCTCCTCCGGCCCGGCGGGCCGGAGGGGTCCCCCAGGGCCTGAAGCCCCCGTGCGCCCCGTCCGGCCCCGGTGGGCCGCGGAGGAACCCCGGCGGCCCACCGGGGCCGGTGCGGTGGCCCGTTCCTCTGGGACGGACCGACGAACTCGACAGTCATCGGGGCCACGGCGCCGTGGCGCGGCGCGCGCCCGTCCGGCCCCTCGGCCCCACCCGGCCCACCAGCGCGTCCGGCGGGTTTGGCAACGGTGGGCCCGCATCCCGTAAGGTTCTTGGCATGCCCGTCTTTCAGTTCAATCCGCCGGAGCGGTTCGTCGCGGGGACCGTGGGCCAGCCGGGAGACCGCACCTTCTTCCTCCAAGCCGTGGGAGAGGGGCGCATCACCAGCGTGGTCCTGGAGAAGGCGCAGGTCGAGGCGCTCGCCACCCGTATCGAGGAACTACTGGAAGAGGTGCACCGGCGCTTCGGCTCCCCGCCGGAGGACACCGCTCCGCCCGAGGACGACGCTCCCCTGGAGCAGCCCATCGAGCAGGACTTCCGGGTCGGTACCCTGGCCCTGGCCTGGGACGCCGAGGCCGCCCGCGTCATCATCGAGGCCCAGGAGATCGACGAGACCGCCGGTGAGGACCTGCTGGAGGACGACGAGGAGGAGCTGGAGGTCTTCGCCGAGGAGGCCCCCGCCCACCGCGACGTCCTGCGCGTCTACCTCACCCCCGGCGCCGCGCGCTCCTTCGCCGGACGCGCGCTGAAGGTGGTCGCCGCCGGACGCCCGGACTGTCCGCTGTGCGGACGCCCGCTCGACCCCGGCGGACACATCTGCGTACGCCAGAACGGCTACCGACCGGACAGCCTCGTCTGAGCGCGCCGATGAGCACACCACCGGCGGGCCGCCGGGCGCGCAGACCCGGGGGCCCGCGATGAGGGACACCGCCGACGCGTTCGACGGCCTCAGCCCGGCCGTCGGGCTCGACCTGCTCCGCACCGGCGAGATCACCGTGGAGGGGCGGCTGACCGCCGCCTCCAACGCCACCCTGTACTGCACCGTCTCCGACGGCGTGCGCTCGGCCGCCTGCGTGTACAAGCCGGTGGCGGGGGAGCGGCCGCTGTGGGACTTCCCCGACGGAACCCTGGCCGGGCGCGAGGTCAGCGCCCACGCCGTCTCCGAGGCCCTGGGCTGGGGGATCGTCCCGCCCACGGTGCACCGAGACGGCCCGTTCGGCGAGGGCATGGTGCAGCTGTGGGTGCACGGCGACGCCACCGTGGACCTGGTCGCCCTGGCGCGGGAGACCGACAACGCCGACCTGCGCCGCATGGCGGTGTTCGACGCGGTCATCAACAACTCCGACCGCAAGATCGGCCACCTGCTGCCCACCCCCGGCGGGCACCTGTACGGCTGCGACCACGGGGTCTCCCTCGCCGAGGACTACAAGCTGCGCACCGTGCTGTGGCAGTGGCAGGGCCAGCCGCTGCCACAGGACGCCCTGGAGGCACTGGGGTCGGTGCGCGACCAGCTCGCCGACGCGGACAGCGCCCTGTCCCAGGAGCTGGCGCGGCACCTGACCGGACCGGAGGCCTACGCGGTGCGCAGCCGGGTGGACCTGCTCATCCAGCACGGTGTCCACCCCTACCCGGCGCCGGACTGGCCGGCGGTGCCCTGGCCGCCGATCTGAGTCCGGGCCCGGCTTCCGCCCGCCGGTCGCGAACCCGAGCCGCTCCGGGGACGTCGTAGACCCGGCGGCACCGGCGGGAGGGAACCCCATGGCGGAGATCGAGCGCGTGCGGGCCAGGCCCGGAGGACTGGTCACCCTGCGCCTGGACGTGCGGGGGCACACGACCCGGCCCCTGAGCGTGCACGGCCGCGTGGAACCGGCCTTCCGGTGGACGGGAACGACCGCCCTCATCGGCCTCTTCCCGCGTTTCGTCCCGGTCTGGTGGGCCAACGCACGCGGTATCGAAGGCGGTGAGGCGCTGCCCTACTTCCTGCCGGTGGCGGTCTGCCTCGTCGTCCTCCTGCTCACCGGGCTCTACTACGGGGCCGGGGAGATCCTCGCCACGCTCGCGCTCCACGCCCTGCCGGTGCTGCTCGTCGTGTGCTTCCCCCTGCTGCTCCTGCCGCGGGTGCGGCGGTGGGCGCGACGGACCACCGACTCCCGGGACCAGGCCGCGGCGGCGGGGGGAGGCCGCGGGGCGGACGGCTTCCGCGAGCCCGTGCGCCTGTCCCGGATCTGCTCCGCCCGGCTCACCCAGCGGGGCGGACGGGTGACCGTGACCCTCAACCACCTCGACGGCAGCGCGGTCGGCTACTCCGCCCGCGGCCGCGACGGGGAGTACCTGCGGGCGGTCTTCCGCGAGCACCTGGACGGGCGCTTCCCCGAGGAGGAGCCCGCGGCCGGGGCCGGACCGGTGTGAGGGTGCTCGCCTACCAGGGGGTGGGAATGGCGTGCTCCCTGCCCCTGACGGCACAATGGGGCACGTGAGCAACGAGTGGAACTACCTATTCGACATGGACGGCGTGCTCGTACGCGAGCAGCACCCCATCCCGGGCGCGGACGAGCTCATCGCGGAGCTGCGCGAGAACGGGATCCCGTTCATGGTGTTGACCAACAACTCCATCTACACCCCCCGCGATCTGCGGGCGCGTCTGCTCAGCTCGGGCCTGGACATCCCCGAGGAGTCGATCTGGACGTCGGCCCTGGCCACCGCCCAGTTCCTCCAGACCCAGCGCCCCAACGGGTCGGCCTACGTCGTCGGCGAGTCCGGCCTGACCACCGCCCTGCACAACGTCGGCTACGTGATGACCGAGCGCGACCCCGACTACGTGGTGCTCGGTGAGACCCGCACCTACAGCTTCGAGGCCATAACCCGCGCGATCCGGCTGGTCCGCGGCGGCGCGCGGTTCATCGCCACCAACCCCGACGAGACCGGTCCCAGCGCCGAGGGGCCGCTGCCCGCCACGGGCGCGGTCGCCGCGCTGATCGAGAAGGCCACCGGCCGCCGCCCCTACTTCGTGGGCAAGCCCAACCCGCTGATGATGCGGTCGGCGCTGCGCCGGATCGGCGCGCACTCGGAGAACACCCTGATGGTGGGCGACCGGATGGACACCGACGTGCTCAGCGGGTTGGAGGCGGGCCTGCAGACCGTGCTGGTGCTCTCGGGCATCTCCGAGCGCGAGACCGCCGAGCAGTTCCCCTACCGCCCCACCCGTGTGATCGGGTCGGTCAAAGAGCTGGTGGGCATCACCCGCGACCCCTTCCAGCGCGACTAGCGCTTCCGGCGGGACCGGAGCTTTCGGCGGGACCGGCGTCCCCGCCGGGGACGCCGCGGAGGGGCGCACATCGCCCTCTCGCGGTGATCCTGCTTCCAGTGCCGCTGTGGGCGTCCCACAACGGCACTGGGAGCAGGATCACCCCTGCGGCCCGGGTGTTCCCGGGAGCCGACACGACGACGGGGGCGGCGGACCGTGTCCGCCGCCCCCGGGTGTCGCGGGGTGCCTCAGGCGCTCTGCCGCTGCCTGGCGATCTCCTCCACCTTGGCCGCCTCCTCGCGGCGGCGGGCGCGGAGCAGGGCCAGACGCTCGGCGAGGACCTCTTCCAGGTCCTCCATGCTCCGGCGCTCCAGCAGCATGTCCCAGTGGGTGCGCGTGGGCTTGGCGTTCTTGGGCTCCTCGCCGGAGCCGTCCCGCCGCAGGGCGCGGTCGCCGCAGAAACGGCACTCCCACTCGGCGGGAATCTCTGCCTCGGTCGCGAAGGTGACCGAGAAGCGGTGGCCCCGGGTGCAGTCGTAGGTGACTTCCTGCCGCGGAGCCAGGTCGGTGTTGCGGTCGTTCTCGTAGCTCGTCGCCCCGAGCCGGGTGCCGCGAAGTGCTCGCTCGGCCATCGTGTGGGTGCCTCCAGGCGCTTGTGCGGTCTCGCGGGGTGTAACGCGTCGGTCCACGTCAAGATTCCCCGCTGACCTGAGGTCGAACCACCTCCGGCGTCCAGGGGCCACCCCGATCCCAAAACATCGTCCGGTGCGCCGAGTGTGGCACATGTGACCTGGGGCACTCCAGGCTGGCTGTTTCGGGTGTGTCTCTATATACGCCCGCCAGGGGCGAAAAACATCCGCTAAGCCCCGTTTTCGCCTTCCCGGCGCACCCTCCTGCCTGGTGGGGGAGGCGCCGCGCCTCCGGGGCCGAATCAACAGCGGCGGGGTCCCGTCGTCGGCCGCGCTCGCCGCGCCCCGGAGGGTCGGCGTCCGTCCCCGGTGGAACCCGTGGCCGACTCAGGCCAGTTCCGCGCCGCCGCCCGCGGCCGCTCCCGGCCACCCGGGGCCGCGGGTCTGTCCCGCGTCAGCCCCGCCCGTCACACTGTGTCCACCCTTACCGCGCTTCCCCCCGAACCCGCCGCCGCACGGTTCCCGCAGTTCACGACTGGAAAAGCCGGACGCTCGACAATGGCTTCCGGAAAAGGTCGGACCTTCTCGGCCCGCTGATTATCACTCTCCGGAATCCGCGCTCTGGTAGGGAATCCGGTTCCACGTCCCCCGTGTGCGATAAAGACTCCATTATGCCGACATGGCCGCCCGAGGTGTCTGGTGGTATGTTGACTCGCCGTACACCGAAAAGCGTAGGTCGGGGAAATTAATCCTCTTCCTTTAGGTGTGCAGATCGTGCCGGAAACGTCCCCTTCGGTGCGTCCTCACGTGCCGGAACCAGGAGCGACGGCGCGGCCGGACGTGGAGCCCCATGACTGCTGAGACCCCCCTCCCCCGAGGAGTCGTGCCCGCGCGGCCGTCCGCGCCGCGCTGGCTCCTCCTCCCCCTCGCGGCGCTGCCCTTCTGGGCCGTGCTCCCGTGGGCCGCGCCCGAGGCCCGGACCCTGCCCGTCCTGGCCGCCTCCGCGGTCCCCCTCGTGCTCCTGCTGGCCCTCGCGGTACTGCTCGACCGGCGCGACCGGCGGATCCACGACCTGGGCGCCCGACTCGACGCGCTGCGCGCCGACACCGCCTCCCTGGCCGACGAGCACCTGCCCCTCCTGGCCCGGCGCCTGCGCGCGGGCGACTCCGCCGACACCGCCCTGCGCGCCCTGCCCCTCCCCGCCGACCACGGGGGCAACGCCGTCCTGCGGGCCGCCGCCACCGAGATCGCCGCCGCCGAACGCCGGCGCTCGGCCGCCATGGCCGCCTGCGCCACCGCCGCCGGGCGCGTCCAGGCCCTGAGCACCACCATGCTCGCCGACCTGCGCCGGATGCAGGAGCGCCACGGCGACGGCGACGCGAACGCCGACGTCCTCGGCGACCTCATGCACCTGGACCACAGCACCGCCCAGGTCGGACGCGTCGCCGACAGCATCGCCGTCCTCACCGGGGCCCGCTCCGGCCGCCGCTGGGGCCGGGCCATCGGCATGGAGAGCGTCGTCCGCGGCGCCATGGCCCGCATCGGCGCCTACCAGCGCGTCCGCGTGCACAACGCCTCCACGCAGGCGGTCGCCGGGTTCGCCGCCGAGGGCGTCATCCACGCCCTGGCCGAGATCCTGGACAACGCCGCCAGGTTCTCCCCGCCCACCGCCGAGGTCCACGTCCACGTCGAGGAGGTCCAGGCCGGAATCGCGGTCATGGTCGAGGACGGCGGCCTGGTCATGGGGGAGGAGGCCCTGCGCCGCGCCCGCCGCGCCGTCGAGAACGACCTGGACCTGGCCGCCATCTCCGGAACCCGGCTGGGCCTGTCGGTCGTCGGCCAGATCGCCCACCGCTACGGTCTGTCGGTGTCCTTCCGCTCCTCCTCGCGCGGCGGCACGGCGGTCGTCCTCCTGCTGCCCCGCAAGCTCGTCAAACCCCTGCCCGAGCCCGTGGCCCCCGACTCCCCGGCGTCCCCGCCCGGGGCCGCCCGGGAACCCGACACCGCCCCCACGCCCGTCGCGGTCCCCCCGGCCGCGGCGGAGAGCGCCGCGGAGGACGTCGACGGACTGCCCCGGCGCCGCCGCGGCCGGACCCTCGCGGCGGTCGAGAACACCAGGCCCGCACCGCGCAGGAGCAACCCCGCCGCCGTGGCGAGGGGCTTCGGCGAGTTCCGCTCCGCGGTGCGCGGCCCGAACGACAAGGACGCATGATGGACCTCGACACGCTGACCTGGCTCCTCGAAGGCCTCCTGGAACGCACGCCCGGCACCCGGCACGCCCTCGTTCTCTCCCGCGACGGGCTCAAGCTGTGCCACAGCTCCGGTCTGCGCGCCGACAGCGCCGACCACCTCGCCGCGATCGCCGCCGGGGTGCAGAGCCTGGCGCACAGCGCCTCGGTGGAGTTCGGCGACGGGGCGGGCGGCGTCCGCCAGGCCATGGCCGAGTTCTACGGCGGCCTGCTGTTCATCGTCGAGGCCGGACACGGCGCCCACCTGGCCGTCATCACCTCCGAGGAGGCCGAACCCGGTCTGGTCGGCCACAACATGAACGAGCTGGTCGAGCAGATGGGCGAGCACCTGACCACCCCGCCCCGCGCCGGAGCCGGACCGGTATGACGCGCCCGCACCAGCAGGAGGGTCCGGACCGCCTCTACGTCATCACCTCGGGCCGCAGCGGCGGGGCCGACGACTCCCTGGACGCGGTGACCCTCATCGTGGCCGAGAGCGCGCCCACCCCCGGCATGCAGTCCGAGCACGCCCGGATCCTGCGGCTGTGCCGGGGCCCGACGGCGGTGGTGGAGATCTCCGCCCACCTGCGCCTGCCCGTGGCGATCGTGCGCATCCTGGTCACCGACCTGCTCGACACCGGCCTGGCCACCGCGCGCCACCCCCGCCCCGCGCCCTCACCGGCCCACCCCCTCGCCTCCCCGGACGTGTTGGAGAAGGTGCTCGTTGCACTCCACAACCTCTGATCCCCCCTCGGCCCCGCCCCCGGACCCCCCGCACGCCGCCGCGGACCGCACCCGCGAGGCCGCCCGCGTCCCCCTGCCCGACACCGCCGAGTACGCCCTCAAGATCGCGGTCGTGGGCGGCTTCGGGGTCGGCAAGACCACCCTGGTCCGCTCGGTCAGCGAGATCCGCCCGCTCAGCACCGAGGAGACCATGACCCGGGCGGGGCACGGCGTCGACGACGTGGACGGGGTGGAGGGCAAGCGCGCCACCACCGTCGCCTTCGACTTCGGCCGCATCACCCTGGACGCCGCCTCGGTGCTCTACGTCTTCGGCGCCCCGGGCCAGGAGCGCTTCTGGTTCCTGTGGGACCGCCTCTTCTCCGGAGCCCTGGGCGCGGTGGTCCTGGTGGACACCCGGCGCCTGGAGGACTCCTTCTACGCCATCGACCGCCTGGAGGCCCAGGGCACGCCCTTCGTCGTGGCCCACAACGACTTCGGCGAGGCCGAGCACAGCCTGGAGAAGGTGCGCGCCGCCCTGGACCTGGACGCCTCGGTACCGCTGCTGCGCTGCGACGCGCGCGCACGCGACTCGGCCAAACAGGTCCTCATCGCTCTGGTCGGCCACGTCCGCGCCCTGGTCACGGAAGCCGCCCGGTGAGCCGACTGCTCGCCTGCCCGGTCCGCCTCCACAGCCCCGACTTCCGATCCCGTTCCCGACGGCCGAGCCGAGCGGCCGCCCGCCCCCTTCTCCCAAAGGACCGAGAGTGGCCGAACCCGTCCGGCTGTACGACCCCAGCTTCAACGCCGACCCCCAGGGCTCCTACCGGGCCATGCGCGCCGAACACGGTTCCGTGGTGCCCGTGCTCATGGAGGGCGACGTCCCCGCGTGGCTGGTCATCGGCTACCACGAGCTCCACCACGTCCTCAACACCCCCGAGGTGTTCGCGCGCGACCCCCGCCGCTGGAACGCCTGGGACCGGGTGCCGCGGGACTGGCCGCTGCTGCCGGTGCTCGCGCCCCAGCCCAACCTGCTGTCCGCCGAGGGCGAGGAGCACCGGCGCCGCACCGCCGCGGTCAACGACGCCCTGAACGGGGCCGACCCGCACGAGCTGCGCGCGGTCACCGCACGCCTGGCCGACCGCCTCGTCGATGGGTTCTGCGCCTCCAGCGGCACCGACCTGCGCACGCACTACGCGCAGCGGCTCCCGTCCCTGGTCCTGTGCTGGATGTACGGCCTCGACGACGACCGCGGCGAGGCGGTCACCACCCTGATGGGCACCATGTTCGACGCCGGTCCCGACGCGGTCGGGGCCCACGTCGAGATCGTGGCCGAGTTCACCCGGCTCGTCGCCTCCCGCCGCGCCGACCCCGGACCCGACGTGGTGTCCCGGATGATCGCCCACCCGGCGGGCTACGACGACGCCGACCTGGTCGCCGAACTGGTCGCCGTCCTGGGCGGCGCCCACCAGACCACCTCCGAGTGGATCGGCAACGCGCTGCGCCTGATGCTCACCGACGACCGCTTCTCCGCCTCCATGGCGGGCGCCCGCAGCAGCGTCCGCGAGGCCCTGGCCGAGGTCCTGTGGGAGGACTCCCCGTCCCAGATGAACGCCGGGCGCTTCGCCGCCCGCGACGTCGAGCTGGACGGCAGGGTCATCCGCAGGGGCGACCTGCTCCTGCTGGGCTACGCCGCGGCCAACAAGGACCCCCGGCTGCACACCGGCGAGCGCTCCTCGGCCGTCCGGGGCAACCACGCCCACCTGTCCTTCTCCCACGGCGAGCACAGCTGCCCCCACGCCGCGCAGGGAATCGCCGAGGTCATGGCGGTCACGGCGGTGGAGGTGCTGCTGGACCGCCTGCCCGACGTGGAACTGGCCATCCCCGCCGAGGAGGTCCGCTGGCGGCCCTCGCCCTGGGTGCGGGGAGTCGTGTCACTGCCGGTCACCTTCACCCCCACACCCCCACAAGGAGTCCTGTGATGCCCTGCCCCGTCCAGCACACCCCCGACGGAGTCCCGCTGGTGCACGCCGTGCCCGACGACGTGCAGGCCGACCGCGAACGCCTCCACCGGGCCGGACCCGTCACCCGGGTCGAACTCCCCGGCGGGGTCCGCGCCTGGGCCACCACACACCACGAGGTCAGCCGCGCCACCCTCAACGACCCCCGGTTCGTCAAGAGCGTCGACCACTGGGACGACTACCAGAGCGGCCGGGTCCCCGAGGGCTGGCCGCTGATGGGCACGATCCCCACCGACAGCTCCAACATGCTGGCCCAGGACGGCGCCGCCCACCGGCGCATGCGCAGGCTCACCGCCAGCCCCTTCTCGGCGCGCCGGGTGGAGCGCCTGCGCCCGCGCATCGAGGAGATCACCGCCCGGGCGCTGGACGCCCTGGAGCCGCGCGCGCACGAACCCCTGGACCTGAAGTCGGAGTTCACCTTCCGGGTTCCCATGGGGGTGATCGGCGAACTGTACGGGGTGGCCGAGGCCGAGTACGCCCAGCTCGGCGAGATGTACGCCAAGCTCTTCTCCGGCACGACCGAGGAGGGCGAGCACCTGCGGATCTACGGAGCCCTGTTCCAGTTCTTCTCCGAGATGGTCGCCCGCAAGCGCGCCAGCCTGGACGAGCACGACGACTTCACCGCCGACCTGCTCAGGGCCCGGGAGGACGGCGACTCCCTCAGCGACACCGAGGTCACCATCACCCTGCTGACGGTGGTGGCGGCCGGGCACGAGACCACCGTCAACCTGCTCAACAACGTGGTGCGCGCCCTGCTCGCCCACCCCGACCAGTTCGCCCTGCTCAAGGCGGACAAGGTGACGTGGGAGCAGGTGATCGAGGAGACGCTGCGCTACGACCCGCCCAACAACGTCATGATGTTCCGCTTCGCCACCGAGGACGTGGAGGTCGGCGGGCAGACCATCCGCAAGGGCGAGGCGCTGATGACGCACTACGGCGCGGCCACCCGCGACCGCGCGGAGTTCGGTGAGGACCCGGACCCGTCCGTCTTCGACCCGCAGCGCACCAAGGGGCGCCACATCACCTTCGGGTACGGCCCGCACATCTGCCCCGGGGCGCCGCTGTCGCGGCTGGAGGCCGGGATCATCCTGCCGATGCTCTTCGAGCGCTTCCCGGACCTGCGGCTGGCCGTCCCCGACGAGGAGCTGCGGGTGCAGTCCGCGCTCTCGGTCACCAGCCTGAGGGAGTTCCCGGTCGTGCTGCGCCCCTGACCGGCGGGCCGCACGGCGCGTGGTCGGTTCCCGCGCCGTGCGGTCCCCGCCCCGTGTCAAGAAGCCCTTACGCTGTGCGACCCCCGATCCCCACCCGCGGCGCTTCCGGTGCTCCTCGGCGGCGCCCACACGTCGAGTCGGCGTTCTCACCGGTTCGGTGTGACACGCTCCCGGTTCCGAGCCCCTACCGTTCGCGGCGCACCCGCCCCTCGTCCCACACCGGCTCCGGCGCCTCGTACACGCCTCCGTCGGCGCCGAACACCACGAACCGGTCGAACCCGCGCGCGAACCAGCGGTCGTGCGTCACCGCCAGGATCGTGCCGTCGTAGGCCTCCAGCGCCGACTCCAGCGCCTCCGCCGACACCACGTCCAGGTTGTCCGTGGGCTCGTCCAGCAGCAGCATCGTCGCCCCCGACAGCTCCAGCAGCAGGATCTGGAACCGCGCCTGCTGACCGCCCGAGAGCGTGTCGAAGGTCTGCTCCGCGGCCGGCGCCAGCTCGTAGCGGTCCAGCGCCCGCCCCGCCTCGTCGCGGGGCACGCCCCGGCGGGTGCCCTGCCCCCGGTGCAGGATGTCCAGCAGCGTGCGCCCCGCGAACTCGGGGTGCTCGTGGGTCTGCGCGAACCATCCCGGCAGCACCCGCGCGCCCAGCCGCGCCGTGCCGCTGTGCTCCACCGGCGGCACCTTAGCCCTGCCCTCCTCCGACAGCACTGACTCCGGCAGCACCGACGACTGGGGATCGCTGCCGCCCCCGGCCGCCAGCCGCAGGAAGTGCGACTTGCCCGACCCGTTGGAGCCCAGCACCGCCACCCGCTCGCCGTACCAGACCTCCAGGTCGAACGGGCGCATCAGCCCGGTCAGCTCCAGCCCCTCGCACACCAGCGCCCGCCTGCCCGTCCGGCCGCCGCGCAGCCGCATCCGCAGGTTCTGCTCGCGGGGCAGCTTCTGCGGCGGCCCCGCCTCCTCGAACCTGCGCAGCCGGGTCCGCGCCGACTGGTAGCGCGAGGCCATGTCGGAGTTGTAGGCGGCCTTCTGCTTGTAGGCGGCCACCAGCGCCCTGAGCTTGGCGTGCTCCTCGTCCCAGCGCCGCCGCAGCTCGTCCAGCCGCGCGAACCGCTCCCGGCGGGCGTCGTGGTAGGTGTCGAACGCGCCCCCGTGCACCCACGCCGTGTTGCCCGCCGCGCCCAGTTCGACCGTGACGATCCGGTCCGGCACCCGGCTCAGCAGCTCGCGGTCGTGCGAGACGAACAGGACCGTCTTGGGAGTGGCCAGCAGGGCCTCCTCCAGCCAGCGCTTGCCCGGAACGTCGAGGTAGTTGTCCGGCTCGTCCAGCAGCAGCACCGGCGCCGGGCCCCGCAGCAGGGCCTCGATGACCAGGCGTTTCTGCTCCCCGCCCGACAGCGTGCGCACCTCGCGCCACCGGCAGCGCTCGTAGGGGGCGCCCAGCGCCGCCGTGCAGCACTGGTCCCACACGACCTCGGCGTCGTAGCCGCCCGCGTCGCCGTAGCGGGCGATGGCCGCGGCGTAGCGCATCTGCGTCCTCTCGCCGTCGTCGACCATCATGGCCGCCTCGGCCGCCTCCAGGTCCGCGTGCGCCTCGCGCACCGGGGCGGGGGAGACCGACACCAGCAGTTCGTGGACGGTGGTCTCGTCGCGCACGTGCCCGATGAACTGCGGCATCACGCCGAGTTCGCCGTCCAGGGTGACCGCGCCGCCCTGGGGGCGCTGCTCGCCGCGCACGATCCGCAGCAGGGTGCTCTTGCCCGCGCCGTTGGCGCCCACCAGCGCCGCCTTGGACCCCTCGCCGACGCGGAAGGACACCGAGTCCAGCAGGACCCTGCCGTCGGGCAGGGTGTGGCTGACCTGGTTGACGTCGATGTAGCCCAAGACCGCTCTCCACAGGGGTTTCGCCGTAGACGCCCGGTTACCTCCGCGAGCGCCCCGGCAGGTTTCCACGGCGCGACGCGCGCCCGCAACCGGTTTTCCCAGGTGCGGGCGCTGACGGGCCCGGGGGCGCGCTCAGCCCGCGGCGGCGCCGAACCACCTCGGCAACCGGTCGAGCAGCTCACGCTGGTCCCCACCGGCCCAGGCCACGTGGCCGTCCGGCCGCAGCAGCACGGCGGGCGCGCCCAGCTCCTCACAGGCCTCGCCGGTATCGACGACGTGGTCGACCCGGTCCGCCCAGCCCGCCACCGAGAGCCGACCGGTCCGGTCGAGCAGCAGCCCGCGTCCGCCGTGCGTCAACTCGTAGAGGCGCCCCCGCGTCAGGCGGATGTCGCGCATCCGCCTGCCGAGCAGCGCGTGCCCCTCGCCGAAGTCGTAGCGGACGTCCGTCGCGGTGACGAGCCCGGTCACGTACCGGTTCACCTCCTCGAAGTCCATCAGCCTGGACAGCAGCCCCCGCAGCGCGACCGCGCCCGGCTCGGTGCCCAGCAGCACCATCTGCGCGCGGGTGTTGTCCAGCACGGTGGCGGCCACCGGGTGCCGTTCGGCGTGGTAGCTGTCCAGCAGCCCCTCCGGCGCCCAGCCCCCCACCTCGGCGGCCAGCTTCCAACCGAGGTTGAACGCGTCCTGGACACCGAGGTTGAGCCCCTGCCCGCCGGTCGGCGGGTGGACGTGCGCCGCGTCCCCGGCCAGCAGCACCCGGCCGACCCGGTAGCGCTCGGCCAGCCGGGTGGCGTCGCCGAACCGGGACAGCCAGCGCGGCGAGTGCACACCGAAGTCGGTGCCCGCGTGGGCCCGCAGCTGCCGCCTGAACTCCTCCAGGGTCGGCGCGCTCGTGCGGTCCTCGGCCACCCCGTCGGCGGGCACGATGACGCGGTACACCCCCTTCCGGTCCCCGTCTCCGCCCGTGAGCGGGGCGAGGCCGAACCGCAGATGGGTCCTGCGGACCCGCGCGACGACGGCGGCGATCGACTCCGGATCCTCGGTCGCCTCCATCTCGCCCAGCAGCGTCTCGACCCTGGCGGGCTCGCCGGGGAAGCCGACGCCGAGCAGCTTGCGCACCGTGCTGCGGGCGCCGTCGCAGCCGACGAGGTAGCGCGAGCGCAGACGCGTGCCGTCCGCCAGTTCGACGCTCACCCCCTCCTCGTCCTGGCTCAACCCGACCAGCTCGTGGCCGCGCCGGACGTCGGCGCCGAGTTCGAGGGCGCGCTCGTCGAGCAGGCGTTCGGTGACCGGCTGCTCGATGGCCAGGCCGTACGGGTGGGCCGTGTCCAGCCCGTCGGGCCACGGCTTGGTGATGCCGCCGAAGATGCCGCCGACCCGGAACTTCCTCCCGACCGCGAGGAACCGCTCCAGCAGACCGCGCTGGTCCATCACCTCCACGCTGCGCGTGTGCAGACCCTGGGCACGGGCCTGCCGGGTCGGCTCGGTGAGCCTCTCCAGCACGACCACGCGCACACCGTGCAGCCGCAGCTCGCCGGCGAGCATCAGGCCGGTCGGTCCGCCGCCGACCACGGTCACGTCAATCATGTATTCCCCGTTCGAAGAGATCGCTCTCCACCGGCGGTTCCGCATGTTTTGTCGGGGCGCACGTCCGCGTTCCCGCGACGGACGCCTGTGAGAGCGCCACGGGCCCCACCAGTGCTGGGACGTCGGTACGTGATCGGTGCGCCGACAACGGCACACGTTTTTCGCGCGTCCCGAATTCGCGCGGATTCCGGTTTCGAAGGGAAATTGTGCGGCACGACCCGGGTCTTGCCGCAAGCCCCGGGGTGCGCTATAGATTGATAATGGCAGGAGACGTTTTCCCCTCTCCGTTGCTCTCCGTGATCGCCTGACTGCCTTTCCGTGGGCGGCTCCGCGCTGTGCCCCGCCCGGGCCGGCGGTCACGCGGTCCTGACCCGGCGGCGGGTGTGTCGCAACCTCCCCGCGACCCCGGACGGTAGTTGTATGGGTGCCCTGGGTGAATGGTGTCCGGGGTCCGCAGCCCACCGGTCCGGTCGGGGGCGGGCCCCTGCGGTGCGCGGGTCGGCGCCCGACACCACCGAACAGGGGAGACGCATGCAGATCGGGTACAAACTGGCGGCCGAGGCCTTCGGACCGGAGGAACTCGTCCGGCAGGCGGAGCTGGCCGAGCGCGCCGGGTTCGACTTCGTGGAGATCAGCGACCACTACCACCCCTGGCTGGACAACCAGGGCCACTCACCCTTCGCCTGGACCGTACTCGGCGCCATCGCGACCAGGACCGAGCGGATCGGCCTGGCCACCGGGGTGACCTGCCCGACCGTGCGCTACCACCCGGCGATCATCGCCCAGGCCGCCGCGACCCTGGCCCTGCTCTCGAAGGGCCGCTTCGTCCTCGGCGTCGGCTCCGGGGAGCGGCTCAACGAACACGTCGTCGGCCAGGAGTTCCCCGACGCCGTCCAGGTGCGCCACCACATGCTGCGCGAGGCCCTGGAGATCATCCGCCTCCTGTGGGGCGGCGGCTACCAGTCCTACGAGGGCGAGTACCTGCGGCTGGAGGACGCCCGGGTGTTCGACCTGCCCGAGGAGGCGCCGCTGATCGCCGTCGCCGCCAGCGGCGGGCAGTCGGCCAGACTCGCCGCCGAACACGGAGACGGGCTGTTCGCCACCGAGCCCAAGTCCGCGATCGTGCGGGACTACCGCGACGCCGGGGGAGACGGCCCCCGCTACGCCGAGGTGCCCATGGCCTGGGCCCAGGACGAGCACACCGCCGCGCGGGCGGCCCTGGAGACCTCCCGCTGGGCCCTGACCGGCTGGAAGGTCATGAGCGAGCTGCCCAACCCGGTCAACTTCGCGGCCGCCACCACCACGGTCCGGGAGGAGGACGTGCTGGGGCACTTCGTCTGCGGGCCCGACCCCGAACGCTACGTCGAGGCCGTCCGCAAGTACGTCGACGCGGGCTTCGACCGCCTGGTCATGCAGAACGCCGGGCCCGACCCGGACGGGTTCGTCGACTTCTACCGGCGCGAACTGGACGGACCCCTGCGCGCGCTCGCCACCTGACCGGCCCGTACGCACCGCTCGACCGACCGGGGACGAACCGGGGGCGGTCCGAACCGGTACCGGTCCGCGCGTCGCCGCCGCGTCCGGAGCCGGAGCGGTCACGCCCGCGGCGCCTCGACCGGGAGCGGCGCGGGCCCGCCCACGCCGCCGCGAACCGTCACCGGCGACGCCTACGATCGCGGCATGGACGACCCCCAGAAGACGCTCTCCGTACAGCTTCCGGCCGGACACACGGTGTCCTCGGAGGACGGTACGCCGCTGCTGTGGCTGAGCCACGACTCCGCACCGGCCGGACTGTGGTCCGAGCTCCTGTCCGAGCACCACCGTTCCGGGCTGTGGCCGCTGCTGCTGGAAGGGATGTACGGGGACCCGGTACGGCCCTGGGAGTCCCAGGAGCTGTTCCCCGGCTGGATCTCCTCACCGGGAGACCACGACCCGGCGGAACTGCTCGCCCGGTGGTGGAGACAGCACGCCTCCGGCGAGGAGACCGATCCGGGCAACGATCCGCGGTCGACCACCGCTCCCTACGGAGCGTCGTGGCCCGGCCCGGCCCCCGCCGCGGACGTGCCCGAGGGAGCGCCCGAGCGGACCGCCGCCGAATGCGCCGAACTCCTCGTCGAACACGTGCCGGGGATGCGGATGGGGCTGGTCCCGGCCGCCTCGGGCGCCGAGGCCATCGCCGCCTCCGGGTGGGCGGGGCCGCTCAACTACGACAACGACACCGCCGTGTTCGCGGCCGTCGTGGCCGACTGGGAACGCCGCTTCGGAGCGCGCGTGCTGGGCATGGGGTTCGCGAGCCTCACCCTGGCGGTCGGCGCCCCGCCGACCGACAGCGGGCAGGCGCTGCGCGTGGCGGCCGAGCACTTCGCGTTCTGCCCGGACAACCTCTGGCAGGGTTCCTACCGCGACCTGGGGGCCTACGCCGAGATACTCGTCGACCGTCCGGTCTGGCAGTTCTGGTGGGACTGACCGGGTACCGCGGCCGCCGGGAACGGGGCGGTCACGCCGGAGGCGGTTCGGGCGCGCCCGAACCGCCCATCCACCGCGCCAACCGCTCCCGGTCCACCAGGGTCATGTACCCCTCGCCCTCACGGGCGGCGGCCTCGGTGAAGCCGTTCGAGGCCACGAACACCCCCCGGTACCCCTCGTAACTGGTGGCGAGGACGCCGAGGAAGGCGCGGACCTCGTTCGGGGGCACCGGGCTGTTCCACCGCTTGCACTGCACCACCACGGCCTGCCCGTCCGGCGCCCGGCCCAGCACGTCCACCCCTCCGTCGTCGGCCCCGCCGACCACCGTCACGGCGGTGTAGCCGTGCGTGCGCATCAGCCCCGCCACGTGCTCCTCGAACTCCACACCGGTCATCCGGTCGACCTCCGACAGGTCGACCCGCGCCACCCGCCACTTCTCCCGGGCCAGGCGCAGCCGCATGCGGCACCACCACAGCAGGGCCGCCACCCCCAGCGCCGCCACCGCCCACAGCAGCGGCCGCGCCGAACTCTGGGCCACCCACGCGCCGACCATCAGCGCCACGACCAGGCCCAGCACGAGGGCGTACCGGTGGCGCCACACGAACCGCCACTCCCGGGGGCCTCTCCGGCCCTCGCCGGGATACGTCCTGTCGGGGTACGTCCTGTCTTCGGCCGCGTCGTCCGGGGAGATGTCGGTCATGGACTGCCTCTTCCCCGTCCGGGCGGTTCGTCACCCGCCCCGGTGGCGGCGCCCTGTGGGGAACCCCACGACGCGGAGCCGTTTCCGGTCCGGGACCCGCCCTGACCACCGCTCGCACGGAACGCGGGGACTACCATGGCCGCGCGGCGGCCGACCCTCTCGGCGGCGACCGTCCGGGGAGCGGTGCTCCGCCGCCCCCGGATACCCACGGGAAGTAGTCCTTCGATGTCAGTTCTCACGCGCGTCGCCGACTTCGTCGGCAGGTGGTTCGCCCTGCTGGTCCTCGCCGGAGGGATCGTGGGCCTGGCCGCCCCCGGGCAGGCCGCCCTCCTCGCCCCCTACATCTCCCTGCTGCTCGGGGTGATCATGTTCGGGATGGGGCTCACCATGCGCCCCGTGGACTTCGCGATCGTGGCCAGACATCCCAAGGCCGTCATCCTCGGCGTCCTGGCCCAGTACACGGTCATGCCGCTGCTGGGCTGGGGGATCGCCCACGTCCTCAACCTGCCGCCGCTGCTCGTGGTGGGCATGATCCTGGTCGGCTCCGCCCCCGGCGGCACCGCCTCCAACGTCATCGTCTACCTCGCCCGCGGCGACGTGGCCCTGTCGGTGGCGATGACCTCGATCTCCACCCTGCTCGCCCCGGTGCTGACCCCGCTCCTGGTCCTGGCCCTGGCCGGTTCCACCCTGCCCGTCGCCGCCGGCGACCTGTTCGTCTCCATCCTCCAGGTCGTCCTGGTCCCGGTCCTGGCCGGACTGCTGCTGCGCATGGCCGCGCGCCGGTTCGTGGAGAGGGTCCTGCCCGTCCTGCCGCTGGTGTCCGTCCTCGGCATCGTCGTCGTGGTCGCCGCGGTGGTGGGCGCCAACGCCGACGCCGTGCTCTCCTCCGGCCTCCTGGTCGCCCTGGCCGTGGTGCTGCACAACTCCCTGGGCCTGACGCTCGGCTACCTGGTCGGCGTGGTCACCAAGCTGCCCGAGACCGCCCGCCGCGCGGTCAGCGTCGAGGTGGGGATGCAGAACTCCGGGCTCGCCGCGGCCCTGGCGACCGCCCACTTCGCCCCGCTCGCCGCCCTGCCCGGCGCCCTGTTCTCGGTCTGGCACAACATCTCCGGCGCGCTCGTGGCCACCTACTGGGCCCGCCGCCCGCCCGCGGACGCCCCGGCCGAGTTCGAGCCGACGGGGAGCGGCATGGAGGGCTCGACCGGGGGCTGAGCCCGCACCCCGCCTGTTCCCGCTCCGCCCGCGCCCGCTCCGCCCGCGCCCGCTCCGCCCGCGCCCGCTCCGGGCGCGCCACGCTGCGGGCCGCGGCGAGCGCCACCCCGGCTCGTCCCGGGACCGTGTGTTCCCGCCTCACCGACCGAACCGGTTACCCGGGCACAACACGGTTCACACGTGCAGTCCCTGGCCTGAACCGGACACCTCTCTTTGCGTGATCGGATCACCACACAAGGCGACGGCTGTCAGGCTGGTGCCCATGCCCGAGCGACACCGTCGGTTCCTGCGCCCCTGCTCCGGACTCCTCGCACTCGCCCTCACCGCCGCGCTGGGAAACCCCCACGTACTCCTCGCGCCGTGCGCCCCTCCCGCGCACACCACGCCCGTCACCGCCCCCGCCGCGGAGGCCGACCCGCGCCGCAAGGCCCTCCGCGACCGCGTGCGCGGCCGCTGCCCGCGCCCCCGCAGGCCCGAACGCGGGATCATCCCGCACCCCCGCTGCTCCTACGACTGACACCCGCGCCCCTTTCACAGGGGTCTCACGGTTTCGGGGGCGCGCCCCGGCGGCGCCGCAGCCACGCCCTCCTCAGAAGCGCGGTGCCCAGGGCCGACGCGCCCTGGGCGAACACCAGACCCAGTCCGAGGAAGAAGAGGTTGACGAGGACGAACACGAGGACCGATATGGCGACGCCGCTCCCGAACCCCGTGTCCGCGTAGGCGCGGTCCCGCTCCGCGGTCAGTATCCAGGACGGCTCGCCGGGGACGAGGCGGGCCGCCTCCACGCGCCCCGCCCCACAGGGTCCCGACAGGTACAGGTGGACGCCGGTCCGCACGGGGCCGCCGTCCGCGGAACGGAAGACACCCAGGCACAGCGAGCCTCCCTCCGAGAGGGGCACCGACTCGGTGACCTCAAGGACGCCCTCCTGACCGGTCCAGCCGTAGGCGGCTCCCAGAGCCCGCAGCTCATGGCCTGAGAACCGAACCGACAGCGGGATGAGCACGCAGGCCAGCGCCGCGCTGGCCAGGAACACGACGAACGCCTTCCCCGGTGACAGAAGTCCGATGTCTCCTGCCCAAGCCCTCCGCCAGCCCATGCGCCCCTCCCCGCCGCCTCCGGTCCGCCGGGACACGGCCACCCCTTCGGACGCGCGGGGCGGGCGTCGGGTTCGCCCGCGCCGCAGGGCTTCTACGCCCGTGCCGCAGGGTTTCCTCGCCCCTGCCGCACGGCTCGACGCCGACCCGCCCCGCGCCGACCCGCCCCGCGCCGGACCGGATCCGGCGCCGGGCCTCAGGCACCCTCCGTCAGGACACGGCGCAGGACGGCGGCGAAGGCGTCGGGTTCGCCCTCCATGCCGAACTCGCCGCCGAGGAAACCGGCGTGGTGGCTGGGGAAGGTGACGACCGACGTTCCGAGCCGCTCGGCCACGGCCCCGGCCGCCCGGTTGCACAGCTCACCCCCGCTTTCGGCCCCGGCGCCGACGACGACGCGCGTCGACGCCGCGCGCAGCCGGTCGACGTCGTGCTGGAAGTGGGTGCACGGGATGAGCTGCCCGAGCATCGGGTCGTCGCGGGAACCGTCGTCCTCGGCGGGCAGACCGAAGTCGGCGGGGTTCGGAGCGGGCCGGTCGGTGAAGTCGGCCGGAAGCGGCCCCTTGTGGTTGATGAGCGTGAGGAACTTCGCCATCGCGGGGCCCAGGCCGTCGCGTTCGTACGTTCGGCGGATGTCCACGCTCGCGGCCAGTGCCCGTTCCCGGTCCGGCAGCATCTGGACGGCGGGCGGTTCGTGCGCCACGAGGGTGCGTACCTGCTCCGGATGCCGGGCCACCAGGGCCAGGGCGTTGACGGCGCCGCCGCTGCTGGCGAAGAGGTCCACCGGCCCGGCGCCGAGGGCCGAGACCAGCCGGTGCAGGTCGTCCGCGTGCTCCTCGGGTGTGCCCCCGGCCCCGCCGTCGGCGCGCTCGCTGCGCCCGACCCCGCGGGGATCGTAGGTCACGACCGTGCGGTCGGTGAAGTGCCGGGCCAGGGTGGTGAACCCGCTGGCGTCCATCGGAGAGCCGATCAGCAGCAGGACGGGCGATCCGGCTGACGAGCCGCTCCGAACGTCGTAGCGCAGAACGGCGCCCGGCACGTCCAGGGTGTGCGTCTTCGTCTCTGTCATCAGGTGTCCTCTCCGAGAACGCTGTCGTCTCCTGCCCATAGTGACCGTCCGGAGTGACAGAACTCATCGGCCCGCGTTCAGGCCCGGCTGAGATGTACAGAGAACGCCATTCGTGTCCGTCGCGTTCTCCCTGCGCATCCCCGAACACGCCGGGCAGCATGAGCGCGAGTGCGAAACCTCCGGCACGCTCCGTGCCGGTCGGCCTGTCCAGAGGTAGCACCGGTACGGCGTTCCGGGAACAGGGACAACCGCCTCACGGACGGGAGCTTCGATGGCGACCAGCCGCTGCGACGAGGGGGAAGACGAGACCTCTCCGTGGAACCGGTGCCCGGTTACAAGGCTTGTCCCGGCACAGGCGAGAGGGGCGGATTCGCGTCTGCCGGTCGCACCGTTACTCCGGGCGATGAATCCGATCACCCGGCAACGGTCGCAGGTCGAGTCTCCCGTGCACCGCGATGTCGTAGGAGCACCGTAGGTTGCCGGTCATGAGCTCTGGACTGATGGCCTACAGCGTGGACCTCGACAGGATCTCCTCCGAGTACACCCGGGGGGAGTGCGAACTCCACGGGACCTTCCTCGACAACCGCCCCTTCTGCCCGGTGTACCACTGGTGGTTCGAGGAGGTGGACGCCGTCCTGCGGAAGCTGGGCGTCACCGCGGTGAGGATGGACGACCTGTGGATGGGTGAGGAGTCCGGGGAGGAGTGGAGCAAGGACGCGGTTCGCACGGCGGCCTCGCAGGCGGCCCGGGTGACCACCGAACAGGTCGACGCCCTGGACGACCACTCCATGCGCGAGTCCGTGCACACCGTCCTGGGGTGGGTTCGTACGGCGGCCGAACGGAACCACGGAATCGTCGGCTTCTACCACTGAGGGCCCCGCCAGCGGTCCCGCGGCCCTTGAACCACCCCTTTAGACTCGGCCAGCACCCCCTGTTCCCCCGTATGAGAGGCCTTCGTGCCAGCGACCGTCACAGGCCCGGTCTGGGCCGGCAGAGGACTGGACCAACGAGGCGGGATCGACCCGCTCCGGGTGGCCCGTCCCGTTCTGGACACCGTGGACCGGCTGCTTCCGGGAGTCTCCACGCTGACCCACTTCGCCCGCCCCTACGCGTTCTACGCGGCTCTGGCCGAGCACTGCGAACGTGTGGACGCCGACGAGGAACAGCGGATCCTGCTCCTGCGTCGGGGCGAGGTACTGATGGCGGCCGTCACGGCGGCCTGCGAGGACGCCGGGCACGTCCAGGACCGCGTTGCCGGGGGCAAACCGCACGGCACAGACGGGGTCCGGCCGCACCTGGGCGACGACGGGCTGGACCTGGCCGCCTGCGCGGCGGCCCACAGTGCCGAGGCGCCGATCCGCAGCTACTCGCCGCGCAGGCTCGGGTTCTGGTCCGACTACCGGGGCCCGTGCCTGTCCCTGGGAGTGGCCGCCGGGGGCGACGCCCTCCCCATGCCCGGGCGGCACGCGTGCCCCGAACCAATCCGTGAGGTGTTCGCCCCGCTGTTCGAGGCGACCGCGCACGACCACCTGTCCCGTGACCGCCTGGTCGCGCTGGCCGAGGTGGGGGCGCACCACCTCACCGAAGCCGAGGTCCCGTGGCTGGCGGGCCTGTTCACCGCCTCCGAACAGGGAGTCCACGACCCCGACTCCTGGGAGCACGAGGATCTGCACCGGCGCGCCGCCCTGCGGATCCTGGGACGTACCGCCGCGCTCTACCGCGTGCGCACGGACTGGTCCTGGGAGTGGGACTGGGAGCGGGCCTTTCGCGCCGCCGTCGCCTACGGGGACACCGCGGTGGCCGATCCGGTCCTGGGCGCCCACCCCCAGGTCCTGGGCTGGCGCGGGACCCTGTTGCGCCGGTTCTCGGTGGGGGCCTGGCGGCGGCTGTGGTCGTTCGTGACCGGTTGCATGAACGACGGGGACTCCGGGTCGGGCTCGACCGAGGACGAACTCCGTGACCGGGTGGCGTCGCTGATGCCGGACACGAGTGTGCGGGCGTTCGCGCGGGACCTGGCCGACACCACCGGGGGCGGGCATCCGGTCGCCGCCGAGGAGGGCCTCCTCGACACCGGCGACGGGGACGAACCGCGGCTCAACGTGGAGTTGCTGCTGTTGGGCGCGCGCAGAGCCGGGGAGCTGGAGGGGGACGTCCACCGGGCCTTCCTGGGGCAGGCCAAGGAGTTCCTGAACCCCCTGTGGGTGGCCCAGCGCCGGGACGACCTGTGGGACCGGCCCGTCGCCGAGTTCGCCGCCGGGCTGGTCTCGGACATGCTCCACCAGTCCCAGAGGGTCGCCCGGGAGAAGACGAGGATCGGGGACGACGGCAGGATCACCGTGTTCTCCAAGGTCCACGAGCGCAACGGCAGGTACTACAGCACCGGCGACGAGGGGCGGGGTGAACCGGCCACACGAATCAACGAGATGGCCGGTCTGGCCCTGCAACTGGGGCTGATCAGTGAGGACCGGGGACCCGCCGGAGCCCTGACCGACACCGGTGCGAGCCTGCTGGAGGTGGCCGGATGAGCCTGTACTCCCCGCTGAGCCTGCTCCACGAGTGGAATGAGCGCACCGACCGCGCTCCGCTGCGCGAGTTCCTGCTCACCGGATTCACCATGGACCTGCCCTTCCTGGAACGCGCCGCGGTACCCATGGCCCGCGGCCTGGGCGCGGCCGTCACCCTGGTCGGCGACGCCGCCCAGAGCAGGCACGACCCCGTGGACGTGCGCAGGGCCGGACGCGACTACACGCACGCCCTGGCCTCCTGCGGGGGTTCGGCCTTCCACCCCAAGCTGGCGCTGCTGCTCGGCGACCACGAGGTGGTGGCGGCGATCGGCTCGGGCAACCCGACCCTGGCCGGGTGGGGGCACAACGACGAGCTGTGGACGGTGCTGCGCGGCGGCCCCGACGGGATGCCCTGGGAGCTGACCGAACTGGCCGCGTGGTTGCGCGGGTGCGCCGGATCGGACGCCGTGCGCCTTCCCGGGTACCTGGGGGACCGGTTGACGGAGGTGGCCGGTCAACTGGAGGAGTTGCTGTTGTCCGGCCAACCGGACGAGACCGGGGCCCGGGTGGTGCACAACCTCGACCTGGAGCTGATCGCACAGTTGGACGCGGGTCCAGTGGACGAGTTGTGCCTGTACGCGCCGTTCGTCGACCCCGGCGCCCGCGCGCTGCGGGCCCTGGTGGAGCGGCTTGACCCGGTCCGGGTGGTGTTGGGGGTGCAGGAGTCCTCAGGCAGTTACGACGGTGACGCCCTCGCTCGGGCGCTCGCCGGTACCGACGCCGAGCTCCGCCTCTTGGAGGAGAAGGTGCCCCGACACGGCAAGCTCGTGGAGTGGTCGGTGGGGGAGGGGCGGTGGGCGCTCACCGGCAGCGCCAACCTCACCGGGGCGGCGCTGTTGCGCTCCGCCCGCGCGGGCGGCAACTGTGAGCTGGGCACGATCGTCCCGGTCGGCGCCTCCCTGATGCCCGAGGCCACGGCTCTTCCCGTCTCCCGGCTGGCGGGGGTCAACACCATCGGGCGGTTCGAGCGTGGACACGCTCCCGGCGTGCCCGTGCCGCTGGGCGCCCTCCTGAAGGGGAAGGGCCTGGTGGTGACCCTGGCCGACGCCCACTCCGTGGACGTCGTGGTCGAGTCCTCCCGGCACGGTTCCCCCGGGACCTGGGAGGACGTGGGCACGATCCGGGCCGGTGAGGTGGAGGGAACCTTCGCCACCTGGGGCGGGGGCGGGCTGGTGGTACGGGTGCGTGTACCCGACGGCAGAACCTCCGCACCGGTGTTCACCGTCGATCCGAGGGCGTGCGCACGGCCGACCGGGACGGACACCGGGCCGCGGATGCGCCGTGCCCACACCGAGGAGTCGCTCCTCGACGGCGAATCGGAGCGGGAGTTCCAGCGGGACGTCCTGCGCCTGGCGGAGGAGTTGGCCGCGCACGGCCTGGCCGACACGGCGACCCGGGAAACGGCGGCCGCCGAGGACCGTTCCGGCACCGTTGGGGCCTCGGCCGTAGACCGGTGGACGGAGTACCTCGAAGACTGCGAGAGGACCTTCGGTGTCCCGCTGACGGTGAGTATGTTCGGCCGCCGGACCCCTGCCGCGAGCCCGGACGGCTCGAAGGCGGGGGAGGAGCGCTGGAACCTGGCCGGGGCCGGGGAGGAGGACGAGGAGGGCGTCCAGGAGGAGGCCCCGCTGGCCGTACAGGAGGAGCGGGCGCGCGGGAAAGGCCTGACGGAGCAGGAGAAGCGGAGCTGGCGCGGATGGACCGGGCGCGCGGTGAACGCCTGTGCCCCCGATGGGGGTGCTCCCGTGCCGCCCCTTCCTGTGCGGCTCCTGGTGACCCGTGTGGTGGTCCGTCTGCTCGGCGCGGGTGTCTGGAACGGCAGGGACGAGTCCTGGCGTCCCGAGCTGGCCCGGCTGGCCCTCGGCCTGGTCCGCGAGGAGGAGGCGATCCCCGACCAGGCCCTCGAACAGGCCTGTCTGGTGACCGCCGTGTGTGCCGGGCTGCTGTTGGAGGACGTCCCGCTCAATGCGGACACCTCGAAATCCCAGGATGCCCGCACCACCTGGTCCCGGTTGCGCGAGCGGGTCGCCCTGGCAGACTCCGAACTCGACTCGGGGCTGTTCCTCGCCCCCGATGCGCCCCATGCCCGTGTGCTCGGTCCGGCCGGGCTCGAACGGGTCATACGGCTGGCTCGGGAGGACGACCCCCTGGTCCACGTGCGCGAGGAACTGCTGGAGACGTCGGGCTGGACCCTGGAGACCGACTCCGGGGTGCACCGGGTCCACGGGGACTTCACCAACCCGGTTCCGGTGGCGGCCCGGGTCGCCGAGATCCTGGAGGAGCACGTCGGGCCGGTGATCGTGCACGCCAAAGGCCCCAAGGCGTGGGCCCTGCTGGTGTGGAGCAGGCCGAGGATGCTGCTCGCCTCCCGCCCGAGGGGGAGCGCCTGGCGGCTGTACCGTGTCGACCAGCCCGCCACTCCCTCCTCCCGCCTGGGCGGCGAGGGCCTGTCGCGGGTGGGTCTCCTGCGCACCAGCGCGCCGCTGCACCGGGCTCCGCACCCGGACGTGAGCGCCTTTCTGGAGGGCCTCGGCACCGATCACATCGCCCTGCTGGAGAAGGTGGGCTTCCTCCACGAACCGCTCTGAACCGAAGCGGGGCTGCGTGCTGCCGCACCCGAACGCCACCAAGCACGGTCCGTGTTGGAACGGTGTTGTGTGAGGATGCCACGATGGACGCATGGGACAGATGAGAGCGGTCGTGCTCACCGCGCACGGCGGACCGGAGGTACTGCACGCACGGAGTGACTGGCCCCGACCCGTACCCCGTGTCGGCGAGGTGCTGGTCCGGGTCCTGGCGGCGGCGGTCAACAACACCGACGTCTGGACACGGGAGGGGGCCTACGGCCTGCCCGGCGACCCCGACGCACGGGCCGGTTGGCGCGGCCCCCTCCGTTTCCCGCGCGTGCAGGGCGGTGACGTCTGCGGTGTGATCGCCGAGGTGGGCGCGGGCGTCGACGCCGACCGGGTGGGCCAGCGCGTCCTGGTGGACCCGGCCCTGTACCGCGACCACACGCGCGACGCGCCGCCGGTGGGACTGCTCGGCAGCGAGGCCGACGGCGGCTTCGCCGAGTTCGTGGCCGTGGCCGCCGAGCAGGCCCACGACGTGACCGGTTCGCCGCTGTCCGACGAACAGCTGGCCGCCCTCCCGGTGGCCTACGGCACCGCCATGGGCATGCTGGAACGCGCGCACGTCACCGCCGGTGAGACCGTCGTGGTCACCGGCGCCTCCGGCGGTGTCGGCCTGGCCCTGGTACAGCTCGCCGGGGCGCGGGGCGCGAACGTCATCGCGGTCACCAGCGGAGACAAGGCCGCCGAGGTGCTCGCCGCCGGGGCCTCGCACACCGTCGACCGAGGCGGCGACCTCGCCGAGCAGATCGACCGGTGCGCTCCCGGAGGCGTTGACGCGGTCGCCGACGTGGTCGGCGGTCCGCTGGTCTCCCAGCTCATGCCGCTGGTCCGTGACGACGGGCGGTGGGTCGTGGCCGGGGCGGTCGCCGGACCGGTCGTCGAGTTCGACCTGCGTCGGCTGTACCTGCACAACATCAGCCTCATCGGCTCGTCGATGCACACCCGCGAGCACTTCGCCGCGCTGTTGCGCGCGGCGCGAGGCGGCACGGTCCAGCCCGTGATCGCGGCCCGGTACGCGCTGGACGACCTGGCCACGGCCCAGGAGCAGTTCACGCGCCACCAGCACGTCGGAAAGATCGTCGTCACGATCGACTGAGCCCGAGGGTGTCGAAGCCGGACGTCCTCGCCAGCCCGCCCCCGTAGCGGCTGTCGGCTGCTCCGGTCTCCCGTTCGTCGAAATGCCGACGCCTCCTGGCCGCGCCGGGCGGGAAAGAAGAAAGGCGGGAATCCCCCTCCCGCCTTTCCCGTCG
The DNA here is from genome assembly GCF_000381685.1 of Nocardiopsis sp. CNS-639. Classification (NCBI taxonomy): domain Bacteria; kingdom Bacillati; phylum Actinomycetota; class Actinomycetes; order Streptosporangiales; family Nocardiopsidaceae; genus Nocardiopsis; species Nocardiopsis sp. CNS-639. Next base: position 231,134 of record NZ_KB906858.1, read on the forward strand.
CTCATACAACATCGAACGGAATCCGGCCACCGGGTCTGTGGGTTGCCTTTCTGGCCGGAAGCGGTCACAGAAATACCCGATGTGACCCTTTGCGCACCGTGGGGTCCATGTTTTTTCATGAACGGGCAAGTAACCCCCGCTACCCCCTGAGGATCCCCATGACCAACACCCACAGGTCAGGTCCGGACAGGCGCGACATCCTGCGCGCGGCCACCATCGCCTCAGCCACCGCCGTCCTCGGTGCGGTCGGCGCCACAAGCGCCTTCGCCCGACCGGTCGACACGAGCGCCGCCGTCCAGGCGGCCCAGCCCTACCTGTACTGGCGGGGCGCCTGGGGCGCACGCCCGCCGAGCAGCCCCATCCAGGTCCTGGCCGCCGCGCCCCGCTACATCGTGGTCCACCACACCGCGACGCCCAACAGCACGAACTACTCGCTCGACCACGCCCTGAACCTGTCCAGGTCGATCCAGAACCACCACATGGACACCAACGGGTGGAGCGACACCGGCCAGCAGCTCACCATCAGCCGCGGCGGCTACGTCATGGAGGGCCGCGACCGCACCCCGGAGGCCATCGCGGCGGGCGACCACGTCGTGGGCGCCCACGTGGCCAACCACAACAACACCTGCATCGGCATCGAGAACGAGGGCCTGTACACGAGCGTGGGCCCGACCGCGGCCCTGACCGACGCGCTGGTGCAGACTCTGGCGTGGCTGTGCGGCGCCTACGGGCTCAACCCCCACGGCGCCATCCTGGGCCACCGCGACTTCAACGCCACCGCCTGCCCCGGCGACGTGCTGTACTCCAGGCTTCCCGAGCTGCGCGACAGGGCCGCCCAGACGATGCGGGCCCAGGGCATCGCCATCGCCGCCCGCCAGGAGCCGGGCGAGGACGGCCCCACCTACCCGCCCGTGCCCGACGACGAGCCGGACCGCCTGTTCTACCACGGTCCCGCCCGGGGCCCGGACGACTTCTCCCGCTAGGCGCACACGGCCCGCCGAGTTCCGTGGAACCGGCCGCCACTCCTGTCCGGCGGACACCGAGCCCCCGTGTCCGCTCGTCCCCGCAGGAGCGGGGAGCCCCGGGCGGCGAGCCCGGACACGCGCGCCCGGCCGCTGCCCGCGGCGCCCGGAGCGCCACCGCCCGGAGCGCCGGGAATCCTGACGAATCCCGGACACCGGGAGCGGGGAACCGGCATCCTTGTGGGTGGCGTCGGCCCCCGGTTCCGGGGCTGCGCACCCGCCCCCGGGTGCGAGCCGGCTCCAGGCGGCGATGCGGGCCTTCGATGTCATGAGGTTGCGAGATGAACGTTCAACTGTCGGTGCACGGACCCACCAGTGACGCCGAGTTCAGGTCCCTGTACCGGTGGCTGAGGGGCGAGGCCGGGCACCTGCGCGCCGCGGGCGTCACCATGGAGCACACGGGCGGATCTCTCGACGAGCCCGACGTCATGGGCGGCGCCTTCGAGGTCGTCCAGTTCGTCTGCGACTTCGGAGCCCAGTACGGCGCGCTCGCCGTGGCCATCGCGTCCTGGCGGCGCGCGCACCCGGCCCGTTCCTCGTTCACCTTCGAGCGCGACGGTGTCAAGATCACCCTCACCGAAGCCGAACTCGACGACCTGCCCACGGTGCTGCGCGCCCTGGAGGAACTCCGGGACGCGGACGAGCCGGAGGACGGGGAGTGACGGAGCAGGCCGCGTCGAGGCCGTCCGACGGGGTGCGGACGGACACCGCGGGCGGTGGGCGGGGCCGGTTGGACCCCGCCCGCTCGGCCTGTGTCCTGATCGGGGTCGACGCCTACCAGAACCTGCCGGACCTGCGTTCGGTGCCGCGGAACCTGAAGGATCTGGACCGGGCACTGGCGGACACCGACCTCTGGGGCGTTCCCGAGGACCGGCGCTGGGTGGTGCGCAACCCCTCCCTGCCGGGCGAGTTGACCGGGCCGATCTACGACGCCGCGGACAAGGCCGAGGACACCCTGCTCGTCTACTACGCCGGGCACGGCCTCCTGGAGATCCGCGACGACCAGCTCTACCTGACGCTCTCCAGTTCGGTGCGCGACCGCAGCGAGACCTCGCTCGCCTACGGTGTGCTGCGCGACATCCTCAGGGAGTCCAGGAAGAGCGTCAAGCGGCAGATCGTGATCCTCGACTGCTGTTACAGCGGCAGGGCGCTCGACGGAGTGATGACCGGGAACGGGGCGACGGTCCCGGACAAGCAGCAGATCGAGATCGAGGGCTCCTACGTCCTGACCTCCACCACCGGGAGCGGCCAGGCCAAGGCCCCTCCGGAGGCGAGGCACACCGCCTTCACCGGTGAGCTCATCGATATCCTGACCAGCGGCGACCCAGGGAACAAGCAGCAGGAACTGCTCACCCTCAACCAGATCTACCGCCTGCTGAGGACGAGGCTCGCCGACAAGGGCCTCCCGGAACCGCAGCGGATGGACCGGAACGGCGTCGGCGACCTGCTCTTCGTACGCAACCGGCAGGGTCCGCGTCCCCCCGCGCCGGTCCCCGCGGCGCTGCCGCGCCGCACGATGGCCTCCCTGGCCACCGCGACCCTGGTCCCCGGCCTCCTCCTCGGAGGGCTGGGCGGCTACCAGCTCCGCGAGTGGACGGACCCGCGCTTCGGCACCGCACCGTTTCCCGGCCCCTGCGACACGCACGGCCGGGCGCGGCTCCTCGACGTCTCCGACCAGCTCGACCAGCCGCCCGAGAACGAACACCTGGGGAGCCCGGTCGAGGGCCTGTCCGCCCTCACCGGCAACGGCTCCGAGGCCCTCGTGATCCGCGACAACGAGCCCGCGCAGTTCTTCACCCTCGGGCTCGGCGCCCCCGATTCCCTGGCCCCCACCGTCACGGGAATGCAGGTCCTCTACGCTCCGGACGGTGAGTCCTTCGACGCGTTCGACGGCGAGGGGCTGGTCGTGGAGAACGGCGGTGAGAGCATCCTGGTCGCGGCCGAGCACGAACCGTCCATCCGCCGTTTCGGGACCGCCGACGGCGGGCAGATCGGGGACCCCCTACCGCTGCCGGAGGCCTTCCTCCCGGCCCCGCTCGGCGAGGCGCAGCCCGGACGCAACCTCGAATCCCTGACCGCCACCCCGGACGGCGCCCACCTGTTCGCGGGTATGGAGGGCCCGCTCTTCGGCGACGCGGACGTGCACGGCCGCCACCAGCTGCGTATCCAGCGCTACCGGGGCGAACCCGGAGGCGCCTACGCACTCGACCGCCAGTACGGGTACCAGACGGAGGTGGGCCTCTACCTCGCGGAGCTGGCGGCGATCGACGAGAACCACCTGCTCGCCCTCGAACGCGGTTACCTCGGCGGGCTCGGCAACGCCATCCGCGTGTACGAGGTGAACCTCGGCGCCGCCCAGGACGTGACCGGCAGGACGCTCAGCAGGAACGCCGGTGACCTCCTGGCCCACAAGGAACTCCTGTTCGACATGGCGGACTGCCCTGAGGGCGACATCGTCTCCGACGAGACCCAGCAGAACCAGATCCTGGCCAACGTCGAGGGCATGGCCCTCGGTCCCGTGATGAGTGAGGCCCCCTACGAGGGCCGCCGCGTGCTGTACCTGGTCTCCGACGACAACGGGCGCCACACCCAGGCGACCCGGCTCTACTCGCTCGCGGTCGACCTGGGCTGATCCGGGAGCGGCGGGGCGCCGACGCCACCGGAGGGGCGTACACGGCCCGAAGGAGCCGGAGGCGTGTCGGTCCCCCACCGGAGGGCGGACACAGCGGTCCACATGCGCCGGGTGCCCACCGCGTCCGCTGGTCGCCATGACCCCGGGGGAACGGGGTGACGGTTCGCGGTCCCGCCGGTGTGTCCCCGGGTGCCGCCCTCGGGTGCGTTCCCCCGCCCGGACGGCCGGGGGAGGGGTTCGCGGTCGGTCGGCTTCCCGCCCGAACGCGGGTGCCGGATACTGGCTCCCATGGCGATCATCTACAAGGCCGATCTCACCCCGAGCAAACCCGAGCTGATCGGCGCCTGGCTGGACGCTCAGCCGTGGGCGGGCCGGGGGCCCGGCGAGATCCTCGGCGCGTACCGGTTCGACGACCCGGAGGGCGAGGTCGGGGTGGAGGTGTTCCTGGTCCGGCGCGGGGACCGTCTGCTCCACCTGCCGCTGACCTACCGGGGCGCGCCCCTGCCCGGCCACGAGGACCACCTCGTCGGCACCCTGGAGCACTCCGTCCTGGGAACGCGCTGGGTCTACGACGGCACCGAGGACGAGGTGGCCCTCGCCTGTTTCCGGCGGGCGCTGGAGGGCGAGCAGGAGCAGGCGGAGCTGGAGGTCTGGGAGGAGGGCCGCCGCCTGGAGAACAGGTCCCAGCAGGTCGTGGTCTCCAGGGAGCCCGGCACCGGCGCCCCCCGGGGCGGGCGGGTGCTGGTCCAGCGGGTCCTGGACGGTGGGCCCGAGGGGAGCGTGCGGCTTCTCGCCCGGTGGGGCGACGAGCGGGCGGTGGTCGCGGCACTGGTCTGACCTGCGGTCCGTCCGGCCCGAGCGGGGCCCGCCACACGCGGGACCGGGCTCGGTGCCGACGGTCGGCGGCCGCCGCGTGCCGACCTGTCGGCGGTGTGTGGTTGGCTCCTCCCATGGGTGTGGAGATCGAGCGGTTCGTGCGGTTGGTGAGCGCGCTGCCGGAGTGCGAGTCCAGGGACTCGGACCAGTACACGACGTTCCGCGTGCGCGGCAGGCCCTTCGGCTACCTGTGGCCGCGCACCGCCACCGTGGGGCTCAAGCAGACCCTTCTGGAGCAGACCGCGCTGGTGGCCGAGCGGCCCGAGGTGTTCGAGGTGCAGTTCACCGCGGGCGGGTTCGGCTGGGTGGTCGTCCACCTCGACGGGATCGACCTGGACGAGCTCAGCGAACTCACCCTGGAGGCCTGGTACCTGACCGCTCCGGAGGAGCTGACCGCCGCCCCGCCGACCCCGGCGTCCCTGGTCCGGGCCTGACCCGGACCCCGGGCAGGGGTCCTTCGTCCGGCCCGGACGGCGGCCGCGGTCAGCGGTCCAGGAGCTCCTCGGCGCTGGTGCCGGGAAGGGCGACCGTGACCTGTGTGTCCCACGGGTCGCGGAGCACCACTGACCTGCCGGTGTCGGCGTGGGCCAGCTTGTGCTCCCTCAGGCGCGCGACGAGCGCGTCGAGGTCCTGGCGCGCGGGCACGGTGATCGCCACGTCGCCCAGCCCCAGGCTCGCGGCGCGCGGACCCGCGCCCGCGCTCTGCCAGGTGTTCATCGCGACGTGGTGGTGGTAGCCGCCCGCCGACGCGAACAGCGCGCCCGGGTAGGTGTCGACCGTGGTCTCGAACCCGATGGCGTCGACGTAGAAGGCCCTGGCGGTCTCGATGTCGCCGACCTGCAGGTGGACGTGTCCGACCTTGCCCGCCCGCTGCGGCCCCTCGGCGACGACCGCCTCGTCGAGGTGCGTGCGCAGGTAGTCGTTGGGGTCCAGGTACAGCGTGCCCATCCGAAGCCGCCCCTGGTCGTACCTCCAGGCCGACCGGTCCCGGTCGGTGTAGAGCTCGATGCCGTTGCCCTCGGGGTCGGTGAAGTAGAAGGCCTCGCTGACCAGGTGGTCGGAGGAGCCCACGAACCGGCTGCGCGGCTCCTGCGCCGCGCGGTAGACGGTCGCGGCGAGTGACGCCGGGTCCTCGAACAGGAACGCGGTGTGGAACAGCCCGGCCTGGCGCGGGTCGACGGCGGGCAGCCCCGGGGTGGAGACCAGCCGGACCATGGGGGTCCGGCCGCGGCCGAGCACGCGATGCACCTCGCGGCCGTGCGCCCGTTCCTCGACCGGCTCCAGGGCGAGGGCGTTCGCGTAGTAGGAGGTCATCGACTCCAGGTCGCCCACGCGCAGGGTCACGGCGTCCATGCCCGTGTCGTCGCTCAGGTTGCGCTCGTCCGGGGACGACGCCCGCGGTGTCGTCTCGGTCGTATCGGACATGGTGGTCTCCCAGTCAGTAGGTCCGAGGGGTTCGCCGGGCCTCGGAGTTCGGGGCTGCTTTGCCCGGATAACACCATCCTAGGGAAGTTTCTTCCTTGTCAAATAAATGTTGTGCGGCTCTCCCCGCCGGTCCCCGGGAAAGGGGGGTGCCGGAAAGGGGAGCGCCCGTCCACGGTCACCACCCCGTGAACGGGCGCCTCGTCCGGTCCGGCGGCCGACAGGGCCCGGCTCAGACCAGGGCGTGGCCGTGGGCGGCCACGAGCGGGGCCAGGTCGGGGACCCCGAAGCGCGTGCGCAGCTCCTTGAAGCGGGTCACCTTGTCCTCGCCGAAGCGGGCGACGGAGGCGGCGTAGGAGTCGGCGGAGAAGAACACCGGCGGGTTGCGCTTGCTGTGGAACTTGTCGGCGTACATCACCAGCTCCTCCTCGGCGGACTCGGCCACGTAGTCCCCCTCCGGAACGGGAAGCCCCTGGTCGCGGATGTCCTGCCGGGTCAGCCCCACCCCGGTGTGGTGCGAGCAGAACCGGCACAGCGCCTCGGGCAGCCCCTCCCCGGCGAGGATCTCGTGGCCGAGCACCCCGTGGCTCACGTAACGCGCGTGGTCGAGCCGCCCGGAGGAGTCGTACAGCCGGTAGACCCCGATGTCGTGCAGCAGGCACCCCGCCCGGACCAGGGCTCGGTCCAGCGCCGGGCCGGAGCGGTCGAGCAGCTGCTCGGCGACCGCGCACACGATCTCGCAGTGGGTGTGGACGAGGTCGAACGCCTCGCGTGTGGGCGCGTACCTCTCGTGCAGCGCTCGGATCTCTTCGTCACTCGGGATCACCATGTCCCCGACGGTAACCGCAACGGCGGTCGCGCCTTCCACACGGCCTCCTCCCCACCCTGGTGGGGGAGGCCGTGCCCCGGAGGAAGGGCGGTGCGGGCGGCTTCTGTCCAAGTGGCGCGGGGCTTTTGTTTTCGGAGGGTGATCATGTGATCCTCTTGGGTAGCTGTGGCGGCAGTGACTGTGTCCACGCGGGCGTGCGGAGCCCGCCGGACCCGGAGGCGTCGGGAGGGGCATGCGGTCTCTGAGCGGCCTCGTCCGCGCCGGACTGCGGTCGGCGACCCGCGCGGGCTCGGCGGCGCTGGACCGCCTGTCCGCGGACGGGGGATCGGTGGTACAGGCCACGGTCGCCGCGACCGCGGCGTGGATCATCGCGGGCGGCCTCGTCAGCGACCACTCCCCCTTCTTCGCGCCGATCGCCGCGGTCATCGCGCTCAACGCCACGGGCGGGGAGCGGGGGACCAACGCCGTACGGATGCTGATCGGCGTGGTCATCGGCATCGTCGTCGGCGAACTGGCCCTGGTCGTCACCGGCGGGGGTTACGGGGCCCTGGCCGCCGCCACCGGCGTGGCGATGGCGATCACCGTGGCCGTCGGCGCCGCCCGGCTCGTGATAGCCCAGGCGGCGGCCAGTGCGATCCTCACCGTGGCCTTCGCCGGGACCGGCAGACTCACCGACGCCCTCATCGGAGCGGGCGTGGCGCTCCTGGTGAGCCAGCTCCTGTTCCCCGCGCGCGTGGTCTCGCGGCTGCGCCGGGCCGAGGCCGCCGCGCTGGCGGAGATGGTCCGCCTGCTCGGCGCGACCGGCCGCGCGCTGGAGGAGGACGAGGACCCCTCCCTGTGGACGGTGGACCGCCTGGGCGCTCTGAGCAGGCCCATGGCCGACCTCAGCCGCGCACGCGAGAACAGCCACCGCGCGGTGCGCTGGTCCAGGGCGCGGTGGACCGACCCCGAGCCGCTGCGGTACGAGGACGAGCGGATCGACCGGCTCATCATCCTCGGGGAGAGCTGTCTGTCGCTCGCACGGACCACCGCCGCCACGGAGAGCGGCGAGCGCCGACGCCTGGCGCCGGTGGTGTGCGAGATGGCCTCCGTGCTCGACGTGCTGGCCGAGGGCCTCGGAGACCGCGCGGCGCGCCAGCGCGCGGTCGACCGGGTGCTCGGCCTGGTCGGGCCCTTCGACGAGGACGCGGTGGACGACCCCGTGACCGGGGCGGCCCACCTGTACGTGCGGATGGTCGCCACCGACATCATGCTGTTCGCCGGTCTCGAACCCGAGGGAGCCGAACGGGCACTGGCCGGAGAGGACGAACAGACGCGGGTCGCCCACCCGCCGCGCGAGCCGTGGCTGCCGTGGGCGCCCCGGGGCGGGGACCGGAGCCGACGCCGTCGGCCGTTCCGGCGCTCCTGAACCGTCCGGGTCCGGCGGCGGCCGTCGCCCGCCTCCGGGCAGCCGACACCGCCGAAGGGGCCCGTTCGCGCCGGGCGCGAACAGGCCCGACCCCGGCCCCTAGCCGTCCGAGGGCAGCTCGGAGTGCCCCAGGTGGTGTTCGGGGGCGATCCGGTCCCGGATGAGGCGCTTGAGCTCGGCGGCGTCGGTGAAGGCCGCGTCGGTCCGGCGCGACCACACGCTCTCCCCGTCCAGGCGCACCTCGAACACGCCGTTGGTGCCCGGGACGAGCGCGACCTCGCCGAGTTCGGCCTCGAACGTGGTCAGCAACTCCTGTGCCATCCAGGTGGCCCGCGGGAGCCACCGGCACCGGGTGCAGTACTCGATCTCCAGCCGCGGTTCCTTGACCTCCATGACTCCCAGCATGGCACGGGGACGGGCCCGAGAGGGAGGCCGGAGTGCATTGTCGTGGCCGGAGCGCGAAGGGGTTGCCCGCGCGTGCCGGGCCTTTGGCGCTCCCGTGGGACGGCGGCTCACCGCCCACCATGATCCGGAACCCTTCCGGAAGTAAGGGCGTTCGGTCGCGGACGCGTCACGGCTACAGGTCACCGAACAGGGCAGATGCCGTGCGGAAGGGGAAGCGCTCGGCAAGTTATCCGGAATATTCCGGAATTTATTGACAACACAGCGGAGCCGGACGGACACTGGCCCTGTGACGGGGCTCACGGTCCCCGTCGGGTCGGATCACCCCCGATCCGGTCCTCCGCACGCCTCCTGACCCCCCGATCCCCGAGGAGGAAGCACCCATGAACCATCCCCCCGCACCCCCGCGCAGCCGCGGACGAGGCCGCGCCAGAACGCTCGCCGGCCGGGTCTGCGCCGTCGCGGTCGCGCTGGTCACGACCCTGGCGCTGCTGCCCGGCACCGCCAGCGCGGCCATCACCACCAACCAGACCGGCACCCACAACGGCTACTTCTACTCCTTCTGGACCGACAGCCAGGGGACCGTCTCCATGGAGCTGGGCTCCGGCGGCAACTACACCACCTCATGGCGCAACACCGGCAACTTCGTCGCCGGCAAGGGCTGGCCCACCGGCGGGCGCAGGGCGGTGACCTACTCGGGCAGCTTCAACCCGTCCGGAAACTCCTACCTGACGCTCTACGGGTGGACAAGGAGCCCGCTCGTGGAGTACTACATCGTCGACAACTGGGGCACCTACCGGCCCACCGGAACGCACATGGGCACGGTCACCAGCGACGGCGGCACCTACGACATCTACCGGACGATGCGCTACGACGCCCCCTCCATCGACGGCATCCAGACCTTCCCCCAGTACTGGAGCGTGCGCCAGTCCAGGCGCACGGGCGGAACCATCACCTCCGGAAACCACTTCGACGCGTGGGCCCGGGCCGGAATGAACCTGGGCAACCACGACTACATGATCATGGCCACCGAGGGCTACCAGAGCAGCGGGAGCTCCAACATCACCGTGGGCTCCAGCGGCGGCGGCAACCCCGGCAACCCCGGCAACCCCGGTGGCGGCGGCTGCACCGCGACCCTGTCCGCGGGCCAGCAGTGGAGCGACCGGTACAACCTCAACGTCTCGGTCAGCGGTTCGAACGACTGGACCGTGACGATGAACGTGCCGTCCCCGGCCAGGATCAGCGCCACGTGGAACGTCGGCGCCGACTACCCCAGCTCCCAGGTGCTGACCGCCAGGCCCAACGGCAACGGCAACAACTGGGGCGTGACGATCGACCACAACGGCAACTGGACCTGGCCGACGGTCTCCTGCAACGCGAACTGATCCAGGACGCGGCCGACCTCCACCCGCGGCGCGGCGGCCGCCCCCGCCGCGCCACCCGGAGCGGCACGTGAGGGTCCCCGGCGCCGAACGGCGCCGGGGACCCTCACGTGCCGTGGAAGAGGGTGAGGTCGACCGCGGGCGCGTCCGTGTACACCACGCCCGGTTCCGGCGGGACGGGCTCGCCCGACGCGGAGTCGGTGCAGTGGGCGTCGAACATCCGCGCCTCGTCGAGGGGCACCAGGGTCCGGTCGGTGACCGTCCAGCCGCGCACCAGCGTCACGGGGACGTCCACCCCGTCGGGAAGCGTGTGGGAGATCCGGTCGGTGGGGCTGCGCAGCACCACCGCCGCGGGGGCGCCGCCGGTGAGGGCGGCGCACAGCCGCTCCACCACCGCCGGATGCTCGACGTCGAAGCCCTCCTCCCGGCGTTCGACGGACGTGGCCAGCGCGTGCCGGGTGTGCAGGGTCAGGAGGTGCTTGGTGCCGGGAAGGTCGTCGAGGAGGGCGGACAGCAGGGCGGAGGCGTGTGAGGAGAGCATGCTCTGAGTATGCGCGCGCGGACACGGCCGGATCGGGTTGTCCACAGGCCTGATCGGGGCGGATCCCGGATTTTTCGAGGGAGGCCGGTCGGAGGCCGTCCGCAGGGCGCGCGGTGCGCCGGTCGGCCTCCGGAGGGAGGCGGTCCGTGCCGCGTACCGCCCACTCCCTGGTCCTGTCCGCCGAGTACGGGACCGCCCGTTCGGCCCCGGCCCTCGAACCCCGGCCCTCGGACCCCGGTCCTCTCAGCCGGTGGCCATGGGCCCGCCCGCCCGGCCCCGCTGCCGTCCGTCCGGCTCTCCCGTCTTCCGGTGAGCGCGGGACCGCCCGGCCCCCGTTCCCCGATCGGGGTTTCTCCGGCCCGGCGCCCCCGCGCACGCGTCCGCGGTCAGGGCTTGCGCGCCACGCCGCCGTACTGGGCGACCTCCTTGGGCTCGCCCAGCTCGGTGGGCAGCGGGCGCCACAGGGACGCCGAGACCACGCCGGGCTCCAGCAGTTCCAGGCCGTCGAAGAAGCGCTCGATCTCCTCGGCGGTGCGCAGGTGGATGGGCTGGCTCGCGCCCTCGTTCCACGCCTTGGACGCCTCGATGATCTGCGGACTCGTGCTCGTGCTGTCGCACAGGGCCAGGAAACTGCCCGACGGCAGCGCGTCCACGTAGGCGCGGGCCAGGGCGTAGGTGTTCTCGTCCGCGGGGAAGTGGCCCAGGGTGCCCATGAACGTCAGCCCGATCGGCTGGGAGAAGTCCAGGTACCGGCGGGCCTGCTCCAGGAGGGGACCGGGGTCGGTCAGGTCGGCGTCGACGTACTCGGTCGAGCCCTCGGGGCTGCTGGTGAGCAGGGCGCGGGCGTGGGTCAGCACCAGGGGGTCGTTGTCGACGTAGACGACCTTGCACTCGGGCGCGGCGGCCTGGGCCGCCTCATGGGTGTTGTTGGCGGTGGGCAGGCCGGTGCCGATGTCCAGGAACTGGCGGACGCCCTCCTCCTCGACCAGGTGCGTGACCGAGCGGACGAGGAACTGCCGGTCGGCGCGGGCGACCTCCACGATCTCGGGGAAGGCCCGCGCGATCTGCTGGCCCAGCTCCCGGTCGACGGGGTAGTTGTCCTTGCCCTCCAGCCAGTAGTTCCACACGCGTGCGGAGTGGGGGACCGACGTGTCGATGGGGGGAGTGGCGGTCATGGCGTCCTCTCGGGGAAGTGGGTGTCGCGCTGCAATTGTCCTGGCCCGGTGGGCAACACCGCAACCACGAAACCCTTGCGCCACAGGGGTTTCCGGGCAACGATCCGTGCCCTCCGCCGTCCCCGCGCGGCCCCGGACCGGCCCCGTCCCGCTCCGCCCCGGCGCCTTCCGGGTTCCGCCGGGGCCGCGTGCGCGCGTTCGGCCAGGTGGAGATGTCTAGCATGGAACCCATGAACGAACTCTCCGCAGAGCAGACGGGCCGGGTCATCGCCCTGGCCATGGACCTGGCCCGGGAGGGGCGCACGGAGGAGCTGCTGGAGTTCCTCGACCACGGCCTTCCCGTGGACGCCCGCGACGAGCAGGGCAACACCCTGGTGATGCTCGCCGCCTACCACGGCCGGGAGGCTACGGTCCGCGCCCTCGTGGACCGCGGCGCCGACGTGGACCTGCGCAACGACCGGGACCAGACTCCCGTGGCCGGTGCGCTGTTCAAGGGGGAGGAGGGCATCGTGGCGCTGCTCGTCGCCGCGGGCGCCGACCTCGACGCGGGCACGCCGAGCGCCCGCGCCGCGGCCGAGATGTTCGGCCGCTCCCACCTGCTGCCCTGATCCGCTGATCCCGACCCGGGGGCCGCGCCGCCGCGGCCCCCGGGCCCGACGGTGCCCGGCGCCCTCCGGGGCCCGGGCCCCGGAACGGGCCGAGCCGACGCGGTCGGGGCCGCGTCGGCTCGGTGGATCGGACCCGGATCCGGGGTCCTCACGCCCTCGCCCCGATCAGGGCTTCGGGCGTTGCTCAGACGGCGTCCGAGTTGGGGTCGGTCGCGGAGACCTTGCCCGCCTGGAGGGCCTCGATCGCCTTGCGCACGCCCTCACCGTAGGCCGGGTCGGCCTTGGTGCAGTTGCCGATGTGGCGCTCGATGGTGGCCTGGGAGGCGCCGTCGATCGCGCGCGCGGTGTTCTCGAACAGGCGCTGCTGCTCGTCCGCGTTCATCAGGCGGAACAGGTTGCCCGGCTGCTCGAAGTAGTTGTCGTCGTCCTCGCGGTAGTCGAACCGGTCCGCGGTCGAGCCGATGGCCTGCGACGGCTCGGCGTAGGAGGGCTGCTCCTGCCAGCGGCCGTAGGAGTTGGGCTCGATGCCGGGCACGCCGCCCTGGTTGCCGTCCACGCGCATCGTGCCGTCGCGGTGGTAGGTGTTGACCAGCTTGGCGCCGCGCGGGTAGTTCACCGGGATCTGGTGGTGGTTGACGCCCAGGCGGTAGCGGGCGGCGTCACCGTAGGAGAACAGGCGGCCCTGGAGCATGCGGTCGGGCGAGAAGCTGATGCCCGGGACCAGGTTGGCCGGGGTGAAGGCGGCCTGCTCCACGTCCGCGAAGTAGTTCTCCGGGTTGCGGTTGAGCTCGAACTCGCCGACCTCGATGAGCGGGTAGTCCTTCTTGGACCAGACCTTGGTCAGGTCGAAGGGGTGGAAGCGGTAGTCCGCCGCCTCGGCCTCGGGCATGATCTGGACGTAGAAGGTCCACTTGGGGTTGTCGCCCCGCTCGATGGCCTCGAACAGGTCACGCTGCGCGGACTCGCGGTCCCCGGCCACGACCTGGGCGGCCTCCTGGTCCGTGAGGTTCTTGATGCCCTGCTGGGTCCGGAAGTGGAACTTGGCCCAGAAGCGCTCGCCCGCCTCGTTGATGAACGAGAAGGTGTGCGAGCCGAAGCCGTGCATGTGGCGGTAGCCGTCGGGGATGCCGCGGTCCGACATCACGATGGTGACCTGGTGCAGGGCCTCAGGGAGGTTGGTCCAGAAGTCCCAGTTGTTCTCGGCCGAGCGCATGTTGGTGCGCGGGTCGCGCTTGACGGCGCGGTTGAGGTCGGGGAACTTCAGCGGGTCACGGAAGAAGAAGACCGGCGTGTTGTTGCCGACGACGTCCCAGTTGCCCTCCTCGGTGTAGAAGCGCAGGGCGAAACCGCGGATGTCGCGCTCGGCGTCGGCGGCGCCGCGCTCACCGGCGACGGTGGAGAAGCGGGCGAACATCTCGGTCTGCTTGCCGACCTCGGAGAAGATCGCGGCCTTGCTGTACCGGGTGATGTCCTGGGTGACCGTGAAGGTACCGAAGGCTCCGGAGCCCTTGGCGTGCATCCGACGCTCGGGGATGACCTCGCGGTCGAAGTGCGCGAGCTTCTCCAGGAACCACAGGTCCTGGAGCAGCATCGGGCCGCGCGGTCCGGCGGTGAGGCTGTTCTGGTTGTTGGCTACCGGGGCGCCGTTGGCCGTGGTCAGCGGCTTCGTGTTGTCCTGAGACATGAATTCCTCGGTCCTAAGGTGGGATCTTTCGGTGCCGCGGTCAGGGCACCGGGCGTGTGTCAGGCCTTCTGGCAGTCGGGGCAGATGCCCCAGTAGGTGACCTCGACCTCGTCTATGGCGAAACCGTGGTCCTGTGAACCCGTCATGCAGGGCGCGGCTCCGGTGGCGCAGTCCACGTCCGCGATCGTGCCGCAGCTGCGGCAGACCACGTGGTGGTGGTTGTCGCCCACCCTGCGCTCGTAGCGCGCGGGCGACCCCTCCGGTTCGATCCGCCTGACGAGTCCGACGTCCGTCAGAGCCTTGAGCACGTCGTACACCGCTTGTGTGGACACCGCACCGAGCTGGCCGCGGACCGCCTGGAGCACGGTGCTGGCGTCGGCGTGCGGATGAGCCCCGACCGCCTCCAGGACCGCTACCCGGGGTCGGGTCACGCGTAGCGAAGCCCCCCGGAGGAGGGCCTCGGTCTCCGTCTGGTGCATGCGCCCATTGAACCACTTTTCTGGAATGATTCCAACAAAGGGGCGCCTAACCCCGCTCCGCCCCCGCACTGCGGGCCCTGGCGGCACCCGGGAGAGCCGTCTCACCGCGCGCCAGCGGGGAGCGGAATGTCCCTTTTGTGATCTACGACGTAAAAGTGCTGCTTGGTCAGATGCCCCAAGGGGAGAGGACCCCCGCCCAGGTAGCCCGCGACCACACGCGCGCGTGGCCCCGCACCCGTCCGGACGACGGGCCCGCGGCCATCCGCGCGCACGCGTTCGCCGACCCCGCCCCGACGGGCGGGCCGCCGCCCCGCCGACACTCAGGCGGACGCGTTGCCCAGCAGCTTCTTCTGGATCTTGCCCATCGCGTTGCGCGGCAGCGTGTCCACCACACGCACCTCGCGCGGGCGCTTGTGCACCGACAGGCGCTCGGCCACGAAGTCGATCACCGCCTCGGGGGAGATGCCCTCGCCCACCAGGTAGGCCACGATCCGCTGGCCCAGGTCGTCGTCGGCCTCCCCCACCACGGCGGCCTCCATCACCCCGGGATGGCCGAGCAGCACCGCCTCGACCTCGCCCGCGCCGACCCGGTAGCCGCCGGTCTTGATCATGTCCACCGACATCCGGCCCACGATCCGGTGCCAGCCGTCCCCGTCGCGGACCGCCGCGTCGCCGGTGCGGAACCAACCGTCCCCGGTCCACGCCGCGGCCGTGGCCTCCGGCAGCCCGAGGTAACCGCCGAACAGGGTGGCGCCGCGGACCTGGAGCTCACCGACGCTCTCACCGTCGGAGGCGACGGGCTCCCGGTGCTCGCCGCGCAGCCGCGTCTCCAGACCCGGCAGCGCTGTCCCGACCCAGCCGGTGCGCCGGGGCGCGTCGGCGCGCGCCGCCACGGTGATCAGCGTCTCGGTCATCCCGTACCGCTCCACGGGGCTGTGGCCGCACGCCTCCCGCAGGCCGTCGGCCACCGTGTCGGGCAGCGGGGCGCTGCCCGAGACCAGCAGCCGCGCCCCGGACAGGGCGCGTGCGCTGTCGGGGTCGCGGGCGATCCGCGACCACACCGTCGGCACGCCGAAGAACAGGGTTCCGCGCCGAGCCCCGCGGGCCGCCTCGGCGTAGGCGGCGGGGGTGGGGCGGACGGTGTGCAGCAGCGGACTGCCCACGCGCAGGGCCCCCAGCACGCCCAGGATCAGGCCGTGCACGTGGAACAGCGGCAGACCGTGCACCAGCACGTCGTCGGGCGTCCAGTCCCAGGCGTCGGCGAGCGCGTCCAGGTCGGAGGCCACGGCCCGGCGCGGGATGAGGGCGCCCTTGGGCGGTCCGGTGGTCCCGGAGGTGTACATGACCAGCGCGGTGGACTCGGGCGGCGGTTCGGGGAGCGTGAACGAGGAGCGCTCGGCCGGGTCCACCGGGACGACGGGGAGGTCGACGTCCTCCCTCGGGGCGCCCAGCCACAGTGAGGCGCCGGAGTCGCGCACGATGTGGCGGCGCTCGGCGGTCCCCGAGTCCGCCGGGACCGGGACCACGGGCACCCCGGCCAGCAGCCCGCCGACCACCGCGACGACCGTGGACAGCGAGGCCTCGCCGTGCACGGCGACGGCGTCCGCCCCCGCCACCCGCTCGGCCACGGCGGCCGCGGCTGACCACAGTCCCTCGCGGTCCAGCCCCGCCCCGCCGACGCTCACCGCGGTCCCCTCGCCCGCGCCCGAACCCAGCAGCACCTCGCGCCCCTTCCGGTCGTGTCCTGTCCAGTCGGCCAGTACACCACAGGAGCGGCGCGGGAGCGGCCTCGGCCCGTTCACGCCCCGGTCCGGTCCCGTTCGCGCTCCGCTCCTGTCCTGCTCGGCCCTGTTCGCACCCCGGCCCGGTCGCGCCTCGTTCGGGCTGCGCCTCGTCCCGTTCGCGCCCCGCCTCGTGTGTCGGGAGCGGCGCCCGGGTACCCGCTTGGCAGAATCCCCGGGGACGGGGCGGGCGCCGGGGAGCGTTCCCGACCCCCGGTCCCGCGTCCCGGGGGCCTCGGCACCCGGTACCGGGGCCGAACACGTGCGTCAGGTGAGGGGGAGGGCCATGCGTGCTCTGACGGTGGTGCCGTCGCAGGCCGGTTCGGTGCGGGTCAGCGAGGTCGAGGCGCCCGTGCCGGGAGCGGGGGAGCTGCTCGTCGACGGCATCGCGCTGGGGATCTGCGGCACCGACCGAGAGATCGCGGACGCCGAGTACGGTGAGGCGCCGCCCGGTCACGAGCGCCTGGTCCTGGGGCACGAGTCGCTGGGCCGGGTCCGCGAGGCCCCCGACGACAGCGGCTTCTCCGCGGGCGACCTGGTGGTGGGGGTGGTGCGCAGGCCCGACCCCGTGCCGTGCGGGGCCTGTGCGCACGGGGAGTTCGACATGTGCCGCAACGGCGGGTTCACCGAGCGCGGCATCAAGCAGATCCACGGCTACGGCTCCCAGCAGTGGACGGTGGAGGCCGACTACGCGGTCCGGCTCGACCCGTCGCTGGAGCGCGTGGGCGTGCTGATGGAGCCGACCACGGTCGTGGCCAAGGCGTGGGACCAGATCGACCGGATCGGCGGCCGCGCCTGGTTCGAGCCGCGCCGCCTGCTCGTCACCGGCGCCGGGCCGATCGGCCTGCTCGCCGCCATGATCGGTGTCCAGCGCGGTCTGGACGTGCACGTGCTGGACCGGGTGGAGCACGGGGTCAAGCCCGAACTGGTGGCCGCCCTCGGGGCGACCTACCACACCGGCGGCGTCGCCGAGGTCGCGGCCACGGGCGCGCCGGACGTGGTCATCGAGGCCACCGGAGCCTCCGGTGTCATCCTCGACGCGTTGGCCCACAACGCGGCCTACGGGATCGTGTGCCTCACCGGCATCTCGTCGGGCGGGCACACGATCGACGTCGACGCCGGGGCGATCAACCGTCAGCTGGTCCTGGAGAACGACGTGCTCTTCGGGTCGGTCAACGCCAACCTGCGCCACTACGAGATGGCCGCGCGGGCGCTGGCGTGGGCCGACCACTCCTGGCTGGAGCGGATGATCACCCGGCGGCTGCCGCTGGAGCGCGCGCACGAGGCGTTCGAACCCGGCGGTGACGACGTCAAGACCGTCATCGAGCTGTGAGCGGCCGCGTCCGGCGGACTCCCGTGCGCCTACCGCCGCGTGTCGGGGACGACCCGGAGCACGGGCCTGTCGGCGGGGGCCGCCGTTCCCGACCCCGCGCCGGTGCGGGCGGTGATGGAGAGCCCGAACATCAGCGCGTGCAGTTCGGAGAGGGGGATGTGCAGCGCGGCGGCCACCGAGGCCGGGGTGCGGCCGCTGCTCCGCAGCAGGGCGAAGACCTTGGGCAGCACCTGTGAGGTCTCGCGGGCGATGCCGTCCGGTTCGGCCGAGCGGTAGCCCAGTTCGGCGAGCTGGCGGCAGGTGGAGCGGTACTGCCAGTCCGTGAGCAGCCCCACGTCGTGGAGCCGGTGGGCCAGGGCCATCGCCGACACCCGCCAGATCGCCTTGGCCTTGATGACCTGGTCGATCTGGGCGCCCGCGGGCATCCGGGCCACGACGTCGGCGCGGGGCATGAGGAAGGCGCTGGCGAACTGGTTGGCCTCGCGTTCGGCCCCGGGGCCGCTGGAGGGGCGTTCGTGGCCGTGCATGACCAGGTGGCCGAGTTCGTGCGCGGCGTCGAAGCGGCCCCGCTCGCCGCTCTTGCCGGTGTTGAGGAAGACGTAGGGCACCGCGTCGCGCCAGAAGCTGAAGGCGTCCACCTCCTGGTGCTCGGTGTCCAGGGAGAAGACCCGGATCCCGTGCGCCTCCAGCAGGTGCACCATGTTGGGGGCCGCGGTGTCGCCCAGTTCCCAGAGCGAGCGGACCATCTCCGCGGCGGCCTCGGGGGAGGGCCTGCCGTAGGTGGGGACCGAGGGCTCGGGTAGGGCGAGGTGTCGGCCGATCCAGTCGTTGAGCTCGATCGCCAGGGCGGCCTGGGAGCGCACGGCCTTCTGTTTGCGCATCGAGGTCTTGGTCCTGGCCCGGAAGGCCACGGCCTCGGAGGGGACCTCCTCGACCTCGTCGGCGGTGAAGAACGCCGCGGGGAACCCGAGCGCGCCCGCGATGGCGGCGAGCGTGTCCGCCGTGGGGACGGCGTGCGCGTTCTCGTAACCCGACAGGCTCTGCTGCGAGATCCCGCTCATCCGCGCCAACCGGGCGAGGGTGAGTCCCCTGCGCTCCCGGGCGAGCCGGATGCGTGACGGCGTGACCATGGTGTGCGGCTGCCTTGTCGTTGTCCACGGCCCGGCGGGCGCGGACCCGCCGGGCACGGTCGTCGTTAGCGGAAGTTGACGGGGACGTCGAGTCCCTCCGGCTCCTCGTCGCCCTCCGGGAGGACCACGGCCCCGATCTCCAGGGCGGGGAGCGGGACGCGCTCGTGCCACCCGGTGATGTAGCCCCGTGCGTTGGGCGGGTGGGGCCGGGACAACTCACTATGCCAGAAGACGCGGCCGTCCCCGGAGTCGTCCACACGGTGCACCAGGAGCACCCACACCTCCAGCTCCTCGCAGCCCTCGAGGGACACCTCGTTGTGCCTGGTCGGGGGTGTCTCGGGGAACAGGGCGAGCTGTTCGTGCCCGCCGCGCCCGGTGAGCAGGCGCTGGCCCTTGGGGCCGCGCGGGTGCCGGTTGCGGGGCATGGCTGCCGGGTTCGGGCTGCCGGTGCGGTGGTCGCCGCTCAGGGTCTGGATGGCGGTGGTGCGTTCGGCGTCGACCGTGAGCTCGATCTGGAGGAGACGGGCGTTGTCCCAGCCGTGGTGGAGCTTCTGCTCGTCCCGCAGCGCGGCGAGCCGCCAGCGGTGGGCGTACTGGGAGGGGGCGTCCACTCCGTGGCTCGGGGTGGCGCTGCGCCAGCCCTGCTCGCCCCGGCGCAGGGCCTTCTCCAGGATCGTCCAGGACGTTCCGATCCGGGCCAGCCGGTCGTCTCGATGGTGGGGGTCGATGAGCACAGAGCACCCTCCGGGAGTCTCAACGTGAAGAAACACTACCGCGATCGTGGTCGGAGATCTTCGGGTTCGGGTCGTGGCGCAGGGGGCTTCCCCCAGTGTGCGGACGACCGCCGACAGTCCGCGCGGGCCTCGGGGCGCGGTCGGTCGGCCCTGCGCTGTTCCGGCCCCGGAAAACCCCGTCCGTGTTCCGGGAGGGGCCGCGGAAAGCGTCGTCTTCTCGCGCGGGATCGTTTTTCCCTTTCTCTGTCCCGTTCCTTTCCTGGTCAGGTGCGCACGCCGTCACCGAGCGGAGAAGACGCAGGCCCGGAGGGCGTATCGGTGGAACCACGTGTCGTGCGCGAGGGTGTGTTGACAGCCCCTGCGGGGCGCCCGATATTCGGTGTCCAGCGCGCTGGAAGACAAACCCCGCATTTCGCGCACCCCCCAAGGAGAATGAGATGGGATCACCACTGGCACGCCGAACGGCGTCGGTCCTCCTCGGCCTGGCGACGGTCGCCGCCCTCGCCCCCGGGACGGCCGCAGCCGACCCCGTGCGGGTCCTGGGCGGGACGGGGCCCTACGACGCCGAGTACGTCACCACCCCGCGCCTGCGCGACCACACCGTCTACCGGCCCGTGGACCTGCCCGAGGGTGAGCGGTTGCCGATCGTGGCCTGGGGCAACGGCGCCTGCCGCGCCGACGGGACGTGGTTCGAGAACATCCTCACCGAGTTCGCCTCGCACGGTTTCCTGGTCATCGCCAGCGGCCGCCCCGGCGGCTTCGGCAGCACCGACCCCGAGATGCTCACCGAGGCGGTCGACTGGGCGATCGAGGAGAACGACCGCCTGTTCAGCGAGTACCGGGGCCACATCGACACCGACAGCGTCGCGATCATGGGCCAGTCCTGCGGCGGCCTGGAGACCTACGAGGTCGCCGACGACCCGCGCGTGGACACCACCGTGCTGTGGAACAGCGGCCTGCTGACCGACCGCGACAACGACCTGCTGGAGGACCTGCACGCCCCCGTCGCCTACTTCACCGGCGGCCCCGGCGACATCGCCTACGAGAACGCCCTGGACGACTACGCACGGCTGCCGCAGGGGCTGCCCGCCTTCATCGGCCACCTCGACGTCGGCCACTACGGCACCTTCGCCGAGCCCGACGGCGGGGAGTACGGACGCGTCGGCGTCGCCTGGCTGGAGTGGCGGCTCAAGGGCGACCAGCGGGCCCGCCAGGAGTTCGTCGGCGACGACTGCGGTCTGTGCTCCACCGAGTGGGACACCGACAGCAAGAACCTCGGGTAGGCCACCGGCCCCCGCGCTCCCGGACGGGCGACCGCCGTCCGGGGGCGCCGCCGGGGGCGCGGGGGCCACCCGGGCCGGGTTCCGCCCGGCCCGGGTCTTCGGGCCCTCGTCCTCCCTCGGGCGAACAGCGGGGTTCCGGCGGCTCCGTGCGGTCCGGCCGGTGGTCTGACCGGGTGGACACACCGGCCGGAGCGGCACGCGCACCCGGTTCCCGTACCGGACGCGCACGGCCCGGCACCGTGCGGAGACCGCATGTGGACACGGTCCTGTGCACAGGGTGTTCCGGGCGGTAACTTGTCCCTGCCCCGCCCCCTGAACCGGGTTCGGCGCCACCGGAACCGCGACACCGTGAGGACCCCCGTGCACCCCCTCACCCCTGACGACCCCCGCACCGTCGGGCCCCACCGGCTGCTGGCCCGCCTGGGGGCCGGCGGCATGGGCGAGGTCTACCTGGCCCGCGCCCCGGGCGGCGATCTGGTCGCCGTCAAGCTCGTCAAGGACGACCTGGCCCACGACCCCGAGTTCCGGGTCCGGTTCGCCCGCGAGGTCCGCGCCGCACGCCGGGTCCGGGGGCCCTTCACCCCGGCGGTGGTCGACGACGACACCGGCGCCGAGGTGCCGTGGATGGCCACCGAGTACGTGCCCGCCCCGACGCTCAAGGAGGCGGTGCGCGAGCACGGGCCGCTGCCGCCCGAGTCCCTGCCCGTGCTGGTGTCCGGTCTGGCCCGGGCCCTGGAGGCGGTGCACGGGGCCGGGCTGATGCACCGCGACCTCAAACCCGGCAACGTGCTGCTGTCCCCGCGCGGCCCGCAGGTGATCGACTTCGGGCTGGCGCGGGCGGTGGAGGGCACGGTGCTGACCCGCACCGGGCAGACCTTCGGCACCCCCGCCTACACCTCGCCCGAACAGATCAGGGGTCGTGACGTGTCCCCGGCGAGCGACGTGTTCTCCCTGGCCGGGACGGTGCTGTTCGCCGCCTCAGGGGAACCGCCGTTCGGGCCCGCGTCGGCCAAGGAGACCCTGCGGCGCGTCCTGTCGGAACCCCCGAACCTGTCGGCGGTCCCGGAGGGGCCGCTGCGCGACCTGCTGGCCCGCTGCCTGGCCAAGAGCCCCGAGCACCGCCCGAACACGGCCGCGGTCTTGGACGCGTTGGCCGACGTGCCCGTGCCGCGGACCGCGCACGCCTGGCTGCCCGACGGGGTGACCGGCGACGTTCACCGGCTGGGGGAGCGGCAGGCCGGGGAGCGCGCCCGCGCGGGCCGGGCCCGGTGGCGGCGGCACGCGCTGATCGCGGGGGCCGCGGCCGCCGCCCTGGTCCTGGCGGCCGGGGGCGGGTACGCGCTCACCGCGCTGCCCGGCGGCGGTGAGCCCGCGGAGGGCACGGACCCCGCGGCGGCCGGTGCCGACGCCACGGCGAACGGCACCGGTGACGGCCCGGCCGCAGGAGAGGCGGCCGGGGAGGGGACCGCCGACCCCGCCTTCGCTCCGCAGGGGTACCAGCAGAGCCTGTCGTCCGCCGACGGGGTGGCCTTCTCCCCCGACGGGGAACGGGTCTACGCCACCGGTTCGCTCTACTTCTCCGTGTGGGACTGGCGGGCGGGCGAGATCACGGCCTTCCTCGACCCCTCGCCCTCCGAGACCGACGTCAACGCCGACGGCGTGATGGCGATGGTCCACGCGGACGGGGTGGGGCCCCACCACCAGGACAGGATCGAACTCCTGCGGGACACCGACGGGACGCTGACCGAGGAGACCGTCCTGGTGTACGAGGAGCAGCGCACCAACCCCCGCAACCCCGCGCTGTCCTCCGACGGGACCCGTGTGGCGGTCGTGGCCAACGAACTGGGCCGGGACGGTATCGAGCACGTCATCCACGTGTGGGACGTCGCGGCGGGCGAACGCGCCCTCACCATCCCCCTGCTGGGGCCGGGCACGTTCAGCTACGTGTTCGACCTGGAGTTCACCGCCGACGGGGAGAGGCTCGTCGGCAGCGTCAGCGACGGCACCGAGCGGGTGCTGGGGGTCGCCGTGTGGGACGCGGACACCGGGGACTGGGTCCACTACTTCGAGGGGCCCGGGAACCTGGGATTCGTCCCGCACCCGACCGATCCGTCGGTGATGGCGCTGCTGGAGGACACCGACCGGGTCCGTCTGGTGGATCTGGACACGGGCACCACCCTGCGGGACCTGGGCCGCATCGGCGAGGACGACCCCGACGTCGAATTCTCCCTCGCGTTCTCCTCCGACGGTGAACGGCTGTACGCCGGTGTCGGGGACCCGTACGGCGTCACCGAACTGTTCGGGACGGTGTGGGACACCGGAACGGGCGAGGTCCTGCGCGACGGTGACGCCCTGCTCCCCGGACCACTGGACCCGCACCCCCGCGACGAGTTCCTGGCCGTCATCGATCTGGAGGCGGGCCAGGTGCTGGTACTGGACGGCGAGAACCTGACCGTCGTCAACGAGCTTGAGTAACCGGACTGAAACGAAAGCCCCCATGCGCGCACTCTCCCCGGACGACCCCCGCGACATCGGCCCCTACCGCCTCCGCGCCGTTCTCGGTGCGGGCGGCATGGGCCGTGTCTACCTGGGCACCGGCGCCGACGGCGCCCTCGCCGCGGTCAAGTCGGTGCGGGCGGAGTTCGCCTACGACTCCGGCTTCCGCGCGAGGTTCGCCCGGGAACTCGCCCTGGCGGGCCGCGCGCACGGGCCTTTCATCCCCCGTGTGCTGGACCACGACTCCGCCGCCCGGCTGCCGTGGATGGCGACCGAGTACGTGGCCGGGCCCACCCTGCACGACCTGGTCCGGGAGACCGGTCCGCTCCCCGAGGAGTCGGTGCGGTTCCTGCTGCGGGCGGTCGCCTCGGTGCTGGAGGACATGCACGGGAACGGGCTGGTGCACCGCGACCTCAA
This sequence comes from Nocardiopsis sp. CNS-639, assembly GCF_000381685.1. Taxonomy (NCBI): domain Bacteria; kingdom Bacillati; phylum Actinomycetota; class Actinomycetes; order Streptosporangiales; family Nocardiopsidaceae; genus Nocardiopsis; species Nocardiopsis sp. CNS-639. The sequence goes on from NZ_KB906858.1 coordinate 254,768, forward strand.
ACCCGGCAACGTCATGGTCTCGGCGGCCGGGCCGCAGGTGATCGACTTCGGGGTCTCCCGGGCCATGGAGGAGGCCGAGAACGCCGACGCTGAGGAGACGCTGACCGCCGGAACCCCCGGCTACACCGCCCCCGAGCAGTACGAGGGTGCGGCGGCCTCCCCCGCCACGGACGTCTTCGCGCTGGCGGGCACCGCCGTGTACGCGCTCACCGGTACCGGCCCGTTCGGCGAAGGGCACCCCTCCGCCGTGGCCTACCGCATCACCCGCCTGGAACCGGACCTGGCCTCCGTCCCCGAGGACCTGCGCGGACTGCTCTCCCGGTGTCTGGCGAAGGTTCCCGGCGACCGGCCGTCGGCGGCCGGGGTACTGGAGGAACTGGGCGGCCCGGTCGATCCCGTCGAGGCGGCGCCGGACTGGCTCCCGGTGGAGGCCGCGCGGAGGGTGGAGGAGGTCGCGCAGGCGCACCGGGAGTACACCTCCCCGAACCCGCGACGCCCGGCGGCTCTCCTGCGCCGCCGGGGGCCGTGGGCGGTCGGCGCCGGCGCGGCCGCGCTGGTCCTGGCCGCGGGCGCGGGTGTGTGGGCGGTTTCGGAGCGGGGACCGGGGGCGGCCTGGCCGCCGTGGGCCGCGGAGGGCGTGCAGGAGGCCGGGACGGACGGTAGAACGGGCCCGTGTTCGCGGCCGGAGCACTTCGCGGCGGAGTACGCGGAGGCCGCCCGGGAGAGGCTGGAGATACCCGGAGAGGACAGCTACGACCTCGACATGGGCTCTTTCCCCCGTCTCGCGTTCGTGGCCGGGGGCGAACTGCTGGCCGTCTCGCATCCCACCGGGGTCGCCCTGTGGGACTGGGAGGCGGAAACGGAGGTCGCCTTCGTCGGTGAATCCCTGCCCGACTTCGGCGGCCTGCCGACGGTGAGCCCGGACGGCTGCCGCTTCGCCTACCTGTCCACCGAGGGCGGCCTGCACGTCTTCGACCTGCGCGACGGGGAGCGGACCACGTACTTCCCGGACCTGGTCAACCTCTTCGCCTACGAGCCCGTGGTGTTCTCCCCCGACGGCGGGGAGGTCACGATCGGTCCCGGGGGGACCCGCAGGATCGACCTGGAGACGGGAGTGGTCACCGACATCTGGGAGGAGATGGTCGGCTGGGCCGCCTACTCGCCGGACGGCGAGCACCTCGCCCTGAACCGGGGCGACTTCGTCGCGGTGCTGGAGACCTCGACCGGCCGCGAGGTGTTCCGCCGGGAGGGAGTCCTGGGGGCCGAACCGGGCTCGGTGGCGCTGCCCAACGACGAGGGCGACCTGCTCTACCTGTCCGCCAATCCGGAGGCGGTCGTGCACATCAACTACCTGACGGGAACCGAACCACGGCTCTTCAGCCCGGAGGGCGAGTCGCCCTACCTGTCCGAGGAACTCGTCGTGGCGCCCGGCACGGACCGGTTCCACCTGGTGCACGGCGCCAACTTCATCACCGGGTCCAGCGGACGGCGCACCACCTGGGATCTCTCCACCGGTGAGGAGGTGACGTCCGGAACGGACGGGGCGGGTGAGGCGGACAACCGGACCCTGGCGGCGCACCCGGCGGGAGAGGTGCTGGCCGTGCTGCCCCAGGAGGCGGCCACCATCCTCGTCGTCGACGCCGCGACCTCTGAAGTCCTGGCCGAACTCGGCTGATCGGAGAGGACCGGGATGCTCCCCCTGCACCCGCACGACCCGCCCGCCATCGGACCCCACCGGCTGCTCGGCAGGCTCGGCTCGGACGACACGGCCCACCGCTACGCGGGCGGGACCGGCGGCCGTGTGTCCGCCATGGTCGTGCTCCTGCGTCCCGGGCGTGCCACCGACCCGTTGTTCCGCGGCGAGTTCGCGCGCCGGGTCGAGGCCCTGCGGAAGCTGAGGAGCCCGTACGTGTGCCGGATGGTCGGCGCCGACACCCGGGGCGCGGTGCCCTGGGCCGCGTTCGCGCGCGGGGACGAGGAGACCCTCGCCGACCGCGTCGAGCGGAACGGGGGCGGCCTGCTCCCGGAGGAGTTCCCGTCCGTGGCGACGGCGCTCGCCGCCGGCCTGGCCGACCTGCACGAGGCGGGGGTGTCCGCCGGGCCGCTGCGCGCGGAGGACGTCCTGCTCTCCTCCGACGGCGCCAGGCTCGCGGGGGCGTTCTCGGCGGCGCCGTCCGGTGCGGCGGCCGAGGACGTGCGCCACTGGGCGGTCCTGGTGTCCGCCGCCGCGGGGGACGCCGGACCCCCGCTCCGGTTCCGGAAGGTGATCGACGGCTGCCTGCACCCCGATCCGGACCTGCGGCCCACTCCGCGTGAACTCGTGCGGATGCTCGCGGGGACCGGGGCGGGGCGGGAGAGCGCGACGTCCACCACCGGGCGGCGGCCCCGGAGGCGTGTGCTCGTGCCGTCGGCCGCCGGGGCCCTGGCCGTGGCGGCGGTCGCCGCCACGGCACTCGTGGTGGCACGGGACGGGTCGGCGGACCCCGCGGACGTGCCGGAGCCGGCGGTCGCCGACTGCACCGAGGCGGAGGGGTTCGCCCCAGCCCGGGAACGGGACGCCGACGACCTGGAGATCTTCTCCGACATGGTGTTCTCCCCCGACGGTGACCTGCTGGTGATGCACACCCTCCAGAACGAGATGAGCGTGTGGGACTGGAGGGAGGGCCGGGAGGTCGCCCGTCCCAGCACGGCCCTCGACAGGCTGGCGGGCTTCGGTTTCCTGCCCGAGGGGTGCGGTATCGCCGCCGTGGTCATGGAAGCGGAACCGCGACCCGGGAACGAGTACCCGGCGCCGGTGGGGCAGGGGTTCGACCTGGTCTCGGGCACGGTCACCGGGTACGGGAACGGGGGATCGACCGGTGGTACCCCCTCGGAGCCGCCTCCGGTCGTGGGCGGGATCGCGGTCTCCCCCGACGGGCTGATCGCCCTCTCCGGATCGAGTGCCGTCCCGGGTGCGGGTGTGCAGATCGTCGACAGCGCGTCGGGGAAGACCGTGAACACCATCGACAGCGACGGGGGAGACCCCGTCTTCCTCGACGAGCGGCGGTTGGCCCTGAGGAACTCCGTGGACTCCGTGGACTCCTCGGACTGGAGCGTCACGGTCTGGGACGTCCACACGGGCGAACGGCTGCACACGGTCCGTCCGGTGGCGGACGGGGCCTTCGCGCCGGTCCGGGGGACGGACCAGGTCGTCTACGTCCACGGGGGCGAGGTCATCGTGTGGGACTTCGTCGCCGGGCGCCGGGTCGACGCGTTCGACATGGAGGAGGTGGCCGAACTCCAGGAGCCCTGGATCCAGGAGGTCGTCGTGGACCCGTGGCTCGGTCGGGTGTACGTCACGTGGTGGGACTCCGATCCCGAGGACTACGGTGCGGAAGTGGAGAAGTACGGCGGGGCGTGGGACCTGGAGAGCGGGGAGAGCCTCCTCCCGGACGGGTTGGCCCCCTGGTACGTGGCTCCGCACCCGGACGGAGAGGTCGTCGCGGTGAAGACGGAGGAGGCGGGCGTGCAATTCCTCGACCCCGAGACCTGGGAGACCGTCGGGACGCTGTGAGGGCGTCGGCGCGGTTCCGGGCCGCGCGGTGCCCACACCTCCACCGGGGCGCTCAGGAAGAGGAGCGGCCCCACCGCGCAGACCCCGTACCACCCTCCCCGCGCCACCGCTTCGCGGGAGCGGAAGGCCCCGTGTCGCTCACGCGTGGCGGAGCGCGGACCCCGAGAATCGAAGGGCGCCGGTCGGTCACCCTGTGTGCTCCTACGTGTCCCAGGGTGTTCGCCGGTCTGTCCGCGGCCTGCCGCGCCGCCCCGATCCGCCGAACGAGGGAGGGCCCCTTCCATGTCCGCCGACCGCACACCCGCCCGGTGCCGACGCGCGGCACGGTCCGCCGCCGTGGTCCTCGCCGCCGCGCTCACCGCCGGGGCGGCCGCCGCCGCACCGGGCACCGCCGCGACGGAAGCCTCCGCGCAGGAGCCGATCTGCACCTCCGAGTCGCACCCCGACCTCGCGCGACGGCTCGACGAGGGGATCCGCGAGCGGGCGGACGAGCGGGAGGGGACGATCGCCGTGGGGGTCTTCGCGCACGGCGGCGACCTCACCTGCGGACTCGACCCCGACGCGGAGTTCGACGCCGCCAGCGTCGGCAAGGTCGTCGTCCTCGGCGCGCTGCTGCGCACCGCCATGGACGAGGACCGGGAGCTCACCGCCGAGGAGAGGGACCTGGCGACCGCCATGATCACCGTCTCGGACAACGACGCCGCCACGGAGCTGCGCAACAGCGTCGGCGCCGAGCGCATCCAGCGGTTCCTGGACCTGGCGGGCATGGACGCCACGAAACCGGACCCCGAGGGCTACGTCGGGCTGATGCGGATCACCGTCTCCGACCAGCTCACCCTGCTCCGCCTGCTGCGCACCGACAACGACGTGCTCGGCCGGGAGGAGCGCGAGTTCGCGCGCGGCCTCATGGGCGACGTCATCGGGGAACAGCGCTGGGGCGTGCCCTCGGGAGCGCCCGCCGACGCCGAGGTCCACCTCAAGAACGGCTGGCTGCCCCACACCGGCACCGACCTCTGGCGGGTGCACAGCATCGGCGGCTTCCGCGGAACCCCGGTCGGCGACTACGACATCGTCGTCCTGACCGACGACAACGACGGAATGCGGTACGGGGTGGACACCGTCGAGTCCGTGGCGGCCGAGGTGCACTCCGGCCTCACCGGACAGGACGTCCGGAGCGTGACGCCGCCGACCGAACGGATGTCGGAGCCCCTGTCCGACGGCTCCGACGGTTCGGGCCGCGCCTGAACGCGGGAGCCGTTTCCCCGCGTGCGGGCTCCGGGGGCGGCCGACCCCGGCCAGGCCCCGGCCCGGCTCCGCGGCCACCCCTGCTCCACAACGGCCCTGGCTCCGCGACCGGCCCGGTTCCGCAGCCACCCCGGCTCCGCGGCCGCCTCGGCTTCGGACCTGTCACCGCCAGCGGGGACGGGACGCCACAATGGAGGGCATGTCGCAGCGCAAACCCCGTCACCGCACGTCCCCGCCCCGGCCCGCGGCCGATCCCGAGGCGCCCTGCCCCTGCGGCGGCCCGTCGGCCTACCGGGACTGCTGCGGCCGCCTGCACAGCGGGCGGGCCACGGCGTCCACCGCCGAACAGCTCATGCGTTCCCGCTACAGCGCCTTCGCGGTCGGCGACCGCGACCACCTCCTGCGGACCTGGCACCCGAGCAGCAGGCCGCGACGCCTGGACCTGGACCCCGGCACCGAGTGGGTGCGCCTGGAGATCCTGTCCACCACCGGGGGCACCCCGTTCCACAACGAGGGCACGGTCGCCTTCCGCGCCTCCTACCGCGAGGGCGCCCGCGACGAGGCGCTCGTCGAGAACAGCCGCTTCGTGCGCCACGAGGGCGCCTGGGTCTACCTCGACGCGCTCGCGGACTGAAGGCCCGCCGGGCCGCGTGAACGGGCGGCGGTACGCGGCGAACAGCGTGAGGTGCGGGCGAGGTCACGCTCCGTCCCCCCGGCACGATAGGAAGGGAGGGCGCAACCGACCGAACGCACCCACACGGACACGGAGCCCCACATGACTCCCCAACCTCCCGGCCCCCTCGAACAGGGCGAGGTCCTCCAGGACCTCGCCGGGCGACTGGTCGCGGTCGTCCCGGAGGGCTGGCAGCAGCTCACCTACCTGGCCAGGGTGATCGGCGCGTACCGCGCCGACATGCTCGCCGTCCAGGAGGCGGACGGCCGGGTCCGGCAGCTGGAGGTGCCTGGCGGCGTCGGCGGCCTGGTCGACGCGCTCAAGCGGTCCGGGTTCCAGGAGGGTGCGGGCACCTGGCTCTCCATGGTCCTCTCGGTCCACCACTCGCACCGGTTCAACGTCGAGTACAACCACGACACCGAGCCCGACCTGCCGTCCGGGACGAGCCCGCTCGTCTACGCCCAGGAACTGGAGCGCTTTCCGCGCGCGCACGACCGGATCCCCGACTGGCTCGGCGCCCGGCTGGAGCAGGCGCGTGAACTGGATCCCGAGCGGATGCGCGAGGAGGTCGGAGCGGCCCTGGTGCGGGCCTGCGAGCGGGAGGGGCTGCGCGCCGACTTCCTGCCGCCGACCCGCCTGCGCGTGTTCGACTTCGGGGGCGCGATCCTCATGGAGGCCGACATGAGGGACACCTTCGACCAGGCGGTCATCGCCGCGGAGGACCAGCGGACCGACCTGGCCGCCCGCTTCGCGGACTTCATGGCCGGTGCCGCGAGGGAGCGGGAGCAGGCCGCCGACGGGTCCTCCGCCGAGGCGTCCTCCACCGGTACGCGGGACGCGGACCCGGCCGGCGCCCCCTCCCCGCCGGACCCCGACGACACGGTGGCCGTCTCCCTGGCGGCGGCCTTCGCCGAGGCCGGGGTGGGCGCCGCCTTCCAGGGCGCCGACACGCTCGTCGTGACGCTGCCCGACGGCAACCACGCCAGCGCCGACATCAGCGGACTGCGCGCCGCACTGAGCGAGGCCACCCCCGAGCAGATCGCGCACAACACCGCCCAGTTCGCGCGCACGTCCGTCGAACAGCTGAGCCAGGCCACCGGACAGGGCGGCGGTGACACGGACGGGCGGCTCCGGGTGCGCCTGTACCCCGCCTCCGCCTTCCCCGAGGGCGTGCTGGACTCCCTCCTGACCCGCGAGATCGCCCCCGGGCTGTGGCAGACCGTGGTCGTGGACGCCTCCGACTCGCTGCGGCCGCTGCCCCGCCAGGTGCACGAGCGCTCCGGCCGCCCCGACGGCGAGGTCTTCGCCGAGGCGGTGGCCGCCTCCGTGGCCGAGACCGTCGAGGTCAGCGAGCACGAGGTCAACGGGGCGCACATCGTGCACATCGGCGGCCAGCACCCCTACGTGGCGGCGCACGCGCACGACCTGGACCGCCACCTCGGCGGCCTGCCGCACGGCGCGCTCGTGGCCTTCCCCGTTCCCGAGGTGCTCCTGGCCCACCCTCTGGGGAAGGGCCACCCGATCGCCGCCCTGGACCACATGCAGCAGGTCGCCGAGCGGTTCGCCGCCGACGGCGACAAGCCCGTGAGCGCCCAGCTCTACTGGTGGCACCCCGGTTCGCGCTCGCGCGATCAGGGCACGCCGCCCGACCTGCGTCCCGTGGGGGCCAGGATCGACCACGAGAACAGGTCGGTGGAGCTGCTGACCTCCGACGAGGAGTTCGGGCCCATGCTCGACTCCCTGGTCGGGTAGCTGGCCGGGTAGACCGGGGGAGCCGTCGCGTGGGCGGCTCCCCGCCGCCCCTTCGCGCCCGCGGCACCGGTTCGCCGTCAGAAAGGACAGGTCCCTCATGCCCGACGCTTCGTCCCGCGCTCCGCGGCCCCGCCCGGTGCCGCCCCGGTCTCCGCGGGACCGCTCGGCCGCGTCCGCTCCGGTCCGGCCCCGTTCCGTCGCCTTCCGCGCGCTCGCGGCCCTCGGCGGCGCGGTCCTCACGATCGGGCTGGGCGCCTGCGCCCCCGAGGCCCCGCCCGAGCGGCCCGTCGACCGGGTCCTGCTCTCACCCACCGCCGAACCCAGCACCTCCCAGACCGTGACCTGGCGTGCCTACGGCGCGCGGGAGGCCTTCCTGGAGATCGGTCCCGAGGACGAATCCGCGGAACCCGCCCGGGTCCGGGGGCGGGCCACCGGAGGAGAGGAGCCCGGTTCCACCTTCACGGCCACGGCCACCGGCCTGGAACCGGACACCGCCTACCGCTACCGGATCGGTACCGGTGGCGAAGGCGGCGAAGTCGCCGGAGGGGGCGGCGGGGGCGGCGACGCGGGCGGAGCGGTGAGCGACTGGCGCACCTTCACCACCGCCGCCGAGGGGGCCCAACCCTTCAGCTTCCTGTACTTCGGCGACATCCAGAACGACATCACCGACGAGGCCGCCCCCGTGGTCAGGGCCGGGCTGGAGGCCGCGCCCGAGGCCGAACTGGCCGTGCACTCCGGCGACCTGGTCGACTCGGCCGACAGCGGCTCGGAGTGGGACGAGTGGTTCGACGCCTTCGGCCCGGCCACCGGGAGCATGAACCACGTGGCCACGCCCGGCAACCACGAGTACGACGACGGGCTGAGCGAACACTGGGTTCCGCAGTTCCGCGGCGCGGGCAACGGCCCCGACCAGGGCGCGGACCTGGCCGGGACGGTCTACCACACCGACTACCAGGGCGTGCGGTTCGTGGTGCTCAACTCCAACTACCGCGAGGTGCCCTCGGACGGGACCGAGCGGTGGCTGGACACGCAGCGGCGGTGGCTGGAGCGGGTACTGGCCGACAACCCCCACGAATGGACCGTGGTCACCTTCCACCACCCGGTCTTCTCCGCCGACCCCGACCGCGACAACGAACCGCTGCGCGAGGCGTGGCTGCCGGTGCTGGAGGAGTACGACGTGGACCTGGTCCTCCAGGGACACGACCACTCCTACACCCGCGGCAACATGGCCGAGCACCGGACCGCCGACCCCGGCACGCACACCGGCCCGGTCTACGTGGTCGCGGTGACCGGCCCCAAGACCTACGACGCGGCCGAGGGCAACTGGACCGACCACGGCGCCGAGGTGCGCGTGCAGCGCACCGACACCCAGACCTTCCAGACGGTCTCGGTGGACGGCGACACCCTGGAGTACCGGTCCCGGACCGCCGACGGCCGGGTCGTGGACTCCTTCACCATCGTCCAGGACGGGGACGGCAAGCGCGTCACCGACGGCTCCTGAGGCACCGTCCCCCGTCGCACGCTTCTTCCGGGCGGTCGGCGCTCCCCGGTTACGGCCGGGCGAGCGCCCAAGACGGTTGGGCCGCGGACGGCTCCCAGAGCGGTCCGACGTTCCGGAACCGCCGTGCGCGCGGAACCGCGGCGCGCGCGGCGGGCCGGTGCTCCCCAGTCCTCAGAAGGTCTCCCAGCGCCCGGCGACCAGATCGGCGGCCTGGTCGGCCAGCTCCTCGCCCCACCCCTGGAACTCCAACAGGGCCTCCCGGAAGCGCGCCACCCTCCGGAAGAGCTCCCCGTACCGCCTCTGCTCCTCCACCGGCAGCACCGGAAGCCGCATCCGGGACGGGTCGATCCTCAGACGGCCCCGCATGCTGCTGCTCAACCGGGTGATGTTCCGGCTCTCCCCGGAGCTGGTGACGAACCCCGCCAGGAACCACGGGTCCACCGCGCCCGGGTTCGTGCGCACCACGTACAGGCCGCCCCCCGGGAAGGCGCCCGCGTCGTCCCCCGTCGCCACCCGCGCGGCGGGCCTCGGAGCCACCGCGGGGATGAGGACGTCGCCCTCCTGGATCGGGGGGTTGCGCATCGGGTCGGCGTCCACCTCCTCCGTGCGCGAGGCCCCCGCCCCGCGGGCCACGTCCTCACCGGTGACCACCCTGGCGCTGGTGCGCGGGCCCGCATCCTCCGCCGAACGCCGGGGAAGGGGCCGCCGGATCGTCACCGACCCGGCCCGGGCCAGCTCGCCGAGCGTGACCACCCCGACCGCCTCGCCGCCGGGCCCGACCCGCGGCGCCTCGGGCAGGAGCGTGCGCAGTGTGCGCAGCGCGCCCTCCAGGCGCGTGCGCCGCTCGGCGAACAGGTCCAGGTCGTCCGCCGCGGCGCGCGGAACCGGAAGGCGCGTGCGGGGGGTCAGGTCGACGTCCTCGTCCAGCAGGTCGGCCACCTCCAGCGTCCGCGCCACCCCCGGACGCTCGTCGAACCCCTCCGGGCCGGACAGGTACTCCCTCCAGAGCCGGTCGATCCGGCCGAGGACCCCGCCCGGCGGGCAGGTCTGCCCGGGCTCGTGCGGGGCGGTGTCCACGAGCAGCACGGGAGCGGGGACCGCGTCTCGCTCCGGTCGGCGCAGCACCCACAGCTGGAGGGGAACGGCGTAGTGGGCCGCGAACCCGGGCGGGAGCGAGACCACCGCGCAGAAGGCGCCCGCGCGCAGCAGCGACCGGCGGATGCGCCGCCCCGAGGGGCGCTGGGCGGCGCCCGGGGGCATCAGCACGACCGCCGAGCCGCCCGGCCGGACCAGGGACAGGCAGTGCTGGACCCAGGCCAGGTCGGACTCCAGGCGCGGGGGGACCCCGTACGTCCACCGGGGGTCCTCCACGAGCTCCTCGACGCCCCAGTCGCGCTCGCCGAAGGGCGGGGCGCACACGACCGCGTCGGCGCCGTCCGCGCCGTCCGGTGTGTTCGGAGTGAACGCGGGCAGGCGCAGCGCGTCGGCCACCCGCAGGTCCGTCTCCCCGGTCAGGGCCCCGGCGAAGGCCAGGCGCAGGGCGGCCAGCCACACCGAGGCGGCGTCCCGGTCCTGCCCCAGCAGGGCGCGCCGTCCGCCGCGCGCGGCGGCGAGCAGCAGACCTCCCCGCCCGCAGGCGGGGTCGGCCACGGTGCCGGCGGGACCGTCCCCGTTCCCGGTGGTGCCTCCGGTCACGGTGCCGCCGCTGCCGTTGCCGGTGGTGGTGCCTCCGGCCCCGGTGTTCCCGTTGCCGTTCCCCTCCGCGGACACGGGGTTCCCGGCCCTGGCGTTTCCGGCCCCGGTGCTCCTGCCCCCGCTGCCCTCGGGGCCGGATCCGGCGTCCGCGATTCCGGTCAGAGCCACCATGAGGTCGGCCAACTCGGGCGGGACCGTGTGCGAGCCTGAGGGGGAGCGCTGGTCCAGGCGACTGAGCAGGTGTTCGAAGGCCGTCCGCGGATCGCTCTCCCGCGCGGCGCGCACCGCCGCGTCGGCCAGCGGCGCCAGTCGGGCGTCCGGAACGGGTTCGGGGCGGCGCTCGGCCAGACCGGCCAGGCCCGCGTTCTCCAGGAGGCCCTCGAAGTCCCGCCACGCGCGCCCCGCCAGCGCCGACCCGTCCTGCTTCCCGGGTCCACCGGCGCTGTGTCCCCCGGTGCCGGGGTCGCGGCTCAGGTGCCACAGCAGTACCCCGGCCTGGACGAGCGCCGCGTCGACGGGGACGGAGCCGCGCAGGGAGTCCAGCGCCTGCCACAGGCGCTGGTCGGGGTCGATGCTCGGTGCCCGGCGGTGGGTGGACAGCCACTCCTCCACCTGCCCCAGGTCGAACCGGGGGCTGCGGTCGGTGCCCCCCACCGGTCTGGGGAAGTCCTTGTGGCGGCGCCGCCAGTTGCTCACCGCCGTCGGCTTCACGCCCGCGATCCTGGCGATGTCGGCCGAGCTCACCTCCACCTCACCGGCGCCCATGGCTTTCCCCACCCGTTCGGGACGACAGCAGACCGGTCACGACTATACACACGCGTTACGTGAAAACCCTGTTCGCGAGCTTCTGAACTGCGAGATCGTGGTGGTTGGGCGGCTTCACAGGAGTACGGGTGTACGCGGGGGAGGACCGGGTAGCCGTGTCCAGTATCCGGTGAGATGGGTGCAATGTCGCGAACGTATCGGCGTTCCGGCACCGCGGGCCCCTTCGAAGCGGACCGGACGGGCGACCTGTGGAGGAGCGGGCGGATGTTGGAATGGTGGGAGGCCGCACTCCGGCTCGGCTGCGCGTTCGGACTGGGCGCGCTGGTCGGCGTCGAACGCCAGTGGCGGGCGCGCATGGCGGGCCTTCGCACCAACGCGCTCGTCGCCGTGGGGTCGGCGCTGTTCGTCCTGCTGGCCGCCTACTCCGTCGACGAGGTCAGCCCCACGCGTATCGCGGCCCAGGTGGTGTCGGGCATCGGCTTCCTCGGCGCGGGCGTCATCCTGCGCGACGGCATCAACATCCGCGGCATCAACACGGCCGCGACGATCTGGTGCGCCGCCGCCGTGGGCGTCCTGGCCGGAAGCGGCGTCTACCTGGTCGCGGCGATGGGCGCGGTGGCGGTGGTGGCCGCCAACGTCCTGCTGCGCCCGGTGGCCCGGCGGCTGCAGAAGAGTTCGCCCGTCAACTCCAAGGACGAGGAGACCGTCTACCGGATCCGGATCGTGTGCACGAACGCCCAGGACCCCCACGTACGGGCCCTGCTGCTCCATGCGCTGTCCGAAACCGAGTTCACACTGCGCTCCCTGGACTGCCGCCACCTGGAGGAGGACGAGGAGCTGGTGTCCGTGTACGCCGACATCTTCGCGGGCGCACGCCAGGACGAGGCAGTGGAACAGCTGGTCAGGAGGCTCAGCCTGGAGCCGGAGGTCTCGTCCGTGCGCTGGCAGCAGCTGGACGAGGACGCCGAGTGAGCGCCTCGGCCTCCCGGTTGCGGTGAACGGGCCGCCCGCCGTTGCGGCTGCTCCTAGCCTGGTGGACATGAACGAGCACGTCTCCTCCACCGCCACGGCCGGTGATGACACGCCCCTGACGGCCGCGCTCCGGGAACTGGACCTTCCCAGCCGACTCCTGAATGACCTGGCCGCCTACCCCGACGACACCGGCGAGGTCCTCGTGGATTCCGCCGCGGAACTGCGCCGTGCGGGACGTGCCACCCAGGCCCGCCGCCTGCTGGAGACCGTGCGCGAGCACCCTCCCACCTCGGAGGGCGGCCAGTACGCCTCCGTCGAGCTGGCCGACCTCCTACGCAAGAGCCAGGACCCGCGGGACACGGCCGAGGCGGAGCGGATCACCTCCGAGCTGCTGCGCCCCGGCCGCCTGGGCCAGGGGCCCGCCGACCTGCTCGGTGAGTACATGCGGGAGCTGGAGCGCTGGGACGAGGCGCTGCTCTGCTTCAACATCGCCGCCCGACACCTGCTCGCCGAGCCGCCGGAGGAACTCGCGGAGGAGGACGACCTCTCCCTGTCCCCGCTCGTCAACCGCCTGCTGGCGCGGATGAAGCTGGGCCTGCCGTACGACGACCACGACGAGGTGGCCCTGGCCGTGGCCCAACGGCAGGCGGAGGACGCGCTGGGACCGTCCTACGAGGAGCAGGGCCGGCCGGCGGAGAACGGCCCGGACCGGGAGGTGGAGGCACTCTACTCCCGTGCGGCCTTCGACGGGGCCCGCGATCGGGGACTGCTCAGCGGGGAGACCGCCGGGCACGGCGCCGACGTCTACTACCGCGCCGCCGAACGGAGCCTGCGCGAGCGCGACCGCGAACACCCCGGGACGCGGCGGGGCGTGGTGCTGCACGGGGTGGAGGACATCGTCGAGTTCGCCGAACGCTCCGGCCTGGACCCGGCGGACGAGGACACCGCCCTGACCTGGGCGGAGCGGGAGCTCACCGCGGACGACCCGAGGCTGCGCTCGTGGCCGCCCGGCCGCAACGAGCCCTGCTGGTGCGCTTCGGGGCGCAAGTACAAGAAGTGCTGCGGGTCACCGTCCAACCGGTGACCCACACCGCCTTCGACGCCGATACCGATCCGGGCCCGGATGGCGGTGATCCTTGCCAGCGGTGGCGCGGACACGCAGTGGCACACGCTGCCTCTCGGATCGTCACGGTTCGGCTGCTTCGGCGGCTGATCGGCACGCGCCCCCGCTGTACCCCACGACCACGCCTGTGGAGAACCACGGACAGGGCACGGGTTCTCTGCCACCATCGGTGGGATGGAACTCCGGTCTCACCACGTTCGTACGTTCGTCGGCTCCGCGGACGCGCGGACCGTGGACCTGTGCGTGGGCGGCAGCGCGGTCACGGCCGTGTACCGCCCCGTCGAGGAACAGGGCAGGCTGCGTGCGGGCGGCAGGGTGCTCGGCCCGCGCCTGGGGCTCTACCAGGTCCTTCAGGCGCTTCCCCTGGGGGAGTGGGTGCCGGTCGACGCACTGACCGAACGCGAGCGACGCATCCTCCCCGCGCTTCCCACGTGGACGCGTTCACGAAGGAACCGGCGGGTTCGCCGGATCGCGGACGCCCCCGTCCGGCTGGACCTGCTCGTCATCCGGGGAAAGGGGTGGCTCGACGTGCTCGACCGGGCCTGTGCGCTCGGCCCCGTCGCGCCCCGCACGGTCGTGTGCCCACCGCTCGGTGAGGACCGACAGCGAGCGTGCTGGGAGGCGGACTACTACGGGGTGGGACTCGCTGAGCACGGCGGCGGCGGGGTGAGGGTTCTGGTGGGGCCCCGCACCGGGGTTCCCGAATCCGCCGCGGCGCTCCACTGGCGCCTCGCCGAGCGCGTTCACCGGACCGTGGAGGAAGGAGAGCCCACGTCCCCGGCTCCCGCCCAGTAGCGCAACGCGTCCGAGGCCCTGAACGTGTCCTGCCTGGGGGAGATCGCTCTGTTGTGCCACTCGTATTCGAGATGGGCACGTTGACACATTCCCCGCCACCGCGCCCTCATGTCCTCATAGGAGTGCTCGGAGCGCAGTTCCCTCCACCACCGGGACCAGAGCGCCATGTTGTGGGCGTGGGCCCCTCCCGTGTCGGAGGTGTCCTGGAAGTCGGTGAGGGGCCTGCCCACCTCACCGTTGTCGCGTGCCTCGCCCCATTCGACGCAGGGCAGACAGTCGCACCTTCGGGAGTCCCGCAGCCGTTCGGCGAGGGTGGAACCGTGGAAGTAGCCCATCAGGGCGGGCATGATGACGTCGGGACTGTACTTCGACCCCGGTCCGCCGCCCTGCTTCCCCGGAGGGACCGCGTGACGGACCGAAGCGGTGTCCCCGATGGAGGCGAACGCCGCCCCGTGCGCCATCGCGTCCAGTGCGGCCAGATCGGTTCTGAGCAGTGCGGTCTCCGGACAGGCGCGGAGGACCTCCCGCAACGCCCTCGCCCTGGCCCCCGATCCCACCGGGTTCCCCCGGTCCCCGAGGATCAGCGCCTTGGGCACACGCGCACGTCGCAGGGAGGCGACCAGGTGCTCTCGGCGGTCGGTGAGCCACCGCGCGTCGACGGGTACCGAGAAGACCACGCCCCACACGTCCGCCTCGTTGATCTGCCTGACGGCCTCGTCCAGCGCCCGTCCTCCCGCGTCGTCACACCGTAGGTACCGGGTGGGGGACAGGACCAGGTCGACGGGGTTCGACGCCAGGTGTTCGAGGGTCGCTCCGACGCCCGTCCGCCGTGTGTCGACGCGGAGCTGTCGTTCGAGCGTGAAGGGTTCCTCGGGGGTCGCGTGAAAGTCCTCGTACGCCGAGGGGTCCAGGACCACGGGGCAGCCAGGGCCCTTTTCCCTGACGAATTCCTTCGCCTTGTCCTGTGCGTTCTTTCCGGAGAAGACCACACCTGCGGATTCGGCGGAAACCCTGTCCAACGGTGCGCTGGCCGTGCCCTTGACATGCAGCAGGACGCGGCCGCGTACGGCGGCGAGGGGATCGGACGGGGCGCGACTGGCGGACGGGGACGGCCCTGGGGAACGGGGCACCGCTTCACCTCGTGGTTACGCGTCGGCGTTCGCGGGGTTTCTGCCCGGTGCCTGTTCGCCGAATCCCACATGGCCGGTTGAGGCCACTGGGCGTGTGCGTGCTGCGGCTGGTGTTTTTCGTGAGGTGTTCGTGTGGTGGAAACCGGAGCTGCGGTCCGGGCAGGTGCCGGGACCTCCGGTCCGCTCTTCAGCCAGGGTTGCCGAGGGACGGGGCGGAGCGGTACATCCAACACATAGACGAAAATTCAGGATTTTCATATTGGGAAATAATGTACCGATGTGTCGCCATGCCTTTCCCTCTCCTCGTTTGTTTCACGCGCCGTGTTCGCGTCCTGTGTCGGCCAATTTCTGGGATGTGCGCCTCTTGATGGTGTCGGTGCGGCCGGTCAAGGATTGTCGGTATGGCCAAGAAGAAAACGCGCAGCCCCTGGCGCTACTGGGGTGTGGCGGTCATCCTTTTCGCACTTTTCGGATGGTTTCTCCCTGAAGTGGGGCCGATGTGGATCGCGGTCGCCTCCGCGGTCTCGGTCCTCTACGTCTTCTTCCAGATGCCGTTGCCGTGCGGTGCCTGGAACCGGGGCGAGAAGACGCGGTGCCGTAACAACTCACCGGGACTGCTGCCGGGGTGCCACATCGAGCAGCACCGGTGGCAGACGGCGAAACTCATGGTGCGCACGGGCGGTTGGGGAGAGCTCCGAGCCAAGGTCTTCGCCAGCTGGAAGAGGGCCCTTCCCGCCGTCGTCTCCGCCGCCACGATCGTGTCCGGGGTCGCCGCGGTCGCTCAGCTCGCCGTCGCCGTGGCCGTCGCCTGAGAACGCGGACGTGACGCGCCCGGGGTCGGGGGTCTCCTCGACCCCGGGGCCATACCGGTCATCCCAGTAGTCTCTCCAGCGCCCGCAGCGCCGCGTCACGTCGCAGCCGGTCGTGGAAGTGCTGGTTACGGTAGTTGCGCAGGCAGCTGTAGCAGGACGTCTCCACACCGCAGTCACACCCGGCCACCCGGTCGTGGGCGGCCTCCAGTACCTGCGGGAAGTTGGCGGCGATCCTGACCGGGCCTCCCGCCCCGCCGGGCACCGTGTCGAACAGCACCGGGTTCATGGTCCCGCCCACACGCCGGAACAGCGTGCCGCCGATGTCGTCGCGGCTGATGTCCAGGGCCGACGAAGCCCCCTCCAACAGTGCGAACAGCAGCGAATAGCGAACCGGGTCGTTCGCGCGGCCCATGTCCAGGGCGCCTCCGAAGGAGACCTCCATGATGTCGGTCTCGTAGCGGTGGGCCAGGGACAGGCGACGGGTCGGACCGTCGCAGTCAGTGCCCTTGAGCGGGTGGGGGTGCTTCTTGGGCTTTCGACCACTGGCCACCCCCTGTCCCCAGCCGCACCGGTCGCAGATGAGGAACCCGAGCCCGCTCGGTCCGTCGGCGACGGCAACCAGTTCCCCTCGGCTCCCCGCCCGGCACAGCACCTCGCCACCGGTAAGGCTCCAGGGGTGGTCCTCTGGCTCGGCGGCCAGGTTCACGACGTGGGTGAACCCGTGCCAGGAGATCCTGGGTGGCACCGATCCCGCGGGTTCGACCTTCGCACTGGCGACGAACCCGAACTGGGGGACGCAGTACTTGGTGGGCGCGCCCTTGTACGCGGTTGAACACGACGGGCACACCTGGTCCAACTCGTCCCGGGACTCCGCGTAGTGCCCGCACCCCTCACACACCCGGTAGTAGTTGACCAACAGCTCCTTCCCGGGCAGTCGGTACACCCCCGCCGACGTCCACCGCTTGCCGCCCGCGACCACCGAGCTGCCGGGGGCGTACTCGTAGATCGCCGAGGACAGGTCGCGGGCCAGCTCCAGGCTGCGGCCGACCGGCTCACCGGAGTGGTGGGTACGCAACTCCACGGTGTCGATGGGGAACCCGTACTTGGGCAGCACGTTGCGTGTGGCCAGGAACCCCAACAGCGAACGCCCGGTCACGGTGTTGATGGTGCGCTCGAAACGTGCTGCCAGGGAGCTGTTGCGGGCCTCGAACGCCTCCAGCCGCCGCTGTTCGAAGTCGGCGACGTCGGCTGTGACCTCCTCGCCCAGGATCCGCAGCATCTCGCGCAGGTGGGACACCCACGCTCCGCCCTCCAGATCCAGTTTTCGGGCGACCTCCTCAGGCAGGATGCGCTCCAGCGCGGAGGTCACGTGGCCCGGGACGGGGGAAAGGAAGTCCGCGACCCTGGTGTAGGGGGCGGGGGAGCCCTCTCTCTCCGGACGGAAGAACTCACCGACGGTGTTCCAGGACTCGCCGGTCTCCCGGTGCCATTCCCGGAAGAACGCCGCCAGCGCCACCGAGTGGGCGTGCCTGCGGTCGATGCGCTCGTTGGCCAGTGGCACGTAGGGAGCCCGCACCTCCCCGGCGATCATCCTCTCCGGCTCCTGGTAGCGGAACATGTCGTGGGAGCGGCGCTGGGCGTAGGTGACCACCAGCGCGGCGGAGTCGGCCCGCCGTCCGGCCCGTCCGGCCCGCTGCACGTAGTTGGCGGTGGTCGGCGGCATGTTGCGCATGAACACCGACTGGAGTTCGCCCACGTCCACCCCCAGCTCGAAGGTGGTGGAGCAGGACAGGGCGTTGACCCGGCCCTTGACGAAGTCCTGTTGGATCTCGGCGGCCCTCTCGCTCGACCACTGGGCGGTGTGCTCCTGCGCGGTCAGCGCGACCGGGTTGAGGGTGCGGTACAGCTGCCGGTAGTGGTCCTCGTCCTTGTCGGGTTCGGGGACCTCGTAGAGCACCAGGCTTCCCGTGCAGTTGAGGGTGGGGCACACATCGCGCACCGACACCGGGTGCAGACGCAGGCAGCCGTCGCACTGGTAGGGGGCGTTGCCGGGCTCGACCAGCTCGACTGTCAGGTCCCGGTGGCTGACCTGGAGGACTGAGCCCAGTCCCCGCTCCTGGGAGGTGACCAGCCAGCCGTCCTCGGCTTTGGCCAGGGTCTTCCACACCGCTTCCAGGACCTTGGCGGGGTCCTCGTCCACGTCCAGCCGTTCCAGAAGGCGACGCATGTAGTCGAGCCTGCGGTTGACTCCCTTGGTGGGCAGCCAGCTCAGGACCTTGCGGGGGCGGTCACTACCCTCTAGACGCGCGAAGATGGGACCGCGCCGGGGAGCGAACACCTCGTCGTCGGGGGCCACCTCCTCGGGCATGGTCAGCGCTCCCTGCTGGCGCAGGGTCCGTACGAGCTCACCGAACAGGTTCCACACCTCGTCCTCGCCGAGCCCCAGGCGCTGGGTGAAAGCAGGCGGGATTCGCACGCCTTCGGGCCGCAGCAGGCCCACGCGCAGCAGTCCACGTCCCTCCAGGGACTGGCGGTCGTCAGTGGTGACCATCTCGCTCAGCACCCAGGGGGACACGGTGTTGATCCGCTCGTACCTGGAGGCCTTGCGGTCGAAGAACCCGGCGCGCTTGGCCGCCTTCGCGGTGGCGTCGACGAGATCCTCCACCCCGATGTGCTCGTCGGGATCGGAGTCGTGGATGTCGGCCATCGCCTCCAGGATGAGCCTGCGCCGCTGGAACACCTCGTAGGTACTCCGCAGGTAGGGGGCGAAGAACGCCGCGGACTGCCGGCTGTCGCTGAAGGTGAGGAGTTTGCGCCCGCCGCCGGGCCGATCGGCCACCTTCTCATCGGGGTCCTCTGGCAGAGCCTGGTAGAGCGCGGTGGCCACGACCGCGGCGGCCGCGTCATTACCGCTCTGGAAGCGGCGCAGGGTCTCGGAACCCCGGGCACCGCAGCGCAGGCATGGGGCGGTGTCGGGGTTGCGGCTCTTGCTCTTGATCACCCGCACCGGGCGCATCGCGCGGGCCGGACACGACACCGCGCAGGGGCCGTTCGCCTCGATGCAGACCGTGCCGCAGCCGGTGCACAGGAAGCGCGGTTCGGCCTTGTGATCGCCGGGCGCCTCCAGGGTGTCGTCGTCATCGTCCACGGTGGTGGGTGCGGTGCCCAGGTAGAACCACTCGGCGGCCTCTCTGGGAGAGCGCTGGGGCACCAGACGCCGCCCCTGGCCGTCGGGGACCTGGGTGCCCATCACGTAGACGTCGCCGCAGCGTTTGCAGGCGCCCAGCTCGAACGCGGGCGCCGCGCAGGTCTCGCACTCCTCGTGCCGGGCCAGCGACACGTGCGGTCCCTGCTCGCCCAGGCAGGTGAAGGCCCCGTCCGTGGCCCGGGTGAACAGGTGGTAACGGGCCGACAGCAACGGGTTCCCGCGGTCGTCGCACACCCTGCTGCCCAGTGCCACCAGCGAGGCCAGAGCCCGCGTCCGTTCGACAGGGGTTCGTGTCCCCTGGCCATCCTCGACGCCGGGGACCGCGGTGAAGAGCTCCTCGGCCAGTTCCTCCAGGGGGCGCGGTCCGTCCTTGGCCATGAGCACCCGCAGGTACTGGATCCTGCGTTCGCCGGCCAGGAGGGCGGAGGCGTCCGCGCCGCCGATCACGTGGCGTCTGGCCACGGCGGCCAGGGCCCTGGCCGGATCCTCGGCCTCGGCCAGAGCCTGGTACTCCAGGACGGGGAGAGGCCCCCACGTGTTCTCGGTGACGGTGTCGCGCCGGGTGGCGGTCACGAGGTCCTGCCGGTCGGGGTCGGCATCGTCCCACTCGAAGGGCGCGTGGAACAGTTTCGTGGCGAAGTCCATGACCTTGTGCGGGTCATCGCCCACGGTGGCGCTGGTGGCGATGCACTGGAGCTGACGGTCGGGGGCGACCCGGTCGCGCAGGCGCCGCAACAGCATGGCGATCTCGGCGGCCTTGGCACCGTCGTAGACGTGCGCCTCGTCCAGAGCGATGAACTTCCAGTGCCCGGCGTGCGCTCCCTCGAACAGGTCCAGGTCGGCTGGACGCAGCAGCAGGTACTCGAGCATCGCGTAGTTGGTCAGCAGCAGGTGCGGTGGACTCTGGCGCATCCGCTCCCGACTCAGCAGCTCGTTGGGCAGGACCCTCTCACCGTGGTGCAGGGCCTGGTAGGCCTCCAGCGCCTTGGCCTCACTCTCCTTCGTCTCACCCGTGTAACGGCCGAAGGTGATGTGGGGGCTGACGGCCAGTAGTTTCCGCAGTCGCTTGAGCTGGTCGTTGGCCAGCGCGTTCATCGGGTAGAGCAGCACGGCCCGCACTCCCGGGCCCAGTTCGCCTCTCTCGTGCTGGCGCTCCAGCTCGTTGAGGATCGGGACCAGGAAGCTCTCGGTCTTGCCCGAACCCGTACCGGTGGCCACGACCAGGTTGCGCCCCGCCCGAGCCTTGCGGATCGCCTCCTCCTGGTGCACGTACAGAGGCCGTTCCAGGTCGATGTCGGGCCCGCTCCGCGAGAGGAACCCGCGTGAGAGAACCCCTTCGCGAACGAGCTCCGCGGGGGTGCGGCCGGTCTCGTAGGGCGGGGTGGCCTCCAGCAGCGGACCCTTGGCCAGCAGCTCGCTGGAGGCGATCCGCTCGTCCAACGCCGAGGCGAGCACGGGGTCGCGCACCGGCAGCAGCGATCGCAGGTAGCGCCGGTAAGTGGTGCTGATCTGTGCGCTGACGTCGATCGGGTCGAGTCGCCGGGTCACGGCTGCTCCTCGCGGTTGGGGGTGCGCTCGGCACCGGAGAGGGTGAGTTCGGCCAGGACGATGTCGGTGGCCACCAGGTCGGGCGCGGCCTTGGCCAGGCACTCCCAGGTCCTGCGCTGGGCTCGGGCGAGGGAGGTGAACAGGGGGAAGCCGCGGGCGCACAGACGCGCGGTGACGGCCATGGCCAGGGAGACGGCGGGCAGGTTGAGCCACGGTCGGGCGGCGGGGGTGTAGCGCGACCGGACCAGTGCCGTCGCGGTGCTCTGGTAGTGCTGCTCCAACCGGGAGAGGCCGCGCAGGACGGGGTGGACGATATCGGCGCCGTGCTTGCGGACCAGGCGAAGGTCCGGCGTGTCGCGGACGGTGAACAGGCCCAGGGCCGCGTTGGTGCGCGAGTCTCCGTCCAGCAGGGCCCGGGGGACCACTCGTGCGGCCCGCCACAGCGCCTCGAACTGCTCCTGTGACAGTGCGGTCATGCTCTGGGTGGCCGCGTCGAACCGCCCCGTGCCGCCGTAGGGATCGGTGCCGTGCTCCAGGATCTCCCTGGCACCGCGCCCGCAGCGCTGCTCCATCTGTTCCAGGAACTCGGCGTGCCCGGGCTCCGGGGCGTCGAGGTCGCACCGGGCCAGGACACCACCGCCCGCGAGACAGGCCGCCACGGGCAGGCGGCTCCACAGACCGGCCGCCCACTCCGGATCGCCTCCCGCGCCGAGCGGTGCGGCGGCGAGTCCGGAGAGGACCAGGGCGTGCACGCTCTGCTGGGGCGACAGGTCCGCGTCCGGGTGAGTCAGCAGCGCGTCCAGGGGACGCGCTGCCAGGGCCTTGCGGGCCCCGAGCACCGCCTCCTCCGGCAGCCCCGAGCGGTGCAGCAGGTCCGCCGTGCCCAGGAGCCGCCAGAGCCGGGCGGTGTTGGCGGCGCTGTCCTGACCGACGGCCCCGATCAGGTCTCCGCTCGCGAAGGCCTGGCACAGGACCTCCTCCTGCGGGTCCGTGCCGTGCGGGCGTCCGGGGACGGTACAGGGCAGCAGGTTCGCGGTGCCGGGCTCGGGCCACCTGGGCCAGTCGGAGACCGCCCAGGGGTCGTCCACGTCCAGGAGCACGAGCAGCGGTCCCGCGACGCGCCCGTCCTCCGGCAGCGCGATCCGGCCCTCGGGGGAGACCGAGAGCACCTCCGGGAGACGCCAGGGAGCGTGCAGTGTGTACACCGCCGCGCTCACGTCCGGCACCCCCAGGAAGGCCTCCAAACGGATGTCCCCGTCCTGGTGGCGGGCGCCGGAGGCCAGACGGCGCGGACGGACGGCGGCCACGGGCACGACCCGGGCGGCGTAACCCACCGCCAGGTTCAGACTCGCGTGTCCGGCGGCGGTGTCGGTGATCTGGGCGAGCGGGTAGCGCGCGGTGCGCCCCGAGGCGTCCTGGCGGGCCCGTACCCACTGCAGCACCTTCGTGCCGTCACGCACGCACAGTTCGCCCAGGAGCTCGGGACTCTCACCCTCGGGGAGCCGGACCAGCAGGTCCCCGGCCTCGGACAGCGTCTCGGTGTCCAGCCGCAGCGGTTCGGCGCTCCAGTGCGGGGTGTGCCCACCGGTGGCCAGGACGCGCAGGTGCGGAGGGCGGATCGTGACGGGCAGCTGGGAGGTGCCCGCGCTGACGGTGGCCGTATGGGAGGTCTGCTCCGGAGCGAACTCGTGCACGGCCGGTTCGGCCCGTACACCCTCCGGAGCGGTCAGCTCCGAACGAGCCGGGGCCAACCCTCGCGGTTCCAGTACCCGGACGCGAGGACCGTGCGTGACCGCCAGCCCTTCCGCCACGGCTACCTGGAGCTGTGTGCCCCGGCCCAGCGGGCCGCGCACCCGAACAGTGAAGGAACCGACGACCGGAGAGGCGAGCTGCGCGAAGGGCCGCACGCGTCCGCCTCCGGTTGCAGGGGTCCGGGCCAGTGTGCGGCCGGTGTCGGCGGACAGGACGTCCACGTCCCAGGCCGTCGCCGAGCCGGCGTCCTCGGGCAGCAGGACCGTGGGCGGGGCCGCGTACCCCGGGGCTCCGTGCACGGTGGTGACCCCGGCGACGGGTACGGCCAGCTCCACCTCAGGGCGGGGGCGCCCCTGGACCCGGTGCGGAGGGCTCGCGTCCAGACCGATCCAGGAACCGCGCTCCGTGTGCAGCCGGACCAGTTCCCACCCCTGCCATCCGTAGGGGGCGTCCCCGATCTCGTCGACCCCGACGCCCGAGGAGCGTTCCAACGTGCGGTCCCCGGGGTACAGGGCCCAGACCGATCCGGGAGGCAGGGCCAGACCGGTGCTGACCAGCGCGCCGTCCTCGGTGAAGAGCAGGAGCGGATCGTCGGGGTCGATCAGGGTCAGCTTCTGCCAGGCGTCCGTGCCGTGCGGGGACACTGACACGCCGCGCGTCGGCCGGGAGAGGGTGAACACGGTCTGTTCCCCGCCCGCCCAGCGCTGCCGGACGCTGTGGCTCTCCTCGTCGGTGACGATGTTCCAGCGCACGTCCTCCCCGTGCTCGTCAACGGGAAGTTGGACGTGGACGCCGTGCACGTAGGGGTCCAGGCGAAGGCTGGGGCGAAGGGCCCGCCTCCGGGTGGGGGAGGAACGGTCCCACGCGGGCAGCGTGCCCTCGACACCGGCGAGTTCCAGGGCCTGTGCGGCGGGTCCGTGGAAGCGCTCGGGAAGACCGGCCTCCCGACAGGTCGCGGTGGCGTCGTCCTGGAGGAGTTCGAGCAGGTGCATACAGCGTTCGATGGTCTCCAGGGCGTAGTCGCGCCCGGAGGCCAGGAACCGCTGCGCGGGCTTGTCCAGGTCCCTGAGCCGGAACTGCCCGCCCAGGGCCCACTGGTGCAGTCCGTGGGCGTCCAGGCCGGGGTCGGCGTGGACCCGCCGCAGGATGAGGGTGAACACGTCGCGCAGGCAGTAGGTGGGGATGCCCGAGTGCATGACGATGGGGCCGACGTACCTGTACTGGGTGTCCGCGGTGAACGGTTCCAGCCCCAGCACATCCAGGGAGCGCAGGAACCCGTTGCCCCAGACGGTGTTGACCTGCCGGGCGGGGGGTACGCCGGTGTGCTGCCACAGGTCGGGCCACAGTCTGCCGCCGGAGTAGTGGGCCGTGGCGATACCGACCGTGACGGCCGCCGTGCACGCGGGCCAGTGGTGCAGCCGGGGCTGCATGTCGGCGTTGAGCCAGCTGGTGAAGACCGTTCCCAGGGCCTTGGCGGCCTGCTTCAGCTCTCTCTGGCTGATGGGAGCCTCGGAGACGAGGGAGACGCCGTCCAGGAGCGGGCGCCACTCGGCTTCGCGGATGTCGAGCAACTCGGAGGACGTGACCCTGCGCGGACCAGCCTGAGGCTCGTCCTGCTCGAAGGGCAGCGGCATGGGCATGGACATGGCCGACTCCAGGGGGTACGAGGTCACGGCGGGCGTCGCCGATGCTGTCAACTTAGAGAATGAGTGAAAACATTGTCAACCCGCATTCTGTTGTGGTGTACTGTTCCCATCCTCGGAAAGGAGGGCCCCAGCGGTGGAGACCCAGAACGTGACCTCGGCTGACATCGCCCGGATCGCACAGGTGAGTCGGACCACGGTCAGCAACTGGCGCCGACGCCACCGAGACTTCCCCCAGCCGGTCGGCGGCGTGGGAAGCCGCGCCCTGTTCGACCGGCTCCAAGTGGAGGAGTGGCTCGATCGCGGCGGGCGCCTGCCCGAGCGGGCGCCCCACGAGCGCGTCTGGGAACAGGTGCGCGCGACCGCCGGAGGCGTAGGCGCCCTGGGGGAGGTTGTCGCCGGTGTCCAGGAGGCCCTGCTCCATCTGTCTCGGGACGGCGGCGCTGCCGTCGGAACGGCGGAGGAACGGCTGGCCGCGCAGCCCGGCGGCGCCGACCTCATTCGCACGCTGCGCGAGGAGGCCGCGACCCCGGAAGGAGCCCGAGAACTCTCCGATTACCTGCATGACGCCTACTTGCGCGCCCTGGGTGGCAAGGCGCACATCACACCTGGGTCACTGTCCCGCCTCATGGCCGAACTCGCCGGTGTACGCGGAGCCGAGGTCTTCGACCCCGCCTGTGGCAGCGGAACCCTGCTCCGCGCGGCGGCGGAGGAGGGTGCGGCCGGAGTCCACGGCCAAGAGGTCGTGACCGCCATGGCGCACCTGGCCCGCGCGAGGCTGGGGCTGCTGGCCGGAGACGTGCCCGGCGAGGTCGTCGAGGGCGATTCCCTGACCGGCGACGCCTACACGGGGCGCCTCTTCGAGGCGGTGCTGTGCAACCCGCCCTTCAACCAGAAGGACTGGAGCGTCGGGCAGCTCGCCTACGACGAGCGCTGGGCCTACGGGGTGCCGCCCCGCGCCGAGTCCGAGCTGGCCTGGATCCAGCACTGCCTGGCCCACACCCTCCCCGGCGGCCGGACCGTGGTGCTCATGCCCCCGGCCGCGGCCTCCAGGCCCTCGGGACGGCGCATCCGCCGGGAACTGCTGCGGCGGGGCGCGCTGCGGGCCGTCATCGGCCTGCCTGTGGGCGCCGCGGCTCCCGTGCACGTGGGACTGCACCTGTGGGTATTGCGGCAGATCGATCCGGCGGCTGCCGCTGAACCCCGCGTGCTGTTCGTCGACTCCGCGGCCGGTGGCGAGGACGGGGAGGACGGCCGGGACCCTGACGAGACGGAGCGCCGCCCCGTCGAGTGGGAGAAGCTGAGCCGCGGTGTCGTGGACGCCTGGCGGGGCTTCCTCGACGCGCCGGACGAGGTCGAGGACGTGCCCGGGTTCTGCCGTGTGGTCCCGGCGATCGAACTGCTGGACGACAGCGTGGACCTGACGCCACAGCGCCACCTGCCCGTGGCGGCCCCCGAGGTGAGCGCACGGGAGGTGCTCATGTGGACGGGCAGGGAGCGCCGAAGACTCCTGCGGGCACTGGAGGACACGAGCTCCTCCGTGCCCGGGGAGAAGTGGTCCGCGCGGGAGGCGGGGGAGTGGCGGATGACCACCGTCGCCGACCTCGCGCGTTCCGGCGCGCTGGTCGTGTACCGGGTGCCCTCGGCCGGGACGGGCCCGGCCTCGGCTGAGACGGTGAACAGTGGGACCCCGGCCCGGATGCTGACCCTGTCCGACGTACTCGGCGGAGGAGGGCCGAGCGGGAGCCTGGCCGTGTCCGGTGCGGGGGAGACCGCGCGGGAGCGGGTGGAGATCCGCCCCGGGGACGTGGTCGTCCCCGCGGCGTTGGCCAGGCGCGGATCGTCCCGGGCCCGGGTGGCCGCGGACGGGGACGCGGGAGCGCTCCTAGGGGATAACCTGCACCTGCTCAGACCCGACCCGGCGCACCTCGACCCCTGGTTCCTGGCCGGTTTCCTGGAGGACGAGGACAACCTGCGCAGGGCCGGGTTCGGGTCCACCATCGTCCGTGTGGACCTGAGGAGGTTGGGCGTGCCGCTGCTGTCCCTGGAGGAGCAGCGGCGCTACGGCGCCGCGTTCCGTGAGCTCCACGAGTTCCACACCCAGCTCGACCGCGCCCGCGAGGCCGCCGGAGAGCTGGGGGAGCGGCTCTCCAGCGGGCTGCGCGCGGGACTGCTGGCGCCGTCTCACCCCGCTCTCCCGGAGGACGGCACGGGTACGCGCTGAATCAGCCAGACTTGACGAACGACCCCTGTTACACCCCTCGCCCCTCGGTAACCTTTGGAAGGACATCGGTGAACGACAGTACGCACCAGGAGCTGGTCGGCTTCATCTGGTCGGTCGCGGACCTGCTACGCGGCGACTACAAGCAGTCCGAGTACGGCAAGGCGATCCTGCCGTTCGTCGTGTTGCGCCGCCTGGACTGCGTCTTGGAGCCGACCAAGAAGGACGTGCTGGCCGCGCATGAGAAGTGGAAGGATAAGCCCGTCCACCACGAGTTCGTCCTGCGGGCCGCCAAACACAGCTTCTACAACACCAGCCCCCTGACACTGGAGAGCATCGCAGGGGACCCCTCGCAGGCCGCGAACAACCTCACGCACTTCATCAACGCGTTCTCCAGCAACGCCTACGAGGTCCTGGACAAGTACGAGTTCCCCCGCCAGATCCAGCGCCTGCACGAGGCCGAACTGCTCTACCAGGTGGTGGGCAGGTTCGCGGACCTGGACCTGAGCCCGAACCGGGTGTCCAACATGCAGATGGGCTACGTGTTCGAGGAGCTCATCCGCAAGTTCTCCGAGGCCTCGAACGAGACGGCCGGTGAGCACTTCACGCCGCGCGAGGTCATCAAGCTCATGTCCAACCTGCTGTTGGTCCCGGACGAGGCAGCGCTCAGGGTCCCCGGTGCGATCAGGCAGATCCTGGACCCCGCCTGCGGCACGGGCGGCATGCTCACCGAGGCACACGACCACATCACGAAGCTCAATCCGGACGCCACCGTCGTCGTGTTCGGGCAGGAACTGAACGCCGAGTCGTGGGCGATCTGCCGATCGGACCTGATGATCAAGGGCCAGAAGCCGGACAACATCAAGTTCGGGAACTCCTTCAGCGACGACAAGCACCGGTACCGCAAGTTCGACTACATGCTGGCCAACCCGCCGTTCGGTGTGGAGTGGAAGAAGGTCAAGAAGGAGGTCGAGGCCGAGCACAACCTCGGCAGGGCCGGACGATTCGAGGCAGGGCTTCCCCGCATCAACGACGGTTCCCTGCTGTTCCTCCAGCACATGATCTCCAAGATGAAACCGGTCGAGGTCGGCTCCGACGGGGAGAAGACCGAGGGCAGCCGTATCGCGATCGTCTTCAACGGATCCCCGCTGTTCAGCGGCGGCGCCGGATCCGGTGAGTCCGAGATCCGCCGGTGGATCCTGGAGAACGACTGGTTGGAGGCCATCGTGGCACTCCCGGACCAGCTCTTCTACAACACCGGGATCTCCACCTACTTCTGGATCCTGAGCAACCGCAAGGACCGGGCCCACGAGGGCAAGGTCATGCTCGTCGACGCCCGGGAGCACTGGGTGAAGATGCGCAAGTCGCTCGGAGACAAGCGCAAGCAGATCAGCGACGAGCAGATCGCCGAGTTGACCCAGCTGTACACCGACGGACTGAGCATCGCGAGCGACTCGGAACACCCGCTGCACGGCAAGATCAAGGTGTTCCGGAACGAGGACTTCGGCTATCAGCGCATCACCGTGGAACGGCCGTTGAAGCTGCGCTTCGAAGTCACTGAGGAGGCGCTCGGCGAGTTGTCCGCCATTTTGGACAAGGGCAAGGCCACCGCCGAGTACGGGCAGAAGGAGGCGCTCCTCGACGCCCTGCGGACACTGGTGGGCACCGAACCCGGGTTCGTCAGGACCGAGTTCGCCGACCGGATCCGGAAGGCTCTGGCCGAGGGCGGGGTCTCCAAGCCGCCAGCGCCGGTGGACAAGGCGGTGTGGTCGGTGGTGTCGGTGCGCGATCCCGAGGGCGAGGTTCAGGTCAAAAAGGGCGAGACCGAGCCGGATCCGGAGCTGCGCGACTTCGAGAACATCCCGCTGGACGAGGACATCGACGCTTACATGAAGCGTGAGGTCCTGCCGCACGTTCCCGATGCATGGGTGGACGAGAGCAAGACGAGGAAGGGATACGAGATTCCCTTCACCCGGCACTTCTACGTATACACGCCTCCTCGTCCGTTGGAGGAGATCGACGCTGAGCTTAAGGGGTTTGAGGGCGAGATTCAGCGACTCCTGGGAGAGGTGACGGAATGACCCATGAAATTTGGCAGATCCCTGATTCATGGACTCTGTCCAGGATTGATCGTGTGGCTACCGTAAATGCGAGAATCGGATGGAAGGCGCTCACTGCCAGAGAGTATCAACCTGAAGGTTATGCATTCCTGGCGACTCCAAACATCAAGACGGAAGATATTGACTTCGATAAAGTCAATTACATCTCGGAGTTTCGCTACGAGGAATCTCCGGCGCTTAAGCTCGCGGTGGGGGATGTGCTTCTGGCTAAAGATGGGAATACCCTGGGTATTTGCAATGTTGTTCGCCATCTTCCGCGGGCGGCAACAGTGAACGGGTCAATTGCAGTAATTCGACCATTTGGAGTTGATGGGAGGTTCCTGCGGCATGTCATAAATTCTAGCTTGGTTCAAGGATATATTGGCTCCATGAAGGATGGGATGGGTGTGCCTCATCTCTTCCAGTGGGATATTAAGAGGATTCCTGTTCCCCTTCCCTCGGTGGAGGAGCAGCGACGCATTGCTGACTTTCTCGATATTGAAGTGCGGCGCATTGTTCGCATTATTGCGACGCGACGCCGTCAGCTAGAGCTATTCGAAGAGCGTGCGTCAAGCCTGCTGTCAGAACGCCTAATTTCTGGGATCGTCAGCGATGCGACCGGTGAGTTTCCGTGGCCTTGGCTCCCATTGCCGCGCGAGGAAGTGCCCCTGGTGCGGCTCGGATATGTGTGCCAGGTTCAGGGTGGCGTCACGGTCGATGCGTCACGTAAGCCTTCCGAAGGCGATGTCACTAGGCCCTATCTCCGTGTGGCGAACGTGAAGGCGGATCGCCTGGATTTGGAATCCGTTACAAGTATTACCGTCCCGAAGTCGGTGGCGGACCGTTCCACGTTGCTCCCCGGTGACGTGCTCATGACCGAGGGAGGAGACATCGACAAGCTGGGTCGAGGGACGGTCTGGCGGGGGGAGATTCCCGGGGCGCTGCACCAGAACCACGTATTCGCTCTGAGGCCGGATCCGAGCCGGTTGGATGCCGAGTACCTGGCCTTGCTGACTCGTTCGGTGCATGGGCGATGCTATTTCGAGGCGACAGGGGTCAAGAGCACCAACCTGGCCTCGACGAGCAGTAGCAAAGTGAAGTCGTTCCCCATTCCCCTACCCGCTTTGGGAGAGCAGAGGTCAGCGGTCATTGATGTGAACAGAGATTTGGAGGGAGCCTCACGCCTTCGAGCCGCACTGGAGTCCCAGATCACCCTTCTCGAAGAACGCAAGCGGGCCCTCATCACCGCTGCCGTCACCGGTCAGATCGACGTCACCACCGCGCGAGGAGCTGATGTGTCATGAGCCCCGTCTACGACGAGAGAACCTTCGAGGACAACATCGTCGCCTCGATGCTGGCGAACGGTTGGGTGCGGGGCGACAACGACGGCTACCGTCCAGAGCTCGGCCTGGACACCGCCCAGCTCTTCACCTTCCTCGGGGCCACCCAGATCAAGGAGTGGAACCAACTGGTCACCCGCTGCGGGGGAAGCCAGGAGCGGGCGCAGCAGACGTTCCTCCAGACCCTCGCCAAGCGGATCCACGACGAGGGCACCCTCCAGATCCTGCGTAAGCACGTCAGGGTGGAGGGGCTGAACTTCAAACTCGCCTACTTCAAGCCCTCGCTCACCCTCGCCGAGCACGCCCTCACGAACTACCGCAAGAACCGCCTCAGCGTCACCCGGCAGCTGCGCTATGGCACGAAGCCCGGTAGCGCGGGCAAGTCCCTCGACCTGGCGTTGTTCGTCAACGGCCTCCCCGTCGCCACCGCCGAACTCAAGAACCCGCTCACCGGGCAGAACGTCGAGCACGCCAAGCGACAGTACGTCCACGACCGCGACCCCCGCGAACTCCTCTTCGCCGAACGTGCCCTCGTCCACTTCGCGGTCGACCCCGACTTGGTCTTCCTCACCACCAGGCTCGCGGGCGAGGACACCTGGTTCCTACCGTTCAACACCGGCTCCGAAGGTCCTGGAAGCAGCGGCGGAGCCGGTAACCCCCTACCGGCCGCCGACGGGCCCGGATACCGGACCGCCTACCTCTGGGAGACGGTCTGGGACGTCGACAATTGGCTCGACCTCCTGGAGCGCTTCGTCCACGTCACCCGCGACAAGGACGAGCGGGGCCGCAGGCGCGAGAACGTCATCTTCCCCCGATTCCACCAGTGGCACGCCGTGCGCAGCCTGGTCGACCACGCCGCCCGGCACGGTGCCGGACACAACTACCTGGTCATGCACTCGGCCGGTTCCGGCAAGTCCAACACCATCGCCTGGCTCGTGCACCGGTTGTCGTCACTGCACACCCCCGCCGACCCGGCCCTGATGGATCCGGCCGCGGTGGCCAAGGGGGTGGAGCCCGACACCCCGGTCTTCGACAAGACCATCGTCATCACCGACCGCTCCGTCCTGGACCAGCAGTTGCAGGACGTCGTCGGAGGATTCTCCCAGGTCAAGGGCCTGGTCCGCCCCATCGGGGGCAAGGGCGGGTCCAAGTCCGCCCAGCTCGCCGATGCGCTGTCCACCTCCTCTGAACGCATCGTCCTCGTCACTCTCCAGACCTTCCCCGCCCTCCTGGACTACCTCCGCAAGGAACCCACCGAGATCAAGGGCGCGAGGTTCGCCATCGTCGTCGACGAGGCCCACTCCTCCCAGAGCGGTGAGGCGGCCAAGGACGTCAAGAAGGCCCTGCGAGACCTGGGCCTGGACGCCGACGACGATGAACCCGACACCCCTGAGAGCGCCGACGAGGCCTTGAGGAAGTCGGCCGCCTACCGGGGCCGTAGCGCGAACCTGTCCTACTTCGCCTTCACCGCCACCCCCAAGCACAAGACCCTCAACCTGTTCGGTGTGTTCGACCAGGCCACCGACAAGTACGAGCCCTTCCACACCTACTCCATGCGGCAGGCCATCGAGGAGGGTTTCATCCTCGACCCGCTTCGCAACTACACGACCTACAGGACCTGGTACGAACTCCTCAACGGCAACCCCGACGACCAGGAGGTGGACGCGGACAAGGCCAGGTCCCAGCTCGCCCGGTTCGTCCAACTGCACGACTCCACCCTGGCCCAGCACGCCGAAGTGATCATCGAGAACTTCAACACCGTCACCCGCCCCCAGATGGGCGGCCGGGCCAAGGCGATGGTGGTCACCAGCTCCCGTGAGGCCGCGGTCCGGATGCACAAGGCGATCAAGAGCTACCTGAAGGACAGCGGGGCACCTGATCCCGGAGTCCTCGTCGCCTTCTCCGGCTCCCTCAAACTGGACGGTGAGACCGAGGAGACCGAGAAGGACATCAACGGGTTCTCCGAGGGGGAACTGCCGGAGAACTTCGCCTACACCAGGGCGGACGACCCCCACGCCGGGAGGAGCGGCAAAAAGGAGTACCGCATCCTCGTCGTCGCGGAGAAGTACCAGACCGGATTCGACCAGCCGCTCCTGACCACCATGTTCGTGGCGAAGTCCCTCAAGGGTGTGGCGGCCGTCCAGACCCTGTCACGGCTCAACCGCACCCACCGGCTCAAGAACCAGAGCGACCTGTTCGTCCTCGACTTCGTCAACGACGCGGAGGACGTCAAGGGCTCCTACGTGGACTACTACGAGGAGGCGGTGACGGGGGAGGCCGATCCAGACCTGTTGAACACCCTCATGAACCGTCTCATGAAGGGGGCGAACATCCTCGTCAAGGAGGAGTTGGAGGGGTTCGCCGCAGCCTTTCACGAGGTGGAGACCGAACACGCCACCGCGGACCGGATCCAGAACCACCCCGAGCTCAACCGCTGCATCACCCCGGCGGCGGAGAGGTTCGCCGAGCTCGCCGAAGGCGGGGACGAGGAGCGTGCCAAGGCCGAGGAGTTTCGTGCCGACCTGAACAACTTCGTCACCAAGTACGCCTTCCTCGCCCAGGTCATGCGCTACCCCGATCCGGAACTGGAGTGCCTCTACCTGTACGGCCGCTTCCTGCTGCGCAAGCTTCCGCCTCGGCGGGACGGAGGCGTGGACATCGGCAAGGTCGACCTCGTCGACGTCAACGTGTCCAAGACGGGGGAACACGACCTTTCCCTGACCGCCGAAGGAGCCCAGGAACTCCCCGGTTTCTCCGATGGCGGGGGTGGTCCCTCCGACCCCAAGATGATGTTCCTGTCGGAGATCATCGAATTCTTCAACCGGCACTTCGGCCGCCCTCCGACCGAGGCGGACATGAGCATGATCCAGGAACGCGTGTTCGACGCTGCGGCGAAGCCCGACCTCCAGCAGGCGGCCTTCGTCAACAGCGAGGAGGCGTTCCGCCACAAGTTCGACCCGGTGATGAAGGAGACCATGATCCAGCGGTATGAGAGCAACGTCGAACTCACCGAGGTCTACCTCGGTGACCAGGAGGTTCAGAACAGCCTGAACGGTTTCATGAGCCGGGCCGCCTACCGTCTCATCCGCCAGCGCGGCACCACTGCCTGACCGGGCCCGTGTCACGAACGTTCGGGGCAGCCGTCAAGGGACGAAAGTCCATCGGCCGCTCCGGTCTCGGGGCCGTAGGATCACCACCGGACACGTCACATCAACCGCGTGGTCGGGCCGGGGCCCGGCCGCGCCCGAGGCGGATTGGGGCCCGGTGCGCGCCACACCCGAGCGGATCGCCGACCGGTACGAACTCGTCGCCAGCATCAGCACCGGAGGCATGGGTCAGGTCTGGCGCGGCTACGACACTGTGCTCGACCGGCCCGTCGCGGTCAAGGTGATCCGCCCCGACAAGGTCGCCGACCCCCGGCTGTACGACGAGTACGCCAACCGGTTCAAGCGGGAGGCGCGCGTCACCGCCCGGATCGAGAACCCCGGGGTGCCCTCCGTCTACGACGCCGCCGTGGACAAGGACGAGGGCTCCCTGTACCTGGTGATGCAGCTGGTGCGCGGGGTCTCGCTCGCCGACACCATCGACGAGAGCGCCCCGCTTCCGGTCCCCACCGCCGCCGCCGTCGCCGCCCAGGTGTGCGCGGTCCTGTCCGACGCGCACGCGGTCCCCGTCGTCCACCGCGACCTCAAGCCCGGCAACATCATGGTGGCCGACGACGGCACGGTGAAGGTCCTGGACTTCGGCATCGCCGCCGTACTGCGCACCGACGTCACCCGTCTCACCCAGACCGGAATCCCTCTGGGGACCTACGCCTACATGCCTCCCGAGCAGGTACGCGGCGCCCCCGCCACCCCCGGCAGTGACCTGTACTCCCTGGGCTGCGTCCTCTACCAGATGCTCACCGGAAAGCCGGTGTTCCCCGCCGACTACACCTCCTTCCGGCTACAGGTCGCGCACGTGCAGGACCCGCCCCTGCCGCCCTCCGCCCACGTGGACGGCCTGCCCGAGGACCTGGAACGGCTCGTGCTGGACCTGCTGGCCAAGGACCCCGAGGACCGGCCCGCCACGGCACAGGACGTCTACGACCGGCTTGTCCCGTATCTTCCCCAGCCCGAACCGCTCGCTCCCGACAAACCCCTTCCGCCCGGGGCCCTGCCCGACCCCACCCGCCCCTACCGGCGGCCGATCCCACCCCGTCCCAGGGAGGCCGTCCTCGCTCCGACCAAGCCGCTGCCGCCCACACTGGTGGAGACCACCGTTCCCACCCCGCAGATCGTCGGCCTGGCACCCGGGGAACTGGTGGAGGCCGACCAGCACGCCCAGGCACTCATCGACGAAGGACGCTT
Organism: Nocardiopsis sp. CNS-639; assembly: GCF_000381685.1. Lineage (NCBI taxonomy): Bacteria > Bacillati > Actinomycetota > Actinomycetes > Streptosporangiales > Nocardiopsidaceae > Nocardiopsis > Nocardiopsis sp. CNS-639. The sequence goes on from NZ_KB906858.1 coordinate 288,944, forward strand.
CGCCCAGGCCGTGGGAGTTCTGGACGACGTCATCGATCCGGCGTCCGCGGCCCTGGGAGCCGAATCCGCCCAGGTGGTCGAGCTGCGTCTGCTGCGTGCCACGGCCCTGATGCTCATCGACAACGCCGGTCGCGCCCTGCCCGAGTTCACCGATCTGGCCGACACCCTGGAGCGACAGGCGGGGCCGGAGGACACGCGGGCCCTGCTGTGCCGCCAGCAGGCCGTGTACTGCATGGCGCAGTTGGGGGAGACCACCCGGGCCCTGCGGGAGGCCGAACACGTCCTGGAACGATTCCGCCGTGTCTTCGGAGAACGCGCCGACGACACCCTGGACCTGCGCCAGGCGATCGCCATGTGGCGGCTGAGCTCGGGGGATGTCGAACACGCCTCGTCCGAGCTCCTCGCGCTGTACTCTGACCTGCGCGCGGCCTACGGCCCCGGCGCCCCCGAGACCCTCCGGGCCGCCGACCTCCTGGACAGACTGGGACACCGCCGGGGCTGAGCCCAGCCACCTGCCCGATCCCGAGCCGCCCAGCCAGAAGGAGTCCCCGCCCCCATGCCTCAGCTCGCCCTGGGAAAGCAGTTCTTCGAGAGCGGTGAGTACGACGAACTCCCCCCGAGCGCACGGAGGAACGTCCGGCTCGCCATGGAGAAGTTCAGCCTCCTCACCCACGCCGAACTCAAGGTCGACAAGGGCCTCAACTTCAAACCGCCCTCGGGCAGGCGCAGCCGCAGCATCTTCACCTTCAGGGTGGACAACTTCTACCGGGGCGTCGTCCTGGCCCCCGAGAGCGGTGACAGCTACCTGCTGCTCAAGGTCATGAACCACGACCCGGCCTATGAGTGGGCGATCAAGCAGGACGCGGGCGTCAACCGGCTGACCGGCGCGGTGGAGATCTGGGACGCGGACAGGCTCGACCGCATGACCCCGGACCTGGAGGAGCGCGCGGCTCCGACCGATCCCGACAAGCGGCTGTTCGCCAACGTCTCGGACGGGGACCTGAGGACCCTGGGCATCGAGGACAAGGTGCTGCGGGCGGCGCGCACCGTCGTGGACGCCGACGCCCTCGTCGACGTCGTCCCCTTCCTGCCCGAGGACCAGGCCGAGGTGCTCCAGTACCTGTCCGCCGGGTTCCCGGTGGAGGAGATCTGGCGGGACGTCGTCGCCCACCGGCCCTCCGGTGCGGTCAGCGGCGACATGGACACCGCCATCCGCAACACCCCCACCCGGGTCAAGCTCGTCTCCGGTCTGGACGAGTTGGAGGAGATACTCTCCCAGCCCTTCTCCGTCTGGCGAACCTTCCTGCACCCCGCGCAGCGCAAGGTCGCCTACAAGGCCAGCTATCCCGGCAGCTACCAGATCACCGGCGGTCCCGGCACCGGGAAAACCGTCGTGGCCATGCACCGGGTCAAGCACCTGCTGTCCTTCCTGCGCCCGGATGAGCGCATCCTGCTCACCACCTTCACCAACACCCTCGCCGCGGCGCTGGGAACGGGCATCCGCCAGCTCGTGGACGACCCGGCCCGGACGGAGCGGCTCACCATCTCCACCGTCAACACCCAGGCCAGTCAGGTGCTGACCGAGGCCAACGGCGGACGCGCCTCCCGCTTCGTCAGCGACTCCCAGGAGCTCGACCGCTGGCGCGGGATCGTTCAGGAGCAGGGGCTGGAGTGGACCGCGGAGTTCCTCCAGCAGGAGTACCGGCACGTCGTCCTCGCCCAGCGCTTGGACACGCTGGAGGAGTACCAGGCGGCCACCCGCAGCGGCCGCGGGAACCGGCTGGCCGCCGCCCAGCGCGAGCGGGTGTGGAAGGCCATGACGGCCTTCACGGAGGGCCTGGACGCCGACGGTGTGCAGACGCACCTGCGCGGCTGCGACCTGGCCGCCCGGGTCCTGGAGGAACAGGGGCCCCGCTTCCGGCACGTGGTGGTGGACGAGGCCCAGGACCTGCACCCCGCCCAGTGGCGCTTCCTGCGCGCCGCCGTGGCGCCCGCACCAGACGACCTGTTCATCGGCGGCGACCCCCACCAGCGCATCTACGATGCCAAGGTCTCCCTGAAGGCGCTGGGGATCAACGTGGTGGGCCGCTCGCAGCGGCTGCGCCGCAACTACCGCAGCACCCAGCAGATCCTCACCTGGTCCCGTCCGCTGCTGGACGGGGAGAAGGTGGAGTCCCTGGCCGACGGCGGCACCGAGTCCCTGGCCGGGTACCGCTCGGCGCTCCAGGGGCCCCGGCCCACCACGCACGCCGCCGCCACCCTGGAGGAGGAACTGGACGCGCTCGTGGAGCGGGTGCGCGAGTGGACCGACACCGGGGTGGAGCCGTCGTCGGTGGCGGTCGCCGTGCGGTTCCGATGGGTGATCAAGAGGGTGGTCTCCGCGCTCACCGACGCCGGGATCGACGCGTGCGAGCTGCGCGGGGCCGACGACGAGGTCCCGGGTGTGCGAGTGGGCACGATGCACTCGCTCAAGGGGCTGGAGTTCCGGTGCGTCGCCGCGGTGGGCGTCTCCGACGGCGCGGTGCCCAATCCCAAGGCGATCACCGCCGAAGACGTGGACGAGATCCAGCACGGGGCGGACCTCATGGCGGAGCGGTGCCTGCTCTTCGTGGTCTGCACCCGGGCGCGCGACCACCTGCACGTTTCCTGGCACGGGAAGCCGAGTCCGTTCCTGACCGAGGCCGGTATCGCCTGAACCCGTCGAGAGGGAACACAGCGGATGTCTGCTGAGCAGAGCCGCGTCCACAACGAGATCCATGGCGGTGTACACGGCGGGACCGTCATCCAAGGACGGGACATCACCTACCACGCGCCGAGGCCAAAGCCTGAGTCCTTGCGGGGTCTTCCCCGGTTGTCTCCGGTGTTCACCGGGCGTGACGCTGATGTCGAAGCCCTTCTGGAGTCGCTCAACCCGGCTTCGGCGGGGCAACGCCGTTCGCCCGCAGTCGTCATCTCCGGAATGCCGGGCTCCGGAAAGACCGAGCTCGCTCTCCACACCGCGAAACAGGCTCTGGACCAGCGACGATGGTGTGACGGCGTGCTGTACGTCGACCTGTTCGGCTACGACTCCCAGCGTCGGGTCGACCCGGGCCGTGCGCTGGGCGGGTGGCTGCTCAATCTGGGCATCGACGCACAGGACATCCCCGCCGATGCCCAGGCAAGGGAACAGATGTACCGCGCCGAGCTCAGCTCACGTGCGGAACGCGGCCGTCCCGTCCTGGTGATCGTCGACAACGCCTCCTCGGTGGAACAGGCCGAACCGCTTCTTCCCGGCGATGGCCGCTCCGGTGCCCTGGTGACCTCGCGGCGAGGAGTCCGGGCGTCGGGACGACGCGGCCAAACTGTGGGCGACGGTAGGAGAGACCCTGGTCCTGATGCGGCGTTTCAGGCAGGCGGCAGAAGCCCACGACAAGGCCTTCGCGCATGCCGTAGCCGCGGAGGACTGGCATTCGACAGCGGGTGCGTTGAACGGTGGTGGGGTGGCTCTGCGTTGCCTCGGTAACTACGAGGAAGCCCTCAGCAGGCATACCGAGGCCGTGCTCATATTCGAGCGTCTGGGGGACCAGACGGGAGTCGCCAAGGCGTCGAACAACAAGGCGAACGTGTTCTTGGCGACGGGGCGTCCGGACGAAGCGGTCGTCCACCAGCGGGTCGCGATGGAGATCTACGCGAAGCGCGGTGACGGCCAGGGGTTCGCCCACTCCTGCCTGAACATGGGTAACTCCTACTCAGCACTCGGAACGCACGTCCTCGCTGTCACCTCCTTTCAGCGGGCATGCGATCACTCCCGGGACGGCGGAGAGCCGAGGGTCCTCGCCATGGCCACCGCTGGCCTGGCCGTCAGCCTGTATCGAACAGGTTTGTCGGACGAGGGGAGCCGCGCTTTCGAGGAAGCGATACGCCTCTTCCGGGAACTGGGAGACCTCTACGACGAGGCTCGAACATGGCGTAACTTCGGAGTCGTCCTCCGCGATGAGGGGCAACTCAAGGAAGCCGAGCGGGTCTTCCGCAAGGGACTGGACGCCTTCGCCGAGTGCGGAGACCCCTGCGGTGAGGGTGACTGCTGGAACGGCATCAGTGGGACCCTGATCAGCAGGGGCCAGTACGAGGATGCCCTGCCCGCCGCGCGCCGTTCCACCGAATGCCATGAGGGTCTGGCTGCGAGCGAATGCGCGGCCACGTCCTGGAACAACCTGGGTTTCATCCTGAGTGAACTGGGCCGGGCGGAGGAGGCGATCCCGGCGCTGCGCAGATCTCGGGACACGCGCGTCGCCCAGGGGGATCTGGGGAGAGCCGCTCAGATCTCACGGACGATGGGCTTCAAACTCGTGGAGACAGACAGGTTCGGGATGGCCGTGGAGGCCTTCCGGGAAGCGGCCCGGTTGTTCACCGAGGTAGGTGACGACGAGTCGGCTGAGCAGGTTCGGGAGTTGATGGCCGAATGCGCCGCTCTACTGGATGAGACCGGTGAGTGAGAGAGGGTGCGATACCGGCTCGTGCCCGCACCACCCTCGTCGGGCTCCGTTCCGGCTACATGGGCCAGGATGACCACTGCCACCAGCGGGGAGCACCGGAGGCCATGCTCGGAACCCTTGTCAGCGCCGGTGTGGGATCCTGGCCCGGATATGACCACAGAAACTGATCCCGTCAGCACGTACCTGCTGATCCTCAGCGAGCGAGAGGCCGTGGCGTGGGTGCTGCGCACCTCGCGGATGGCCTTTCCCGCGACGCGACGCGCGGAGGTGGAGCGGCTCAGGGTCGGGGACCGGCTGCTCCTGCTCACGACGCGGGGCTGTTGGCACAACCCGACGCGGGATCGGACGAGGGTGGTCGGTCTCGCGGAGGTCACCTCATCCGTGCGCCCCTACGACGAGCCGGTCACCATAGCCGGGCGGGACTTCACCCGTGGTTGTGGTCTGCGGTTGGAGTCGGTCGCCCCCTACCGGACCGGTGTGGAACTCGCCCCACTGGTGCCGGAGCTGGAGGTCTTCCCCGACACCCGTCCGGGCGCGTGGGCGGTGCGGATTCGTAGGCCCTTGGTGCAGCTTGGTCCGGCGGACGTGGAGCTTCTCACTCGCGAGCTCGGCAAGATCGCTGGTGTGCCGGAGGACCACGTGCCGGAGTACGTGGAGAAAGTGCGTCTGGCCGTCTCGGGATGACGAGGTGACGCATATGGCCCCGGCTTCGGAGAGAAGTCGGGGCCTACGTTTACCTACGGGGTAGTTGTCAGCGACGGGCGACGCTGAGGAAGGCGTCCCACTCAGCGGCGGGGAAGGGGAGGTGACCCTTGGCGGGGTTCTTCGAGTCCCGGACAGCCGCGCCGCAGGGTAGGTCGGCGACCTCGACGCAGTTGCCGTTGACACCGCTGTAGCTGCTCTTTCGGAAGCCTGTGGGGATGTGGGCCACCTCTACACAGTTCTGATCGTGGCCGCTGTAGCTGCTCTTCCGGAACTTCAGGTAAGTCAATGGTCACTCTCTCAGTGAGTCCGCTGCCGTTTTGATGAGAGCGGCAGATTGTTTGGTGCTCAATGCGGACCCCTGTAGGTCCCCGTAGGTCACGTTATAGCGCTCTACTTCGTCTTCTTGCTCGAAGAAGACAGAACCGGCGATCGTCCCAACGTAGACGATGGAGCTGTCTCGTGGATCTGGGAAGTCCAGGATTGCGAATGGAGCCGTGAGGCCTGCGTGGGAGCCATCTTGGAACGGAATGACCTGCACGTCGACGTGTGGCATCTCTGCCATGTGCAACAGGTGCATGAGTTGCGCATGCATGACATCCGGTCCGCCGATGACCCGTCGCAGGGCTGCCTCATCGAGTACGGCACGGAAGTGCGCAGGTCGTACTCGGTTCAGGATCTCCCTTCGAGCCATCCGGAAGGCGACTCTCTGTTCGATCGCGGGCAGAGAGGTGTACCGCCCACCCTCGAACAGCGCATGAGCGTACTCGGGTGTCTGTAGTAGACCCGGGATGCACAGAGCCTCGAAGGTCCGGATAGTGGAGGCCTCCGCTTCGAAATCAGGAAGCGCACGGTCGTCGTCGAAGAGTCCCTTGTACTTCGACCACCAGCCACGCTGCTTGGCGTCCTGGGCGAGCGCGTGCATGGCGTCTCGCGTCTGCGGTTCACGAACGTTGTAGAGGTCCAACAGCTTGTCCAAAGCCACTGAGGGGACGGTCTTGGACTCAGCCTGCTCCATCTTGCCGAGGTTTGATCGTCCTAGGCCAGCCTGCTTGGCGGCTTCAGCCAAGGTGAAACCTGCTTCGGTGCGAAGCCGCCGAAGCTCGGACGACAGGCGACGCCGTCGGATGCTGGGGCTGTATGGCGTTGGCATGCGGGTAGCCTAGCTGAGATTTTTTGTGGAAACCACTTTTTCTCGTTGACATGCGTGGATGCGCGAGTCACTATAAGCATGTAGTCAGTGATCGGGAGTTCACACAGAGTCTCTGCTGGTCAGGCTACGCCGTGCCCCTTCCCGCTGGCAGGGAAACGCGAAGGTCTCACGCCTGCGGGCACACCGAACCCCTGTTGTCGCTCCACACGTGCAAGGAGTCTGTTCGTCATGCCCGCAACCGCACCCATGCCCGCGCTGCCAGAGGTGACCGTGCCCCTCGCTGAGCTGGTTCCGCCCCGGTGCCGCCACTACTTCACCGGCCGATCCGACCGCGCCCACTACAGGACGCGCCGCTACGACTTCGGCGGCTCGGTCCAGTACATGCCGCTGGTGCGCGCGTTCCTGAGTACCTGCGCCGCCGAACGCGACCGCGACTACCGCTACCTGTTCTCCCTGCTGGGCAGCGAACTCGCCAACAACGCCCTGCGCCACTCCCGCTCGGGCCAGCCCTTCGGCGTCTACACCCTGACCTGCCAGCGCACCCGCACCGGCCTGCGCCTCGCCTGTCGCGACCAGGGTTCCCGCGACGAAAGGAAGACTGTTCTCGGGCAGCGCTCGTATCTGGCGCCCGACCCCAACGGACTGGACCCGGCCGCCGAGTCCGGGCGCGGCCTGGCCATGATCGACGCCTTCGCCTCCTCCTGGGGCGACAACGGCGTCCCGAACTACCGCCAGGTCTGGTTCTTCCTGGCCTACGACCTGACCGACAGCCTCTGGAACACCACCGCGTAGCCGTCCACACCGCTGCACGCACGCAGAAGGGCCCAGGAGAGCGCGGCAACGCTCTTCCCGGGCCCACAGCAACCCCGAATTCCGCACACTTCCACATGTTCAGAAAGCAGGATCAGTGACGCATCCTATCCCCGTACCCCGGCCCGTCAGCGACCCGCTGCACCGACCGCTTCCGCCGCTGCCCCGGCGGCACCCGCTGGTCGGTCCGTTCTGCTCGGCCTGCGAGCATCCCTCGTGCCGTCGGCGCCGAGCCGCTCGCCTGCCCCGCCTGGGCGGTCACCGCTCCGAGTTCGCCCGTGAGCACGCCCGTGCCGCCGACCTCCAGCGCTACAACCCGCACCTGCTCATCTGGTTCGGTGAGCAGACTCTGTCCTACTGGGTCGCCTCACACACCGGCCTGACCGAGGCCCGCGACTCCGGTGATCTGCTCCTCCTCCTGGACCCGGCGCCTACGCGGGTCCCCGCCTGGCGCTGACCCGTGCAGCCCGGGGCGGAACGGCTTCGGCCGCTCCGCCCCGGTACGGGTCATTCCGCGTCACCCAGCTCGGCGAAGAGCCGTTCCGCGTGCGCCGCCATCGACCTTCCCTCGATGTGCCACTTGGCAGGGCCCTGGACGGCCACCGGGGAGTTCTCCCAACCGGCCAGTTCGTACATGCGCATCACCAGACCGCTGGGGGAGTAGTGCTTCCCGTCCGCCTCCCACAACAACGTCTGCTTGCGGTCGGTCGTCCAGGTCGCCTGCGCCCGACGCGGGTCCTCCGCCAGCCAGCCCTTCAACGCCTCCTCCTCGGTGGAGGTGGTGGGCCGGAACTCCAATCGGGTGCCGCTGCGCAGTACACCGGCGCCCAACAGGATCGCCACACTGTTGGGGCGGCGCTGCTTGCGCTTGCGCTGCCCCTTCTTCAGGCGATAGTCGTCGTCGATGGGGGGCGCCGGAGCATCTGACCTGACGTCGCGCAGAACCAGGTCGGTCAGCTTGCGACACCGGGTGGGATCCGACAGGGTACGGGTCAGCGAGGCTTTGGAGTCGGCCCCGTACTCTGCGTCGATGTGCTGAAGAAGCCTGGGGAACACGGAGTCCACGAGGCCCTTCGCCTTCTTGAGGGTTCCCTCCCAGTCGTACTCCTCCGCGCCCATGTCCTTGCGGTCGATGGACTGGAACACCAGGTGCGTGACGAGCAGGTCGCCGCGGTCCGCCACGTCGGAACCACGCCCCTTGAGCCCCTTGCCGATTTCGTGCAGCCGGTCGCCCACAGCTCGCCGGAGACGGACCGACCCCCAGATCTGTGAAGCGCTCGGCTGCTCGCCGAACAGCATGGGATAGGCACCCTCGGCGCCCCGTTCCCACAGGGTGTTGACGTTCTGCTTCGCCCGGACGGCCAATTTCACGTTCGGGTGTGCGCAGGCCAGAGCGAGGGAAGCCTCCACCACCGAGCACCCCTGCTCCGGGACGGGGTCGGGTTCCCCTCGTTTGTAGCTGTAGAACTTGTCGATGTTCCCGAAGTCCTCCCTGATGAGCGCCTGTGTCTCATCGAGGGCGACGAAGTCGCGCTCCTCCACCTGGTTCTGGCGATTACGGGTGTCGGTGATCTGTGACGGCAGCTCCGAGGAGGGGTCGTCGACACAGATGACGTGCACGCTGATGTCGGCCTCGGACAGGGCGTCGGGGTGATCCTGCAACGCCCGGTGCAACGTGCTCACGCTCTGGGCGCCATTGACCACGCTGGCCCCGTTCATGGTGAGTATCACGGGTTCGCTGGGTCGACGCGGACCGGGGAACTCGGTCTTGAGAGACCGACAGATCACCGTGATGCCGTTGTGGAAGAACAGGAAGTGCTCAGGGTCCGACGCCAGGCTCTCCAGGATGCCAGCGTTGATGTCGGTGGTCCCGAGCGAGGCGCGGATGTTGCGGTGGAACAGGTCGCTTCCGGCCTCCCCGACCCACCTGGCGACCTGCTCCGCGGAGACGATGCCCTGGTACATCTCCACCGGCGTCTTGACGTAGATCCACTGCCGCATGGTCGCGGTGATGGGGACGTCCTCGGGAGCCTGCTCGGCCCGGATCTGCTCCCACAGTGTCTGTGTCCCCACGACCTGGAGATCGAGGGTCAACCCGAAGCCGTTGGTCTCGGCGAACACCTCGTCGAAGACACCCGAGACATCAGGGTGCAACTCGCCGTCCCCGGTCAGGGCGACCACGAAGTGCACGCGGGTGTGGGGATCGAGCAGGACGGCGTTGATCTTGTCCGCCATGTCCTGGATCCGCTTGTTGAACCGGTCGAACTTCCGGTTCTCGAGCAGGCGCCAGCCGCGAAGGAACTTCAGGGCCTCACCCTGGTTCAGGCTGGCCCGTCCCTGCTTATTCCACTTCGACTGGACCAACCAGATCTTGCTGGCCGTCTCTGACACGGCGATCGCGTCGATACCGTGGTCGTCACGGCCGTCGATGAGGCACTTAGCTGCCTCCTCGTCGTCCAACCCGGTGAGCCCGCGTACGGCCAGGGCTGCCAGAGAACGGGAGTGCAGGGCCTTCTGGCGCTCGTCCGGTTGTTTCCTCTCGTAATCACTCATGTCGACCAAGTGAGGGAAGTCCTGGTCGAGAACGTGCTTGATCTGGCGAATCGCGTGCTCGGTGTGCGGGGCAGTCCGCCGTGGGCCTGGCATCGGCGCCTTCTCTGTTCAGGGGGTGTGACCGGGGTAATGGTATTGCGTTCCCCTTCGGCGGTCAGCCGTTCTGATCGCCGCCTCCGAGGTGAGGGAACGTCGCACCGTTCTGCTTGACTGTCCTGGTGACGTGGACGTGTCGGAGCCACCACCAGAACGAAAAGGGCGTGAGGTCATCTTCGAGAGTTCGAACATGCGTACCGCCATGGGTGAGTTCTTCGCCTACGAACATGTCATGGCCGCCTTTCGGAAGAGGTTCCCGGAACTGGCCGGTCAGCTGGTGCACAGAGGACTGGCCGGAGGCGAGCAGCCCGTCAGGCTGACCTTGGGAATCGGCGACCACCCGGAAGCGGTCCTCGGTCTCACCCGCGTCGACTATCCGGGTACGCGATGGCTGTGCTGGTACCTCGCGGTCCGCGAGTCCGACACCACCGGAAGCCTCTGGGATATGCGGACTCCACCCGAGACCATGGCGGCGGCCCTGCGCGAGCGGGCCCTGGCCGTGGCTGAGGGGCGCCCGCAGGCGAGTCCCTGGCGCTGGGACGAAGCCGATGAGTCCGCCATCACCCGTCTCGCGGACGCTCTGGACGCCCGTGGGGTGACCGTCGAGTACGCCGTGGCCGCGAACCGGCACAGAGTCGTGTTCGGTGAGGGCGGGTACGAGTTCCCCCGTCATCCGGGACAGGGAGAGGTTCTGCGCGTGCGCGTGCCGGGCAAACGGGTGTGGGCCTTCCTCCGGCCCGGGCTCGGCTGGCTGGTGGATGTTCACGACCAGGGGCGCCAGCTCATGTGGCGCGTCGACCTCGGCGAGCACCTCTTCGGGGAACCCGGAACGGCTCCTGGCCTGCCCGCTGATCGTGTGAGCGCCGTGGAGCTGGCCGATGCCCTGGTGCCCGTCCTGAAAGGGCTGGAGGTGGCCGAACCGCCGACGACGGTCCTCGACCCCGGCGACGGAAGTCTGCACGGCAGGGCCGACCAGATGCTGCCGCCCGGAGCGGCCGGTGCACCCGTTGGCCCTGACAGTCCGTGCGTCGTGGTGGCGGCCCAGTTGAACGCCCTCGGTTTCGGTGACGTGCGCGCGTCCGGGGACGGCGTCGAGCTCGCTTCGGAGGCGTTCCACATCACCTGGTGGCGGCGTTCACGGCTCCTCGGCCTGCCGGATCTGAAGAGGCTCTACGCGGACGCTTCCGTCGAGGGGAAAGGCCTCCTGGTCCTCAGCGAACCCGGTCTCACCGGCCCTGCGCAGGAGTTCGCCGACCGGTCCCGCTCTTTCGCGTTCCGGTTCGACCCGCGCAGGGGACACGTCTTCGGTGGGAACCAGCTCACCCAGGAGGCGATGTTCGAAGAGGTCTGACCCCTGGTAAGCGATGGGACGTGCGCATGGCACCGACTGGTGAGCGCTCCGACGAGTCCTTCTGGATCAGCCTCGGCGGACCACGACGTCCATGCTGTCGGGGGCGGTGACCACCACGGTCCGAGGGCCCTTCAGGGAGACCTTCACCGCGCCCAGGGAAACGGTCACCTCGGGGAATACGCCTCCACCTTCCCCTGGGGTGGGCGCGGTGCCGGCTGTCATCCGGGTGAGTTCGTCCAGGGTGAGGGTTTTGTAGGCGACGCCCTCACCCTGCTTCCATGTGACAGGTGAGGCCTTCTCCACCAGATGTGTCCATTCGACGGAGGGGGAGCCCTCCCAGCGGACACGGTGGGGGTCGTAGCTCTCCAACCACTGGACCGCGTTCTCCCCGATGTCGAACGCAGTCATGATGACGCCCCTGCGGTAACCCAGGACGAGTCCGACCTCGTCGGGTTCGAAGGCGCGAATGGTCTTGGAGTTCGACTTGTAGGGGTTCCAGTCGCCCAAGGTGACCTCTGCGGCGGTGCGTTTGCCCTGCTCCACCTCAGGCCATGTCTTGTTGATGTTGACGACGACCACGGTGGTGCGCTTCGGGGGCGTGTTCACGGGGTGCTCGTTTCTGTGTGGAGTCCGGATGGTGTTCCGGGGCAGCCGAAGTACTCATGGAGAAGTTAACACAAGTACTTGATAAGTACTAGAGGATCCCATGGCTTGTGCGCTCCCGTGTGAGTGGTGCCAGGAGCCCTCTCCTGTGTTTTTCCACTTCAAAGCGTCGGATGAGGCTTCCGATGTGCCGCTGCAAGAAGCCTGAAGTTGATGGCTGTGGTCTGTGGCCAGAGTACTTGTGACACTTTTGGCCTCAAGTACCTTCGGTTGGTGCTGGGTCGTTGGCCGGAGCCAGGCCGAGACGTGGAACTTCCGCTTTGCGAACCTCTTTCCAGCTGGAAGCCGATGTCGGTAGGATCCGGGCAGACTCGTGGAACTCCGACCCGCACGGACTCCACCCCTCGGGTCGTGCCATCTCGAAAAACTGCATGTGGATAGGGCTCGTCAACGTGGGAATCAGCGATGCCCGGGAGCGTAAGGCCGCCGCGCTGGCCGCCGAGCGCGAGCGCCTGGCCAGGGTGCGCCAGGAGAGGGAGCAGGGACGACGGGACAGCATCTGGCAGGAATTCCAGGTAGCCTCCGACCGGCTACCCGACCTGAAGAGCGCGGTCGAGGCCGCGATCCTGGCGGCGGGGTCCTCCGGCGGGGAGACAGCCGAGAACCTGTCCGTCCTGCTCGACGGCAGACTCTGCCCGGAGGCTCCGCGGCTGTTGCTCGAACTGTTGGGGAAGCTCCCGCCCAAGATCGGCGTCCTGCACTTGGCGAGGTTGCACGAGATCGGTGTTCCGCGGGTGGCCGAAAGCGGCCGTGTGGCGGCGCTCATCAGCGGACAGGCCGAACCGACCCCTCAGGTACTCCACAAGATCCGGGACACCTCCCCCAGTTTGAACCTGTGGCGGGATGCCGAACTGGTCAGGCTCGGTGCGAAGCCCAAAACCCCGGACCGCTTCCTCGCCCATGCTTCCCTCGCCCTCGCCGATGACCTTCTCGACGGTGATCCGTCGGTCTCCCCGTCGGCCGGGGGACGGGCTGACGAGAGGGAGAACCTCTACCTCCTGGCACGGAGTGACCCGGTGAAGCTGACCGACGAACAGGTTGAGGCGCTCGGCTGGCCTGAGGAGGTCTGGCGGCGGCGAGTCGTGGCCGATCCCCGCCAGCGGGTTCCCGACGAGGCCCCCGAGTCCGTGCGGATCCTCCAGGGAGTGGCCGACGGCGACCCCCGGGCACTGGAACTGGTGGTGGGTTTCCTGGAGGGTAAGTCCAAACAGCTGGTGCAGCACGTGCTCGCCAACCCCGACAAGCCTGCTGGGTGGCCCAAGGCGATGTTCACCGACCCGGCCCTGTGGCCGGTTCTGGAGGAACTGTGCGGAGGAGCCGACCTGTCCGAGAGCGGTCCAGGTCCACTGGCGGACTTCACTGCCTGGCGCGATCTGCGCGCCGCGCACCGCGAGCTGATGAACGTGAGCGCGAAGGCTTACGAGACGTTGGCGCCGTATGTGGATTCCGCTGACACGTGGGTGCGTGAAGAGGCCGTGGCCACGGAGGTCTACCTCGACCTGCGCTTCGCTGATCCCGGTGACTCCCAACCGTTGCACGACGCCCTGCGCCGACTGTCGGCACTGGGTTCCGACCACCCCGTGATCCGCGACAACATCGCCTGGGTGCGCCGCCACCTGGAAACGGACCGCAACAACCGGGGGCCGCTCTTCAACCCCTATCTGGAACTCGGCGTGCCCCACGGTGCCCCGGCCGAGGAGTGGAAAGAGGCCTGGCGGAGTCTCCGCAGGGATTTGAGGGGGAGGACCGAGGAGCTCTCCGACGTCAACCAGGCCCATGACCGGCTTCGCGACATCGAGACCGGCGACGGTTCGTCGAGTGGTCCTCCGTACGTGCTCCCGGTGCACGAGGAGAAGCTCTTTCCGAACCCGCGTGTTCCGGAGCTCGTCATCCCCACGGCACGTCCCCTGGAACGCCGTACGGAGGCGCTGGGCCCGGAGGAAGCGGAACGGATACGCGAGGCCGCGATGGCGTCGGTCATGAGGTTGGCCGTTCGAGAAAGGACACCATGAGCACGTACGACCATCGTGAGCAGACCACGGACGACGACCTGACCAGCTTTCTCCTGGAGCTGTCCAACAGTGAGAGGCGGCAGCTGCTCACCTTGGTCGCGACCCGTCTGGAGCCCAAGGCGCTCATCGGCCCGCTGACCGAGGGGGTCGCCGAGGCCCTGGAGGGAAGCCCGGGCGAGGAACTCACCAGGGCCGAGGTCAAGGACGCAGTGCGCCGGGCTCTGATCGAGAATATGCAGGCCCGACGTACCCATCTGGCCCAGCTCGCCCAACTGGCCCAGCTGGCGGAGGAGCAGGGGCGCCATGACGTTCTGGCCAGGAAGCTCGCCGACTTTCGCCGGAGCACGGGACTGAAGAAGGTCATGGGTACCGAGGACCTGTCCCTTTTCCGGGTCGTCTCGGGGAGCCCCGAGACCGGAGAACACGCCGCGGTCCTCAAACCGGCGTTCGTGGACGAGGCGGACGGTCGGCTGGTCGTGGCCGGGGAAGTCGAGTTCAGCGATGTGCCGCCCGTCAAGGACCGGGGGCGGGACGAGGAGAAGGCCGTCTGTACGACCTGCGGTAACCCGATGAAGGGCAGAGGCAGAGGGGCCAGGGGGAAGAGGAAAGGCAAGCACTCGTGAGTTTCGGTATCGACTTCGGGACGACCAACTCGGTCCTCGCTCACTGGAACGGTGAGGACGCCGAGGTTCTCGCCCTGGACGCCACCAACCTCGACGACTGGAACTATCCCGGCTTCGCCTCGCTCTTTCCCTCGATGGTCGGTGTGAGCTCGGTTCGGGACCGCGTGCTCTTCGGTTGGGAAGCCAAGCTCCGTTCCGAGCAGGCCGTCCCCGCAGCCAAGCGGCTGCTCGCGGGAGACACCGACATTCCGGTGGGAGCTCGTTCCTGGCCAGCTTCAACTGTGTCGGCCGGGATCTTCCGGGCTATCCGAGAACGGGCGAGCAGTGAACAGCTCATGGACGTGGACACCGCCGTCGTTACTGTTCCGGCCAACTCCGCCGGTGCTGCTCGCTTTCGCACTCGTGCCGCTGCGCGGGAAGCTGGTATCCGGGTGGACTCCCTTATCAACGAACCCACCGCCGCCGCCCTGTACTACAAGCAGCAGCTCGGCGACGATGCTCTGGAGAACGTCGTGACCTTCGACTGGGGCGGGGGGACCATCGACGTCACCGTCCTGGAAGCCGAGGACGGGTTGTTCGAGGAGCGGGCGGCTCGGGGAGTAGCGCAGCTCGGCGGCCTGGAGGTCGACCAGGCCTTGCGGAAACTGGTTCTGGCCAACTCCAAACACGAACCACGAGGATTCGCGGAGGAGGCCGCCTTCGCGCGGGATGTGGAGCTTGCCAAGATCCGCTTGTCCACCGAGAGCATCGTCGCCGTTCCCACACCAGGTGGCAGAAGCAGCGTGGAGATCACACGGGAGGAGTTCGAGAACGCGATCCGTCCCATCGTGACGAGGGCGATCGAACCCCTCAACCGTTGCCTCGCCGACCTGGGTCTGATTTCCGAGGACATCGACTCGGTACTGATGATCGGTGGCAGCAGTCAGATCCCCCTCGTGCGTCGGATGGTCGGCGAGATCATGGGGGACCGGCTGGTGTCCGCCGACCTGTGTGATCCCATGACCGCGGTCGCCCAGGGGGCCGCGATCGCAGCGGCCGTCAACAGCGGAGACCTGGACATCGATCTGGCGGTCGGCACGACCCACGCGTTGGGCACGGCGTCCACCAGGATGAACGGCGATGCCGAGATCCGGTCGTTCAGTCAGATCATCCCGCGCAACGCGACCCTTCCCCGGTCGCAGGAGAAGAACTACCGGCCCAACCACCGAGGTCAGAAGCGGCTCAGCGTGGAGATCTGGGAAGGGGATCCCGCGGACCCGGTTGTCAGGAACACCGGTGCCGACAACGGCTCCAACATCTGCCTGACCGAGCTCAGGATCGACCTGCCCGCCTTCGCGGATCCGGACGAGGCCTCCTTCACCCTCACCTACACCTACGACGTCAACGGTCTCCTGCAGGTCCGTGCGGTTATGGACCGAACACAGGAGGTGCTCGTCGACCGGGAGATCAACGCCTTCGGCCTGTCCACGACCGGTGTCGGGGTCAGCGCCGCCAGCCTGCGCGAGTTCCTGACGACACGGCCAAACCTGCCTGGCCCCGCCTTCCGTCCGGCGGGACACGTGGACGCGCCTGCCAAGGCAGCTGGCGGACAGGAGCTCCGTCCCTCTCCGGCCATGGTCGCCCAAGTGGTGGAGGGCGACTCTTCGGCCCGGCGCACCTTGGTGGTCGACGGCTCCAACCTCGCCTGGGGGTCCCAGAACCGGAACATGGGCGGACGACCCACTCTGGCCAGGCTGCACTCCGCGCTGGAGGAACTGCGGGAGCAGCACCCGGGAACAGAGCTGATCGTCTTCGTCGACGCCAACTTCCGGCACGTGGTGCCTGAGGAGGAGAAGGCACAGGTGGACCGAGAGGTCGCCTCAGGGCGTCTGCACCGCGTGCCCGCGGGGACGGTCGGCGGAGCTGACGTCTACCTCCTGGACATCGCCCGGAAGAAGGACGGGGTCGTGGTCAGCAACGACAATTTCTCCCAGCACACCGAGTACCACTCCTGGCTGGCCGGAAAGGGGAGGCTTTTCGGAGGGACCGAGGTCGCCGGCATGTGGGCCTTCAAGGAGAGGCGTCTCATTCGATGACCAGTGGAGACTCCCCCTGAGCATGGTTGGTCTGGAGTGGAACCGGTTGCAGGGAAGTAGAAGTTCTGCAATCCTGTAAAGGTTGTGGACGCCGAAGAGAGAAGTGCGGAGTACATGAGTCGACCCACGTAGCCCCCTTTCTGAAGAAACTCTTGGGACCTGGTCAGGAGTTGCACAGCCGGTGCATCCTGCCCAAGAGGCGGAATGGGAGCTTGCGTGTCCACGACCATCGCCCTGGTGTGCGGGGCCTCCTTCGGTACCTTCTGCATCACCCTTCTACTCGCCCGCGAAGCCAAGAAGAGCTGGCCTCTGGCCCTCCTCATCGCTGGAGGATCCCTTCTCGGGGCGCTCTCCGCGTTCGGTAGCCTCATCGCGGCTATCTGACGTACAGCATTGGGGCGGGTCTTCGGTCCCGTCCCAGCTCCGTGTCGGTATGGACCTGACATATTGGACTCCACCGGGAGCATCCCGGAGGGACGACCAGGGATGCAGGGCATCACTCTCCCGGCATTACACAGGGGCCAGGAAGGCCTGAGTGCGTCCCCGCTGTGATCAGGGATCACCCTGCCTTGAAGACTTCGCCCAGGTGCCACTCCAGGGCACCCGGGGACGGGCGGTCGGCCTTGTTCCGGGGGACGGTCACCGGTTTGCCCTCCAGGGCGGTGTACTCCCCGGCTTCGGGGAAGTCCTTGTGCAGGCGGGGGCTGAGCCGGACCTCCCAACTCGGTGACACCGACAGGTAGCCCTCGTCGAAGAGCCTGTGCACGTCAGCGCGCAGCAGCATGCCGTTGTCGAGCCGGTGCAGGCCGCCCGAGGCCACCGGGTGGATGTGCGCGGCGTCCAAGGCCGGCCGCGCATCGACCCCTGTGATCGCGCACCGGCCCTCGTAGGCGTCCAGCAACGCCAGTTTGAAGGCTTCCTGTCCCATGCGGCGACGGGTGGGGCGGGCCTCGCCGAACATCGGGCCGTGGTGTTCCCAGGTGGCCGCCACGGCGTGCTCGTCCTCGGCGAGGGCCGCCGCGGGTTTCCGGCCGAGTACACGCTTGACGATGGGAGTGAAGTAGTCGGCGTGCTCGGGGGCGGTGACGTCCTCGTAGCTCCTGCCCTGAACGAGGCTGTAGGCCCAGCCAGGGGGAGGACCGAAGGCCTCCTCCTCGGGAAAGAACACCGGGTCGCGCAGCATGACGCAGCCGATCAGCGGGTCCTCACCGGGGCCGATGCGGGGAATCCCGTTCTTCGCGCGGTACCCGTTGATCGCCTCGCGCAGCTCGGCGAGGTCCTTCCTTCCGTTGCCCTCCTCGAAGGCCGCCCAGGCCTCGGACAGCGGGGCGAGCACGAACCCGCTGAAGGCCGCGCCGCCCACGATCCGGTCGTGCGGTTTCTTGGTCTTGAACAGGAAGGGGTCTCCGGGCGAGAGCCTTCGGAAGCTCTTCCCGGAGGGGCGCCAGAAGTTGATCTCATCCAGGTGGGGGCGCTGAGCGAGGAAGTCGGCCCAGGCCTTGTCAGTGATGCCGACAAATGCCTTCATGTCCGACATTGTGAAGTATGTATTCACCAGTGTTCGTCTGTGACCCAAGAGCCCACAGGCGTCGGCGAAGCCGTGCTGACGAAGAACCTGGTGGGAAGGGTCGCGTTCACGTGTGTCCACATCCGGCCAAGACAGCAGATCTGAGAAATTCGCCGCGGCGAGGAGGGGCCGAGGCTGAGTTGACGGGCCGCTCCGGTCCCGCGTACGGCGTCTTCCCCACGGTCAAAAGACCGGACGGCCGGTGGCGGTGGCACGGCGACGGCGCCGACTTGGCCCTGGACAAGGCCTACATCTCCAGGGCCCACAGACAGATCCTGCACACCACACGCCCCCGGTGCACCATCCATCATTCCTGGGTGCGAGGTTCAAGAGTCCGACCCCTGAAACCTTCAAACGGCTGGCGGTAGACCACCCGACTTCGATCGGGAGGTCTACCGCCGATGTAACAGGATGGAGCGGTTGACGGACCTCTGTAAGCGGTACCGGGCTCTGGTCACGTGTGACGACAAGCTCGTCACGACTCGTGCAGGGGGAGCCGCAGGCCGGTGCGAGCCATCACCGCGCCACACAGCCCTGTCAGATCTGGTTCGCTCCGCCGTCGACGTACAGGTTGGTGCCCAGCAGGAAGCTGCTGTCCGAGGAGGCGAGGAAGGCCACGGCGGCGGCGACCTCCTCGGGGCGGCCCATCCGGCCGATCGGCACCTCGGCGACCAGGCCCTCCCGGAAGGCCGCGGCGTTCTGCTCGCCGGCGAGTTCGGTGATGCCGGAGGTGTCGATCGGCCCCGGTGAGATCGCGTTGACCCGGATCCCCCGGTCCTTCAGCTCGTTGGCCCAGGTCCGCGCGAAGGAGCGGATCGCGGCCTTGGAGGCCGCGTACGCGCCGAAGGCCGCTGTGCCGCGGTCGACGGTGGTGGAGGCGTTCAGGATCACCGAGGCGCCGTCGTTGAGCAGCGGCAGCGCCTTCTGCACGGTGCGGAGCGTGCCCTTGACGTTGACGTCGAAGATGCGGTCGTACTCCTCCTCGGCGGTCTGTTCCAGCGTCGCGAACGAGGCGGCGGCCGCGTTGGCGAACAGCACGTCCAGGCCCTGACCGCGCTCGCGCACCATGGCGTACAACCGGTCCAGGTCGGTCGGGTCGGTGATGTCGCCCGGCACCGCGGTGACCGCGGAGCCGATGACCTCGGCGGCTTCGTCCAGTTCGGTCTTGCGCCGCCCGGTGATGAACACGTGCGCGCCCTCGGCCGCCAGTCGCGCGGCCGTGGCCCGGCCGATTCCCCGCGTGCCTCCACCGGTGACGACGGCGGTCTTGTCCTTCAGTCTCTGCATGATCTGTCCTCCACAGAATTCTGTTCCGATCGGAACAGAATGAGGCTACATCACTTCCAGTCCGATCGGTACAGAAGTGGTAGGATGCCGGACGTGGAGGGCATCAAGAGAGCGCCGGTGGGCCGGCCGAGGGGATTCGACGCCGAAGAGGCCCTGGAACGGGCCATGGCGATGTTCTGGGAGCACGGCTACGCCGGCGTCAGTCTGACCGACCTGACCCGCGCCATGGGCATCACGAAGACGAGCATGTACGCGGCCTTCGGCAACAAGGAGGAGCTGTTCCGCAAGGCCCTGGAACGCTACGCCGAGGGACCGGCCTCCTACGGCACCCGGGCGCTGGAGGAGCCGACCGCCCGGGGGGTGGCCACGGCCTACCTCAACGGCTCGATCGAGGTGGCCACCCGGCCGGACTGCCCCGCCGGATGTCTGGGTGTCCAGGGCTTCCTGGCTGCCAGCCACCTCGGGCCGCCCGCCCGCGACACCCTGAGCGCCTGGCGCGTCGAGAACCTCTCACGCCTTCGCGAGCGGTTCCGTCGGGCCGTCGACGAAGGCGACCTGCCCCCGAACGCCGATCCGGAAGTGCTCGCCCGCTACCTCATGACCATGGCGAACGGCATCTCCGTCCAGGCCATCAGCGGCGCCGGCCGGGACGAACTCCAGCGGATGGCCGACGCCGCCCTGCGGACCTGGCCACCCCTCTGAGCCCTTGCTGGCCCCTTCTTCCCGACCGAGCCCATTGGCGGGGTGGTGGTGCCCCGCCGGACGGGGCGGCGGCGATCACGGAGGGTCTCCCGCGTCGCGGAGGGCCGGCCCTGACGGTTCGAACGGTTCAGGCGGACGCGGAACCGGTGGAGGACGGCAGGGTCCTGGGCATCGGCGGGATGGAGGAGCCGGGCCGGACGGGGCGTCCGGCCGGTCGGGGGGAACGGCCCTCGCGCACGCAGTCCAGGACCTCGCGGGCGGCCACGCGCCCCGCCTGCTCGAAACTCCAGTGGTTGGAGTCGCTCTCGTGCCAGACCGCGTCCCGCAGGACGACGCGCACGGTGTAGGGAGGCACACCCCGCCCCCGTGACCGCCAACCCTGACGGAACCCGTTCGCGAACGCTTCGGTGAACTCCGCGGGCAGCGGCTCCCCCGGTCGGTGGTACACGGCGGGCAGGTCGTCCACGAACTCCACACCCTCCACCGGCAGCACGTCCTCCGCGGGTGGCAGCGCGTCCAGCCACACGACGGCGAAGTGGCCGGGGCACGCGGTATGGACGATCTGGCGGACGAACACACCGGTGATCGGACGGGGCAGGACGGGCGGGCTCCGGTGACCGGCGGTCACGGGCACCTCTTCCCTCAGCTGTCGCAGCTCTGGCAGCGGCGTGTGGCGACCCGCTCGGTGTTGCCGTGCGTCGCCTGGGCGGGGGAGCCCTCGCTGAGGCGGCGCCACAGCTGCGGGTCGGGCTCGGGGATCCAGCCCCAGAGCGGTGCCTTGATCTCGGAGTCGGACTGGTGCAGGCAGCCCGGGCGGTGGGCCACGCCGCGCGGCGAGATGAGGATGGTCTTCCCGGGGAAGTGCGCGTCGCCCAGGGAGGGGTTGCCGCCCTGCCCGGAGGCGCTGCTCCTGTTCTCGCGCACGAGCGAGCACGCGCAGCCGCCACCGATGGGGAGTTCACAGAAGTCACAGCGTTCCATGGCCCCGATCATGCACGGGCCCGGTGACGAACGGGCTCCACGGCGCGTGCCGGGCCAGCTCCGTGCGACCGTTCCGCCAGTTCGGGTGGGGTGTGGCCGGAAACGGCCACACCCCACCCGGCGTCCGCCGGCGGTGGACGGACACGATCGCCGCTCTTCCGGACGGGAGGGCCCGGCCTGCGCTGCCGTGTGGCGGCCCTCCCGGATTGCTCGAAGTGGAGGAGCCGAAACCGCGCCCGAAGCCGGGGACCAAGACTGGGAAACAGGACGGAACCGGAAGCCTGAGCAGCGATTTCTCCTCCACGCCGGTCCCCGTGACCGGCGCGGGGGTAGCTCCGGCTCATGACCACGACACAGAGCCAGCAGGACACCGCCGCCGTCGCCACGCGCGTCGTCGACCACTACGACGGCCGCAAACGGGCCTGGGTGAAGGAGGCGGTCCGGCTGCTGCACGCCGACGCCACGCGCTCGGCGGACACGCACGTCTTCCAGTTTCCGCTCCCCGTCGAGTGGGGCATCGACCTCTACGTCAAGGACGAGTCCGTCCACCCCTCCGGCAGCCTGAAGCACCGCATGGCCCGCGCGCTGTTCCTGCACGCGTTGTGCACCGGGTGGATCGAACCCGGCACGCACGTGTTCGAGGCCTCCAGCGGTTCCACGGCGGTCTCAGAGGCCTACTTCGCTAAGCTCCTGGGGCTGAAGTTCACGGCCGTGGTGCCCGAGAGCACCAGCCGGGAGAAGGTGGAGCTCATCAGGTCCTACGGGGGAGAGGTCAGGAACCCCGGACCCGACGGCGACATCGAGAAGGAGGCCGCCCGCCTGGCCGCGGAGTCCCCCAAGGGCCACTTCATGGACCAGTTCACCTACGCCGAGCGCGCCTACGACTACCGCGACGACCACAACGTGGCGGCGACGACCTTCCGGCAGATCGCCGAGGAACGGCACCCCGACCCCAAGTGGATCGTGGTGGGAGCGGGCACCGGAGGTACGAGCGCGACCATCGGCCGCCACATCCGCTTCAGCCGCCGCGACACCCGGGTGTGCGTGGTCGACCCGCAGAACTCGGCGTTCTTCCCCAACTGGACGGTCAACGAGGGCCGCCCCAAGAGCCAGTGGCCCAAGGATCCCTCGGCCTGGATCAAGGGAAAGCCCTCCCACATCGAGGGGATCGGGCGTCCGACGGTGGAGCCCTCGTTCCTGCCCGCCGTCGTGGACCGGATGATCTCGGTGCCCGACGCCGCCTCGATCGCGGCCATGCGCCTGCTCCTCTCCCGGCTGCGCCACCGCGCGGGACCCTCGACCGGTACCAACCTGTGGGGTGCGCTGCGGATCGTCGCCGAGATGCTCTCCGACGGGGAGAAGGGCAGCGTCGTCATGCTCATGTGCGACCAGGGCGAGCGGTACATGCACAACTACTACGACGACACGTGGGTCGAGAAGGAGCTCAAGCTCGACTTGAAGCCGTACACCAGGGTGCTGGAGGACTTCCTCTCGACCGGCCGCTGGAAGGAGCCCGCGGCCCCCGGTGTTCCCGAGGCGAGGAAGGCCTGAGATCTCCAGTACCGGGGCGCGGTGGCGCCTGTGCGGCACCGGTGATTCGGGTGCGCGGACGCCGGGCTCGCGGATGGAGCCCGCCAGCACACCGGGTGCGCCGATGCGCGGGGACACGGGCCGCCTGTGCGGCCGCCCCGCGCGAGGGGACCGACACGCGCCCGTCGCGGTCAGCGTCGGCGGAGCCCGCGGACAGCAGACTGGTCACCTGAAGGCGCCCGCGGACGCGGTCCGCCGGGTCCGCCCTGGAGGAGGCTCGATGCGAGGGGACGGCGGCTACGAGGCGCGCTGGTGGCAGGCTCCTCGACCCGCGGGGCGGCGCGGCGGGGCCTTCGGCCGCTGGCTCCTGCGCGAGAGGGTGGAGGACATCGGCGGCCCCGGGGCCCGGCCGCACGCCGAACGCCAGCATCCCTGGTGGCAGGTCATGTGCCTGACCGGAGTGGACTACTTCTCCACGCTCAGCTACCTGCCCGCCATAGCCGTCCTCACCGCCGGTGCGCTCTCCCCGCTCGCCACGCTGCTGATCGTCGCCCTCACCCTGTTCGGGATGCTGCCGATCTACCGCCGGGTGGCTCGGCACAGCCCGCACGGGCACGGGTCGGTGGCGATGCTGGAGCATCTGCTCCCCGAGTGGCGCGGCAAGTTCCTGGTCCTGTGCCTGCTGGGTTTCGTGGCCACCTCGTGGATCGTCACCATCACCCTGTCCACCGCCGACGCCACGGCCCACCTGGCGGCCAACGCCCACACCCCGGCCGCCCTGGCCGACCATCCGGTGCTGGTTACCCTCCTGCTCCTCGCGCTCCTGGGCGCGGTGTTCCTCACGGGGTTCCGTGAGGCGGTCAGGATCGCCATCCCGCTGGTCGCGGTGTTCCTGCTGCTGAACGCGGTCGTGGTCGCGGCCGCCCTGGCGCACATCGCGCAGAACCCGTCCCTGCTCGCCGACTGGCGGGGCACGGTGGTGGGGGACGGGCTGCCGTCCGCGACAGTCACCGTGCTCGTCGCCTTCCCGCTCCTGGTCCTGGGGCTGTCGGGCTTCGAGACGGGGGTCAGCATGATGCCGCTCGTGCGGGCCTCCGGAGCCACCGAACAGGAGCGCACGGCGGCACGCGTCGCCGACACCCGAAGGCTGCTCACCACCGCCGCCGCCGTCATGAGCGTGTACCTGGTGGCCACGACCTTCGTCAGCGGGGTCCTGGTGCCCAGGGAGGACGTGCTGCCGGGTGGCCCGGCGGCCGACCGCGTGCTCGCCTACCTGGCCCACGAGCTGCTGGGTAGCGGATTCGGTGCCGTCTACGACCTCAGCACGGTGCTCATCCTGTGGTTCGCGGGGGCGTCCGCGATGGCGGGACTGATCAACATCGTGCCGCGCTACCTGCCCCGGTACGGAATGGCGCCCACGTGGGGCGCGGCCGTGCGGCCCGTGGTGCTGGTCTACACGGCCGTGGCCATGGCGGTCACCGTCGCCTTCGACGCCGACGTGACCGCCCAGTCGGGCGCCTACGCCACCGGCATCCTGGCCATGCTGGTCACGTCCGCAGTGGCGGTGACCGTCCTCGCGCATCGCGGCCGACGGCGGTGGGCGACCGCCGGGTTCGCGTTCCTGACCGTCGTGTTCGGCTACGCCCTCGCCGACAACGCCGTCTCCCGCCCGGACGGGCTGCTCATCGCCCTGGCCTTCGTGGTCGGGGTCCTGATCGTCTCCCTGGTCTCCCGGGCGCTGCGCAGTACGGAGCTGCGCACCAGCAGCGTCCACCTGGACGCCGCGGCGGTGCGCTTCGCCCACGAGGCCGTCCTGCGGAACGGTCTCCACCTGTTCGCCAACCGTCCCCGGAGCGGGGAGGAGGACGAGTACCGCGACACCGCGCGCAGGCAGTTGCGCCTGAACCCGATCCCGCTGACCACACCGCCGCTCTTCGTCGAGGTCCGGATCCACCACCCCTCGGAGTTCGAGGAGGTCCTGCACGTGACCGGCGTGGAGGTGGGAGGACACCGGGTGCTGCGGGTGCGCAGCCCCGCGGTCCCCAACGCGCTGGCCGCGGTGCTGCTGTGCCTGCGCGACGAGACCGGGGCGGTGCCCCACTGCTACTTCGCCTGGTCGGAGGGGAAGCCGATCCGCCAGGTGCTCCGTTTCCTCGTGTACGGGGAGGGGGAGACCGCTGCGTTCACCCGGGAGGTCCTGCGCGTGGTGGAGCCGGATACGCGGCGTCGCCCCGTGGTCCACGTCAGCTGAACGGCGGGGCCCTCCCGCGCGGCGTTGTGTGAGGATGGAACCAGGAAGGCAGGGGCCACGCGGGTGGGTGTTCCGAATTCCGCGCGTACGAAGGCGAACCGCTTCCCGGGGTGGCTGGAGTGAGTTCTCGAAGAGGCGGTTTTTGTTTTTGGTGGTTTTCGGGCGATTTCGGGGTTGGTGGTGCCTGTGTCTTTTTCTGAAGAAGTTGGAAAAATGGCTGCTTGCCGCTGGGAAGTTCGCAGGTCGTTGACGTGCTCCCCGCGCACGCGGGGATGGTCCCCACACCTGAGAGGAAGAGCCCGATGGCGAAGAGTACTCCCCGCACACGCGGGGATGGTCCCGGCGGCCTGTACGAGGCGCACCGCCCGATCCTGTGCTCCCCGCGCACGCGGGGATGGTCCTACCAGGTTGCCGTCCTCAGCGACGACGGCACCCCCCAACGCCGCGCCGCGAGCTGTGCGCCGCGACGTTGAGGGGCGTGTCCTGCCTGCCGCCGTCAGCCGTCCTGGCCGCCGACGGGGACGAAGTTGGCGTACTCCTCGATGCGCCTGATCCGACCGGCGTCGTCGAAGCCGAAGTAGACCGCGGCGTGGACCTCGCCGCGCGTGCCGCTGGTGGTGGCAACGTGGATCACGTGCTGCTGGAGGACCTCGCCCGGCTGGGAGAGCTGGCGCAGGACGTCGTAGCGCATCGACTCGATGGAGGCCATCAGCCCTTCCATCCCGGCGATGTTCTCCTCGATGGACTGCTCGCCCTTGCCGTCGTTGTGCCAGACGGTGGCCGTCTCGGCGCACAGGCCCCGGGCGCTCTTCCAGTCGCGGTTCTCCAGCGCGCGGAGGTATGTGACAGCCCTGTCCTTTAGGTCCTGGCTCATACGGGTCTTCCTTCGGTGTGAATGGGTTGACGGGTCCTGGCAGGGATGGGTCGTGTCAGTTCCGGCCGGTGGCGGCGTGAACCAGGGCGCGCTCGCCGGCCTCGACGCGCATCGGCAGGTGGTTGCCGGGCGGTGAGAGCGGACAGACGAACACGTCCGGATTCAGGTGGTGGTACGAGAGCGTCGCCTTGTTGAAGTCGACCGTCAGGGTGCTGCCGGGCTCCAGCAGCGGCAGCATCAGCCAGCGGCCGATCGTCGGCGTCGAATCGCCGTTGGTCTCGTCGGTGAAGATCATCAGCCGTTGATCGGGGAAGTCCTGGAGGACGGCCAGGACGTGTTCGGTGCCGCCGATGGTCACGACCAGGTCGACGGGGGCCAGGATGGCTTCGGTGCTGCGTGGACTGGTCAATCGGGGCACCTCGATCCGGCGTCCTTCGGGAGCTGCCCGGTACCGGCCCGTGAGGACCCAGGCGGGGTCGTAGGGAAAGGTGTCGATGCCGGTGAGTCCGGTGCGCTCGACGCGGCCCTGGTCCATGACGACCAGGCCGTAGGAGCCGTCCGCGCCGCTGGCGAAGCCGACGCGGTCGTCGGGGAACCGCAGGGAGCTGCCGGAGGGGACGGGGCTCGTCCCGTCGACCGGGCCGTCGGCCACCCGTACGCCGTCGGCGGCCTCGGCCGTCACGGTCAGGGCTCCCGCCGCGGTGGTGCGCCATCGGCCGGGGAGGCCGGGGATCGTGTGGGGACCCGGGCCGGTGATCCTGGCGGTGACGACGACCTTGGCCTTGCCGTCGGCTCCGGCGATCTCCTCCCACCGGCTCCGGCGCCAGGCTTCGTGTTCTGCGGGCATCTTCGGTGTGGTCATGGCTTCACCGTAGACCCGCCATGCCCCGGGCGCACAGATCCTTGCGTATTGCGCAATAAGGTGCCCTTGCCTGCTGCCCGCCGCGCAATACCACCCGTCGCGGTGCGGGCCCCGCGATCGGCCATACAGCACCCGGGCCCGGGCGGACGGGGCCATCGGGCACACTGGCGTGGTGACCACCCCAGGGGAGGACGAGTGAACGAGGCCGCGATCCGCGTCTACGGGGCCGACTGGTGCCGGGACTGCCGACGCACCAAGAAGCAGCTGACCGAGCTGGCGGTGCCCTTCGAGTACGTCGACGTCGAGCACGACCCGGCGGCCACGGAACTGGCCCGGGAGATCTCGGGGCGCACGAACATCCCTGTGGTCGTCTACCCGGACGGGTCCCACCACGTCGAACCGGACAACGCGCTGGTCGAGGCCAAGCTCCGCGAGCTGTCGCTGATCTGACGGCGGTGCCGCCCGCGCACGTGCGCGCATCGTGTGCGCCCCGGCCCGACCCCGACCCTGTCCGCACCTGGTGCGCGTTCCGGGTACCCGGGACGGCCTCCCCGAACGCGCTCGGCCTCAGGCGGCCTCCTCCAGCCCGCACCACTGCGCGATGAACAGGGCGATGGACTTGGTGATCCGCCGCACGGACTCGACGTCGACGCGCTCGTCGTACCCGTGGATGGCCTCCGAGACCGGCCCGTAGACCAGCGCGGGGATCCCCTGGTACAGGGCGTACACGCGGCCGTCGAGGTAGCCGGGGGTGGTGAAGGTCCGCAGCTCGTCCTTGAAGACGGTCCGGTGGGCCTGGCGCAGCACGTTCTCGGCCTCTGTGCCCTCGGGCAGCACGTAGCCCTCGGCGTAGAAGCCGGTCCGCTCGCCCACGGCCTCGATGGGGTTGCCCGCGTCGTCGGTGGTGGTGTCCCGCAGCACCTCCTGGATCTGCTCCCAGGCGTCGTCGGCGCTCACCCCCGGGTAGATCGCCGCCCGGACCTGGAGCTCGCACCAGGCGGGGACGCTCGACGGCCAGTCGCCGCCGCTGATGCCGCCGAGGTTGAAGTTGATGGGGTGGTCCAGGTCCTCGAAGTGGGGGTGGCTGCCCCTCTCGTCGTTCCAGCGCTGTTCGAGGACGCGCAGCCGCCCCATCACGTGGTGCGCCGCGTCGATCGCGTTGAACCCCGACGCCATCTCCCTGGGGTGCGTGGGGTGACCCGCGACCCGCACCGTGAACCAGATGACGCCGACGTTGGCGCGGACCAGCATGTCCTCCTCGGGCTCGGGGATCAGCACGGCGTCGGCGGTGTACCCGCGCTGGACCGTCGCCAGCGCGCCGTTGCCGGTGCACTCCTCCTCCGCCACGGACTGGAAGTGGATGCGCCCGGCGGGGGCGAACCCGGCCGCGCGCACGGCGTCGTAGGCGAACAGGTTGGCCGCCAGTCCCGCCTTCATGTCGCCGCTGCCCCGGCCGTGCAGCCAGCCGTCGATGACGGGGGCGTCCCACGGGGAGCGGGACCACTCCCCGACGGGGCCCTCGGGGACCACGTCGATGTGGCCGTTGAGGATCAGCGAGCGGCCCCCGCCCTGAGCCGGGGTGTAGGTGCCCACCACGTTCTCCACACCCTCGTAGGAGACCGTGATCTTCCCGGCGCCGGGGTGGGCGGAGATCTCCTCCGGGTCGAGTTCCCACCGGTCCACGGCCAGCCCCCGCCGCTCCATGGCCTCGTGCATCAGGTCCTGCGCCGAGGACTCCCGGGTGCGCAGGGAGGGGTGGCGCACGAGTTCCCGGGTGAAGTCCAGCTGGGCGTCGAAGGCGTCGTCGACCGCCGCTTCGATGCGCGCGACGACGTGGGGTGCGAGGTTCATGCGGTTCTCCTCCTGCGGGGCTGTGGTCGGTGCGGGCGGGCGGTTCACGCCGCGGCCCGGGCGTCGGCGGCGGCGCGGGTGTCCGCGGCCCTGATCCGCTCGCCGGCCAGGCCGCCGACCGCGGTGACGGCGCAGATGCCGATGAGGACCAGCACCGCGGGCCAGGACGCGCCGTCGTCCACGGCCAGGAGCGCGGTGGCGATGAGCGGGAGGAACCCGCTGAGGGTTCCGGCGAGGTTGTAGCCCAGGGACACCCCGCTGTAGCGCAGCCGGGGCGGGAAGAGGTCGGCCAGCAGGGTGCCGGTGACGGCGTAGGCCAGGGTGATGAGGCAGATGCCGATGGTCACCGCCGCGGTGATCGCCCACGGGTCGGCGGTGTCGATGAGCCGGAACAGGGGGAACGCGGCCGCGGCGGTGGCCAGGGCGCCGATCACCGTCATCCGGCCGGGTCCGAAGCGCTCGGCCGCGCGCCCGGCGACCAGGGTCGTGGCGATCTGGAAGACGGCGGCGACGAGTGTGGCGTTCACGACCGCCTGGCGGTCGACCTCCAGCACCGTGGAGGCGTAGGAGACCACGAAGGTCGTCATCACGTAGAAGCCGCCGACCCCCAGCAGCGCCGCGGCCACCGCCACGAGCAGGCGGCCCCCGGCCTCGCGGAACAGGGCCAGGGCGGGCACCTTGGCGCGGTCCTCCATCTGCACCAGCTCCTGGAAGACGGGGGACTCCTCCACCTTGAAGCGGATGTAGAGGGCGATGCCCAGCAGCGGGAACGCGGCCAGGAACGGCAGGCGCCACCCCCAGGCGTCGAAGTCGGCCGCGGGCAGCGTCAGCACCGCGGCGAAGGCGGCCGAGGAGATGAGCGTGCCCACCGGGGAGCCGATCTGGACCAGGGCGGCGTAGCGGGCGCGCTGGCGTTCGGGGGCGTGCTCGATGGCGATGGTGATGGCGCCGCCCCATTCGCCGCCCACGGCCAGCCCCTGCAGGAGCCGCAGGACCGCGAGCAGGATCGGCGCGGCGATCCCGATGGCCATGTAGTCGGGGATCACGCCGATGAGCCCGGTCGCGCAGCCGATCATGACGATCGTCATCAGCAGCGCGGGACGCCGCCCGTAGCGGTCCCCGATGGTGCCGAAGATCAGGGACCCGATGGGCCTGGCGGCGAAGCCCACGCCGAAGGTCGCCAGCGCCGCCATGAGGCCCGCGCCCGGGTCGAGTTCGGTGAAGAACAGGCGGTTGAAGACCAGCGCGGCGGCCGTGCCGAACAGGAAGTAGTCGTACCACTCCAGGGCTGTTCCGACGAAGGCCGCGAAGGCGATGCGCCTGGCGTCGGCCGCGTTGACCTTTGGCGCTCTCGCGCCGGCCGGGGCCGGGTCGGGCTGTGGCATGTGATCCTCCGGGAGATGTGCACCGGTCGGACGGGACGTCGGTGACCAGGTGTGATGCCGATCATCGTCTTGGAAAAAGCGCACTCCCACAAGCGCATAACCCAACGAGAACGCCGCCTAGAATGTGCACATGCACAAAACAGCGCCGTCGGACGTCATCCCCCGAGCCGCACAGGCGTGCCTGGAGGAGCTGGAGTCCATCGCCTGGACCTACGTGCGCAGGGTCCGCGAGCTGACCGGGTACGCCGAGACCGTCATCGACGACGCCGAGCTGTACGGCACGGCCCGGGCCACGCTCGAACTCCTCCTGGAACTCCTGCGGGGACGGGACCGCCACGGCGAGCTGCGCGCCCACTCGATCGAGGTCGGACGCTCCCGCGCCCGCCGCGGCATCCCCCTGGAGTCGCTGCTGCGGGCCGTGCGCATGGACTTCCGCTTCCTATGGGAGGCGATGCGCGCCCACGTCGCCGAGGCCGACTTCCGCGACTTCTCCGAGGAGGTCATCTCCATCTGGGAGGCGGTGGAGGTGCACACCACCCACGTGCAGACCGGCTACACCGACGAGATCGCCCGGATGCGCGCGGAACTGGAGTTGGAGCACGCCTTCCTCCTGCGGCACCTGCTCAGCGGCTCCGGCGGGGACACGCGGCTGAACGAGCAGGCGGCGCGGGCACTGGGCCTGCGCCCCGACGGCGTCCACCTCGTCCTGGTGGCCAACGGCAACCACGCCCGCGACTTCCGGGGCTGGGTCGGCCAGACGCTTCCCCGGGCCGTCCTGCTCCGCCTGGACGGGGTGGAGTTCGCCATCGTCCCCGCGGGGGACGCCGCCGGGGCCGCCCGGGGGACGCTGCTGGGCAAACCCGTCGGGATCTCCCCGAGCGCCCACGGCATCGGCGAGATCGCCCCGATGTGGCGGCTCGCCCGCGAGCTGGCGGAGTGGGCGCGGCCCGGCGCGGCGGCCACGGTCGAGGGCCACTGGACCCGGCTGGCGGGCGCGCGCCTGGGCCCGGCCGCCGGGGCCTTCGCCCGCGACGTGCGGGAGGCGCTCGGCGGGTTCACCGAACGCGAGGTCGATCTGCAGGTCGAGACGGTCGAGGCCTACTACCGGACCGGTTCGGTGACCGAGGTCGCGCAGGCGATGTTCTGCCACCGCAACACGGTGATCAACCGCCTGCGCCGCTTCGCCGAGGCCACCGGGCTCGACGTCACCAGACCGGTCGACGCGTCCGCGGCCCACATGGCCCTGACCACCCTTCGCCAGACCCTTTCCGCCCGCGAGCGGTCGGCCGGGGAGGGCGTGACATCCGGCCCGGTGAGAGGGTGAGCGATGGCGCTCACCGACGCGCTCACCGACGCGCGCACCTCGACCGCGCGGCCGCCCCACGGCGGCCGCTCCCGTGAACGGTCATCCGCGCGATGGCGGGGTCGTCCATGACGCTGACGCGGTCCTCGCCCCAGCCCGGATAGAACGTGATGCCGCCCATGGGCGATCACGCCTGGGTGAGCACTCCGTGGGCGGCGTCGGCCCGCTGGACGTCGGGCTGGGTGAAGTAGGGGTGCAGCTCGCTCTGGTTGAGGGCGGGCACGACGTCGGTCTGGTCGATCAGGCGCTCCAGGTGCTCGGGGGCGAAGTTGCTGACGCCGATCGCGGGTTCGGCCGCGAGGGGTCCTCCGTCGCGCTCGTCTCCGGGAACCGGGACAGGCTCGGTCGGCTCGCCACCGCCGACCACGCGGCGGAGACCCGACCCCGTACGGGCGGCCACCGGTACCACCGAGGGCCGGAACCGCCCACGGGCCTCGGGCGGCACCGCGCCCGGACCGGGGAGCGCGACCCGGTCTGCTGGGCGTGCTCCCCGGCCGCGGGAGCTGAGGCTTTCCGGAGCGCCGCGCGCCGGAGCGCGGGCTCAGTTGCCGGTCCCGCGCATCGGCGTATCCGAAATCCGCCTTGCGGCGTTCCGGATGTCCGCCCCCGGGGCTGGGCGTACCACCACGAACCCCCACAGGACGACGGTGTTCGCGCCATTCCACCACGGAGTCGACCGCGGGACGGGGACGATGGGTGGTGTCGTTCCCGCCTCTTGTCCACGAAGGAGCACAGCACATGAGCGGTACCGTCCTGGACGTCACCGACGCTGACTTCGAAGCGAAGGTCGTCCGAGCACAGGGACCCGTCCTGGCGGTCTTCCGGGCCGAGTGGAGCGCTGTGTGCAGGGCGCTGGACCCGGTCCTGGCCGAGGTCGCCAAGGAGTACGCGGACCGGGTGACCATCGCCCGGCTCGACATCGACCGGAGCCCCCAGACGCCTCCCGTGTACGACATCACGGCGATACCCACCCTGCACGTCTTCAAGGACGGAAACATCGTCGCCACCCGGATCGGGCCCTCCTCCAAGAACAACGTCGTCGAGCTGATCACCCCGCACCTGTGACCACCGGTCCGGCCCGGACCAGGGCCGGGACACGGATCCCGCACCCGTAAGGGCGCGGGACCCGGCGGCGCGCCGACCCGCCCGCCGGGTTCCCGCGTTCCTCGAACCCCGCACGCCTTCCGCGGGCGGCCGGGTCAGGTCTGGAAGGGCGGGGGGTTGGTCCCGCGCAGGCGGTAGTCGGGGCGGGGCCGTTCCAACCGGATCGACTCCAGCACGGTGTAGGCGTGGTACTTGGTCTGGGTGGTGGCGCCCGCCAGACGCTCCCACCACAGCTGCCCGTTGCTGGTCCGCTTCTCCAGGACGTGCCGGGTGGTGTGGTTCGCCATGGAGTTGATCCAGTTCTCCGTGCCGACGAAGACCCTGTCCTGGCCTGCGCCGGCCAGGATGCCGACCAGCGCGTCGGAGCCGCTGAACCGATCGACCGCCGCGGTGGCCCCTTCGAGCACGTCGGCGAAGTACTCCACGCACAGCTCCACCTGCTCACGGGTGCCGTAGTGCATGTGGTGCCCGCCGACGAAGAAGTCGAAGTCGTACTCCAGGATCTGGGAGTGCGCCTCGTACCAGCCGGAGATGTTCTGCGAGGCGTCGCAGTGCATGAACGTCACGGAGCCCGGGCTCAGGATGTCCACGGCGGTGAGCACCTTCTGCCGGGGGGCGTAGACGAAGATGTTCCCCGGGCAGTGGTTCTCGCCCTTGTAGGACAGGTGCAGCTCCACGCCGCCCACGTCCAGGACGTGGTCGTTCTCGAACGTGAGCGTCGGCACCGGGCGCTTGGGGTCGGGGAACCGCTCCAGGAGCTCCTTGGTGATGCGGTGGGCGACGATCTCGACGTCGGGGCCGTACACGGAGGCGGCGCCGATGTGGTCGGCGTGCCAGTGGCTGTAGACCACGTGGGTCACCGGCTGGTCGGTGACCTCCTCGATCGCCGCCAGCATGTTCTCGCCCAGTGTCGGCGGTGCGTCGATGGCGACCACGCCCTCGCCGGTCACCACGAACGCGGCGTCGTAACCGGCGCTGGTGACCCAGTAGAAGCCGTCGCGCAGTTCCTCCACGTGGTAGCCGTACTTCTGGAAGCGCTCACTGCGCAGGTACGGGGGGTAGTAGCCCTCGGGGTCGGAGGGGTCGTCCTCCCCGGCCCGGGGGAAGCCGTAGTGGTCGATCCCGTAGAAGTCCGGGGCGTCGTCGGCGGTGATGGTTCTCTGACTGCTGGAGCACATCGGTGGAACACCTTTCCTCGTTCTCGGCTCTCGTGGAACGTGCGGCCCTCGGCGAGGCGCACGTCCGTACGGCCGCGTTATTCCGGTGGCGTGAACCGCAGGACCGCCTTGGTGATCCGGCCCGAGACCGCGTCGTCGAACGCGGTGTTGATGTCGGTGAAGTCGTAGAAGGACAGCAGCCGGTCGATCGGGAACCGGCCCGCCCGGTAGAGTTCGGCGAGTTCGTTGACCAGCAGCGGTGAGACGGCGTCGCCCTGGATGATGCCTTGCAGGGACTGGCCCATCGTGAGGCGGCCCGCGTCGACCACCGCGCCCCCGCCCTCGTGGAAGGCCACGAAGCCGAACCTCCCCATGGGCGCCAACGCGCCGACACCCGCGTCGAGGTTCTCCGCTCGGCCGCTCGTGTCCAGGACGTACTCCATGCCGCGCTCCTCGACCGCGCGGAGCGCGGCCGCCAGGTCCCCGACCATCCGTGGGTCGATAGTGTGGGTCGCTCCCAGTTCGCGTGCCAGTCCGAGCCGGTCGACGTCGACGTCGACGGCCACGATGGTGGCCGCGCCCGCCACGCGCGCCGCCATGACCGCCGCCAGGCCCACTGCGCCCACGCCGAACACGGCGAGGGACGCGCCCACCGGAACGGCGAGGGCCTTGAGCACGGCTCCGGCGCCCGTCTGTAGACCGCAGCCCAGCGGGGCCATGACCTCCAGGGGCAGGTCGGCGGGCACCCTGATGGTGTTGCGCTGGTGGGTGAGGGCGTAGGTGGAGAAGGAGGACTGCCCGAAGAAGTGGCCGCGGGGTTCGCGGTCGTTCCCGGGGCCGCCGACGGCGTGCAGCCCGTTCGACCCGTCCAGGCGGGCACCCGCGAAGTTCGCCGCCCAGACGTCGTCGCAGTAGGCGGCGTGCCCGGAGACGCACGGCTTGCAGCGTCCGCACGAGTGGTAGGACAGCACGACGTGGTCGCCGGGCGCGACGGAGGTGACGGCGCTTCCCGTGCGCTCGACGACCCCCGCGCCCTCGTGCCCCAGCACCACCGGCAGTGGTGTCGCCATCCGCTGGGCCCGCACGTGGGCGTCGGTCGCGCATATCCCGGTCGCGACCATCCGGACCAGGACCTCGTCCGGCCGGGGTTCCTCGACCTCGACGTCGCGGAACTCGAACGGCCCGTCCCGCTTCTCGATCACGGCGGCCCGCGCGGGTGTGGTCGTACGGCGCGGCCCCCTCACAGGGCCCCGCCGACGCCGAAGCGACCGAGGACAGCATTCATCAACGACTCCCGTAATCGGTGTGGTCCGGGCCGAAGGGCCCCGAGCGGGACTGAACCTACGGCAGCCGTCCGGGTCCGCGAATCGGTCGCCGTATCTGTCACGGCCCGCGCTTTCGGACCGGTCACCGCCGCAGGTGCTGCCGGAGGCCGGTACGCGCGGCCCGTTCCACCTGGGCGACCAGTCGGCTGTTGTGGACGGCGTGCTCGAATCCCGGTGTGTCGTACGTCCCGTTCCCGATGTCGCGGGCCAGGGAGGCGTACACCTCTCCCACGTTGACGGGGGCGCCCGCCCAGACCTGCGCGGCGGCCGGTCCGGTGCCGGTGGCGACGGGGGCGTCGGGCGCCTCGAACTCCACGTTCGAGGTCAGCGCGAGGTCGCCGACCTGGACACCCGCGGGGTGGTCGCCGGTCAGCGCCAGCCAGCCGTCCGTTCCGCGGACCTCCAGGCCGAAGCGGGCGTCCGCCGCGGGTACGCCCGCCAGGACCTGCACTCCCACCGGTGCCCCCGAGGCGGTTTTGACGACGGCGTCGAGGTGGTCCGGTGTCTCCCGGGCCGATAGTTCGCCGGTGTCGGTCAGCCGTACCCGCGGCCACAGGAGTTCGGTGCGCGCGTCGATCTCGGTGACGCGTCCGAGGACCGCCTCGACCACGTCGAGCACGTGGCCCACCGCGACGGTCAGGAAACCGGCTCCCGCCGCCGCCTTGTCGAAGTAGGCGTAGGCGCTCACCGACTCCGGGCCGTTGCCGAACGTCGTCGCGGTGTCCCGTGCCGAGAGCGGTCGCCCCAGTCGGCCCTGCGCCACGATCTGCGCGGCGCGGCGCACCGAGGGGTTGTGCCGCCCCTGTAGGCCGATCGCCGTGTGCAGCCGACCCGCCGCCGCGGCCATCTCCTCGGTCTGGGCGACGGTCGCGCCCAGGGGGGACTCCGAGTACACGGCCTTGCCCGCCGCGAGTGCCGCCAGCACGAGTTCGCGGTGGGCCGGGACCTTGACGGCCACGGTGACGAGGTCGACGGAGGGGTCGCTGATCAGTGCGTAGGGGTCGGCGAACCAGCGTTCGGCGCCGAAGACCTCGGCCGCGCGGCGTGCGCTCTCCTCGCGCCGGGTCGCCACGGCGGCCAACCTGAACTCCGGCTGCGCCGCCAGGGCGGGGATGTGCGAGGCCCCCGCCCAGCTCGCCCTGGCGTCGGCTCCGATGACGCCGACACGGATCGGGTTGTTCGACATGATGTGCGGTTCCGTTCTTGACGCGCGGTCGGCGTACGGCTGGTCCGTAGGTCCGGTCCGCTGCGGGGTCGTGGAAGATGTGGGGCCGTCCCGGGAGGCGTCACGCCACCGCCGGGGAGCCGACCGGTTCGGTCGGCGGGCGGGGCGGTGCTCGCCCCGCCGCCTTCTCAGCGGTCGACGACGGCCATGTCGGCGGCGGCGTGGCGCTCGCCGGAGGCCGGTGCCAGTTCGTCCAGCCGGGTGATCTGTGCGCTGGTGAGCCGCAGGCCGTCGGCGGCGGTGTTCTCCTCAAGGCGGTCGGTGCGCCTGGTGCCCGGGATGGGAGCGATGCCCTCACCCCGCGCGAGCAGCCACGCCAGGGCGACCTGCGCCGGTGTGGCCCCGGCCTCCGCGGCGACCTCGCTCACCTCGTCGACGATGCGCAGGTTGCGCGTGAGATTGCCGCCGGTGAACCGGGGGTTGGTGCGCCGCCAGTCGGCGGCGTCCAGGCCGTCCAACGAGCGGATGCCGCCGGTGAGGAAACCGTGCCCGAGGGGCGAGTAGGGGACCAGGCCGATGCCCAGTTCACGCAGGGCGGGCAGCACGTCGGCCTCGACGTCGCGGGTCCACAGCGAGTACTCCGTCTGGACGGCGGCCAGGGGGTGGACCGCGTGGGCCCGGCGGATCGTCGCCGGGGCCGCCTCCGAGAGGCCGATGTGGCGTACCTTGCCCGCGGCCACCAGTTCGCCCAGCGCGCCCACCGTGTCCTCGATGGGGGTGCCGGGGTCGACGCGGTGCTGGTAGTACAGGTCGATGCGGTCGGTCCCGAGGCGCCGCAGGGAGCCCTCCACCGCCGCGCGGATGTTGGCGGGGGTGCTGTCGGGGCCCGGTCGGCCGGTGTGGGAGACGAGGCCGAACTTGGTGGCGATGACGACCCGGTCGCGGCGCCCGCTGATCGCGCGGCCCAGCAGCTCCTCGTTGACGTAGGGCCCGTAGACCTCGGCGGTGTCCAGGTGGGTGGCGCCGAGGTCCACGGCACGCTGGATGGTGCGGACCGAGGCGGCGTCGTCACGGCCCGCTCCGGTGTAGAACGCGGACATTCCCATGACGCCGAGGCCGATGCGCGGGACCTGGAGTCCGCCGAGCGATGTGGTCCGCATGCCGTGGTCCTTCCTGGAGGGGGTCGCCGGTCCGCGGCGGCGCACCTGTGCCGGTGCGCCCCGGGCCGTTCGAACTTGACGCATCAAGTTCTACGCGACTCAACTTGATGCGTCAACAACGGTGGTTAGGATGGGGCCATGGCGACAAACACGGCGGGTGGGCACGGGCCGGACCGGGACGCGTCCCAGGGGGCGGCGGCCGAGGGGACGGAGGCCGGGGAGGGCCTCCACGCTGAAGGGCCCGCGCCTTCGGCCGCGCGAACGCGGTGGCTGGAGCCCGACGAGCTGGCGGCGTGGCTGGCCAACTCCGCGCTCATGATCAGCCTGCCGGCCGCCCTGGACGCGCGGATGCAGCGCGAGGCCCGGATGACCTTCTTCGAGTACATGGTGCTCTCGGTGCTCTCCGAGCAGCCGGAGCACACCCTGCGCATGAGTGAGCTGGCCGCGCGCACGTCGGCGTCGCTGTCGCGGTTGTCGCACGTGGCGGGGCGTCTGGAGAAGCGCGGACTGCTCACACGGGTCCGGGTCCCGGGGGCCGGTCGGCGCACCGACGCGGTACTGACCGGGGCCGGTTACGAGGCGGTGGCGGCGGCGGCGCCGGGGCACGTCGCGGCGGTCCGCGAGTACCTGATCGACGGCCTCGGGCCGCAGGAGCTCACGGCGCTGCGCCGTATCGGCACCGCGGTCGAGGCCGCCATCAAACGGGGGCGGTCCGGGAGCGGATCAGCGGCACCGGTTCCCGAGGAGTGAGCGACGTCCCGGGCGGACGGCCCCGTACCGCCGTACGGGTGACTCCGCCACCCGGTCCCGGACGGCCGGGGCGCGGGTTCACCGGTCGTCGTCGGTCGCGGTCCGCCGCTCCGGGTCGTTCTCGACGCTCCACTCGACGAGCGGGTGCAGGACGCGCATCAGCCCGACACCGCGTTCGGTGGGCCGGTACAGGATCTGCACCGGGGTGGTCGGCACGACCGTCCGGTCGATCAGCCCGTGGGACCGCAGTTCCCGCAGGCGCTGGGACAGCAGCTGGTTCGAGATGCCGGGAACGTGCGCGCGGTACTCGACGAACCTGCGGGCGCCCCGCACGGACGCCAACAGCACCGAGGCGGTCCACTTCCCGCCGACGAGCTCGACCGAGCGCTGGAAGCTGCGGCACGCCTCGTCGTCGATGCGCTCGAAGTCGTCGTCCGCACCACTACGGGCGGAGGAAGCCGCGGACGTGTCGGTCGGTCGGGATCTGGCCATGCGCGCAGGGTACCGGAGGGGGTCATTTCCCCTGACCGGGTCAGGGTCGTTTTGTCGCTGAAGGGAGTTGTTGGGCAGCCTTGGGCCATGGACACACATTTCCTCCGCCGGGAGTCGCCGTGAACCGGGGACGCTCGCCGGGACGCGGACCGCACCCGCCCACCGGTGCCGCTCACGGGCCCCTCACCGCCGAGCGGGCGCCGTGAACCCGCCGTATCCGGACACGCACACCGCCGGAGCCGTGCTCCCCCCGGCGGTGGCGGAGCCGATCGGCCGCCAGGAGGAGACCGCGGCCCTCGACGGGCTCCTCTCGGGGGCCCGCGAGGGCAGGGGCGGTGCCCTCGCGCTGTGGGGCGAACCGGGCATCGGCAAGTCCACTCTGCTGCGCTACGCCCACGACCGGGCCGCGGACTTCGTCCGGCTCGGCCACCGGGCCGCCCGGTCGGAGTCGGACCTGCCCTTCGCCGGGCTTCACGGGCTGCTGCGACCGGTGGCCGCGCGGATGGAGTCGCCGCCGGACGGGGGAGCGGTGTTGCGCACCGCGCTCGAAGCGGGTGAGGTCCCGGCGAACCCGCTCCCGGTGGGGGCGGCCGTGCTGTCGCTGCTCTGCGCGATCGCCGAGGAGCGGCCCGTCCTCGTCTCCCTGGACGACGCGCAGTGGCTCGACGGAGCCAGCGCGCGGTGCCTGGGCATCCTCGCCCGGCGTGCGGCGGCGCATCCCGTGGTGGTGCTGGTGGCCGACCACGGCGACCCGGCCGCCCGGCCGTGGGAGGGCGTCCCCGACGTGCGGGTCGAGGGCCTCACCGAAGGGAGCGCGCGGCGCCTGCACGCGACCGCGGCCCCGCGCGCCGACGAGGCCCTGGTGCGGGCGGCGGTCGAGGAGGCGGGGGGCAACCCCCTGGCGCTGCTGGAGGCGGTCGGGGCCGACTGGCGCCCCGACGAGGCCGAGCCCCTCCCCGGACGGCTGCGGCCGCCCGTCGGACCGCGGCTGCGCCGTGCCTTCCGCGCCGCGATCGAGGCGCTGAGCCCCCCGGTGCGGCTGCTCACCGTACTCGCGGCGGCCGAGGACCACGGTGACCTGCTCGTGGTGCGGCGGGCCGGCCGCGCCCTCGGCGTCGACGACACCGCCTGGGACGAGGCGGAGGACGCTGGTCTGCTGCGTGTGAGGGGCGACCGGGTGGGGTTTCGCCACCCCGTCGTGCGCAGAGCCGTCTACGACTGCTGCGGTGCCGCGGAGAGGCGGCGGGCGCACCGGGCCCTGGCCGCCGCGCTGCCCGACGAGGCGGAGGAGCGCGCCTGGCACCTCGCCTCCGCGGCACACGACCACGACGAGGACGTCGCCGGACTGCTCGAACGGACCGCGGCCCGCTCCCGGCTACGCGGTGCCATGGCGGCGGAGGCGCGGGCGCTGCGGCGGGCCGCCGAACTCTCGTCGGCGCCGATCGACGCCTCCCGACGGCTGGCCGGAGCGGCGCGGGCCGCCTGGGACGCCGGGTGGGCGACCACCGCGGAGCGCCTGCTCGACGACGCGGAGCGGTTGGCCCCGGGCACCCACGTCGCCCGCTGCAGCCACGGCCTGCGCGGCGTCATCGAGTCCTCCCGCGGCGCCCCCGAACTGGCCCACCACTACCTGACCACCGACATGGAGCTGGTCGCGGACCCGGGCACGGCGCTGGAGCTGGGCACCACGGCCATGCGCGCCGGCTGGGCGGCCGGACGCGGCGACCTGGCGGCCGGGGCGCTGGAATCGTTGCTGGAACTCGACGTCGAGGAGCGGGACGGGCTTCCCGTCCTCCTGGCCTGGTGGAGCGACGACCCGGCCACCGACGCCGCGCCGACCGACGCGACCGGTTTCGCCGACGCCCTCGCCCGGGCTCGCAGGACGCCGCTGCGGTTGCTTCCGCCCGCTCCCCTCGCGGTGGTCTGGGGCATCGACACGGCGGTGGGGGACGCGTTGCGCCGCCGGGCGCCGCACCTGCGGCGGCGCTACGAACCGGCCCGACTCGCCGACGTCCTGGCCCATACCGCGACGCTGGACGGCTTCGTCGGCCGCTGGGCGGAGTCGGAGTCCGCGGCCGAGGAGGGGCTGCGGCTGGCGGAGGACGTGGGCGCCGACCAGATCGCCGCCCACTGCCGCAACTGCCTGGGCTGGCTCGCCGCCGTGCGCGGTGACGAGCACCGGGCGGCCGAGGCCGCCGAACGCGTGCTGCGCACCGCGCTCCCGCGGGGAAGCCGTGCGGTGAGCGCGGCGTCCTACTGGATCAGCGGCATGAACAGCCTGTTCCAGGAGCGTCCCGGGGAAGCTCTGGACACCCTGCTGCGCCTGGCCGACCCCGCACACGGTGCGGCGCATCCGACCTTCGCGCTGCTGGCCGCGCTCGACACCGCCGAGGCCGCCGTGCACGTGGGAAGGCTCGACGTCGCCGAGGAGCGGATGCGGCGGCTGCACGCCTGGGCGCGGCGCACCGGAGCGCCGTGGGCGCGCTCCGCCGCGCACGCCGCCGAGGCGCTGTTGGACGGCCCCCGCGCCGAGGACGCCTTCCGGGCCGCGCTCGACGTGCCCGGCACACGGTCGCAACCCCTTCTACGCGCCCGCACCCAGCTGTTCTACGGCGAGTGGTTGCGGCGGGGCCGTCGGCGGACCGACGCGCGTGTCCACCTCGGGAGCGCCCTGGAGGCGTTCGACCGCCTGGGGGCCGAGCCGCTCAGCCGACGGGCGCGGCGCGAACGGGACCTCACCGGCCCCCCGGGCCGCCGGGGGAGCCCCGGCGCCGGAGAGGGCGTCCGGCTCACCGCCCAGGAGGACAGGATCGCCCGGCTCGCCGCTCAGCGGATGACGAACCGCGAGATCGCCGCGAAGCTGCGGATCAGTCACCGCACCGTGGGCCACCACCTCGGCAACGTGTTCGCCAAGCTGGGCATCACCGCGCGGTCCGAGCTGGGGCGCGCCTACGGAGGCCCGGGGCCGGGTTGAGCCGTGCCGGTGCGCGGGACCGCTGACGTCCGGGGCCGGGGCCGCGCCGGCCCGCGGTGGGCGGGTCCTCTCCTGGATCCGTCCACCGCAGGACCTCACCGCGGGGGCCTGCGCGCTGCCGTCTCCGTCGGACCGCGGGCGGTGTCCTCGGCCGCCCCGGCCGCCGGAGGCCGCGGGCCCGTCACGGGAGCAGCACGAGCTTGCCGCTCACGTGCCCGGCCCGGCTCTCCTCCAGGGCGGTGGCCGCCTCGTCGAGCGGGTGCGTCCCGGCGATCGGCACCCGCAGCCGACCCGCCTCGATCAGGGCCAGGATGTCGCGGAGGGCCTCGCGTCCGTCCACGGCCGGCTGGGTCACATGGGTGCGGATACCCGTCCCCGCGGGGTCCTGGACCACGACGGACAGGACGCGCGACGGGCCGCCCGCGAGTTCGACCGAATCCGGGATCTCGCCTCGGCCGGAGGCGTCGAGGACGGCGTCCACGCCTCCGGGGGAGAGGGCCCGTACGCGCTCGACCAGTCCGGCGCCGTAGGCGACCGGCTCCGCGCCGAACGAACGGAGCCGCTCGTGGTTGCGCTCGCTCGCGGTACCGATGACGCGGGCCCCGCGGGCCACCGCCATCTGCACGGCGAACGTGCCCACGCCACCGGCGGCGGCGTGGACGAGCAGGGTCTCGCCCTCGGTGACCCGGAGCTCGTTCAGCACCTCCCAGGCGGTGATGCCCGAACCGGCCAGCGTCCCGGCGACCTCCCAGGGCACCGAGGCCGGTTTGGCGACGAGTACCGCGGGGTCGGCCAGCGCCGACTGGGCGAAGGAGGCCGTGGCGGCGGCCCCCAGCACCTCGTCACCGACCCTCAGGTCGGCCACTCCCGTACCGACCTGGTCGACCACCCCGGCCACGTCGAAGCCGAGACCGAGAGGAAGGCGGGAGGGCGCCACCCGGCCCAGGTGGCCGTGCAGGATCTTCCAGTCGACCGGAGCGACACCGGCCGCCCGTACCGCGAGCCGTACCTGTCCGGGGCCCGCGGTGGGCGGAGGGACGTCGACCACGCGTAGGGACTCGATGCTGCCGTATTCGTGGAACTGCGCTGCGAGTGGCATCTGCTGGGCTCCAAGCTCGTGAAGGGGTGCTCGCGCGGTGGGCGTGCGGGGTCGGCCGGGGGCCTACCTTCCGCCGTCCGCGAGCCGGTACCGCAGCGCGCCGGAGGGGCAGCGCCGGATCACCTCGGCCAGGCGGTCGGCGGCGGCGCCGTCCGGCTGGATCCACGGGCGCCGCCGGGTGTCGAACACCTCGGGCAGGCCGTTGACGCACACGGCGGCGTGCTGACAGCGCTCCGCCTCGAAGGTGACCGTGATCGACTCACCCTCGTACGCCTTCTTGCCGTGTCCGCCGCTCACTGCGGTCCCCTTCGCCCAGGCTTCACAGCCGCTCAATCTAGATGATGTATCAACTAGGTTGGGTATGCTATCCGCTCCAAGGGCATATGTCGAGAACGCGCGAACCCGCGACGGGCGGGCCCCTGCGCGGCTCCGCGCACCCTTCCCCGTCGCCGTGTCGACCACAGAACCCCGGGCCCGCGCTACCGTCGTCGACGCGACGGGGCGGAACCGCCGTCCGGGGCCGCCGGCCACCCGCGCGAACCGGAGCCGAAGGAGCCGACCGATGCTCAGCAGCGAGCTCGCCGAACTGGCGGGCGTCACCGTACGCACGTTGCGCCACTACCACCAGATCGGGCTGCTGCCCGAGCCGCCCCGCTCGGCCGGGGGCTACCGGCGCTACGACGTGGGCCACCTCGTCCGGCTCCTGCGCATCACGAGGATGACCGCCCTCGGTGTACCGCTGTCCGAGCTGCCCGCGGTACTGGACGATCCGGCGGCCGCGGAGGAACTGCTCGACGAGCTCGACCGCCGGGCCGCCGCCGAGGTCGAACGGCTCCTCGCCCGCCGCGCCAGCATCGCCGCGCTGCGCCGCAGCGGCGCCCCGCCCGACCTGCCGCCTGAGCTCTCGGAGCTGCGTTCCGCCCCCGACCCGGACATGCCCGAGGACATGGCCCGCTACGAGCACGAACAGCTCGTCCTGGTCGGACATCTGCTCGGCGGGGACGGTCCGGCGGGACTCGCCGCCCTGCTCGGCGAGGTGAACGACGGCACGGCCGCGCTCGCACCGCTGACGGAACGCTTCTACGCCCTGGGCCCCGACACCCCAGAGGAGGAGGTGGCGGCACTGACCGACGATCTGGTCG
Source organism: Nocardiopsis sp. CNS-639 (assembly GCF_000381685.1). Taxonomy (NCBI): domain Bacteria; kingdom Bacillati; phylum Actinomycetota; class Actinomycetes; order Streptosporangiales; family Nocardiopsidaceae; genus Nocardiopsis; species Nocardiopsis sp. CNS-639. Next base: position 332,478 of record NZ_KB906858.1, read on the forward strand.
CGCGCCTCGAACCGGTGGTGGCGCGCCTGGCCGGCCTGTTCCCGTCCGACGCGCGGGCCTCGACCCTGATGGACGAACTGAACGGGCGGACCCTCCGACCCGTGCAGCACCGCGTCCTGCGCCGGGTCCAGCGGCGGCTGGCCCTGTCGGACGGGGGCTGACCGGGCTCCGGAGCGCTTGGCCGACGAGCGGGTGTGGCACGGGTCACTTCCTCCGGTCTTGAGTGTGACGCGACGTCGGGGAGTGGACTCGGGCGTGCACGAACCCGTCGACCACGAGGAACCGCCATATGACCGCTCCGTCGAAGCTGATCACCGTCGAGGAGTTCTTCGGCCCGCCCGTCCGCAGCCGGGCCCTTCTGTCACCCGACGGCACGAGGGTCGCCTACCTGGCTCCCTGGCGCGGTCGGCTCAACGTGTTCGTCCGCGACCTGGACTCGGACTGGACCGCCCCCGACCAGGTACACGAGGCCGACGCCCCGGGCGTCCGGCGCGTCACCTCCGACATCCGGCGCAACATCGACGCCTTCTTCTGGACCGCCGACGGCCGCTACCTGCTCTTCCAGCAGGACACCGACGGCGACGAGAACTGGCACCTGCACCGCGTGGACCCGAACCGGCCCGACGAGCCCGCGGTCGACCTGACCCCCTTCGAGGGCGTGCGGTTGCTCGGCGCGCAACTCACACCGAACCGCCCGGGCACCGCTTTCGTGCAGCTCAACATGCGCCGTCCCGAACTGGCCGACCTGTTCGAGCTCGACCTGGAGACCGGCCGCATGACCACCGCCGCGGAGAACCCCGGCGACGTCCTCTCCTGGCTGCGCACCCCGGACCGGCTGCTGGTGTTCACCATGGAGGAGGGAGGCGACCACGTGCTGTCGGAGCACACCGAGGGCGCACGGCGCACGATCGCGCGGTTCCCCGGCACCGACGCCCTCTTCGGCATCCTCCCGGCTGTGCTCACCCCGGACGGGAACGGACTGTGGATCGGTTCGTCGCGGGGTTCCGACCGCACCCGCCTGGTCCGGCTCGACCTGGAGACCGGCGAGCAGGCCGGCGTGGACAGCCACCCCGTGTTCGACCTGGACACCCCGCGCCCCGAGGCCGACCCGCGTTTCCCGTCCTCGCTGATCCTGCACCCGGGAACCGGGGACCTGCTCGGCGCCCGCTACCTCGGCACCCGTCAGGAGATCCACGCGCTCGACCCGCACTTCGCCGAGGTCCTGCCGCGGCTGGCCGAGCTGTCCGACGGCGACCTGGCCCACGTCTCCTGCGACACCGCGGCGCGGCGCTGGGTGGTGGACTTCACCCACGACCGCGACCCCGGCGTCACCTGGTTCTACGACCACGCCACGGGACGGGCGCGCCGCCTCTTCCGGCCCTTCCCCCACCTGGACCCGGCCGAGTTGGCCCCGGTCACCCCGGTCACAGTCAGCGCCCGCGACGGCCTGACCCTGCCCTGCCACCTCACCCTGCCGGTCGGGGTCCAACCGCGCGACCTGCCGACCGTGCTGCTGGTGCACGGCGGACCGTGGTACCGCGACAGCTGGTGCTACGACCCGGAGGTGCAACTCCTGGCCAACCGCGGTTACGCGGTGCTGCAGGTCGACTTCCGCGGCTCCACCGGCTACGGCAAGGCCCACACACAGGCCGCGATCGGCCAGTTCGCCGGGCGCATGCACGACGACCTGATCGACGCCCTCGACTGGGCGGTCGAACAGGGCTACACCGACCCGGACCGGGTGGCGGTCTACGGCTGCTCCTACGGCGGTTACGCGGCGCTGGTCGGAGCGGCGTTCACCCCGGACAGGTTCGCCGCCGCGGTCAGCTACACCGGAATGTCCGACCTGGTCGACCTCGTCGAGTCGGTCGTCCCGTTCGCCCGCCGTACCGTCGAGAACAGCTACCTGCGCTACATCGGCGACCCGGACGACCCCCGCCAGAGGGCCGACATGCTCGCCCGCTCGCCCATCAGCCGGGTCGACGACATCACCGCGCCGGTTCTGCTGATCCACGGCGCCAACGACGTGCGCGTCCACCGGCGCAACTCCGACCGGGTCTTCGACGCGCTCCGCTCCCGCGGCGCCGAGGTCGAGTACCTGCTGAACGAGACCGAGGGCCACTGGTTCACCAATCCGGACAGCAACATCGAGCTGTACGGGAGGCTGGAGCGCTTCCTGGCCCGCCACCTGGGCGGGCGGTCCGCGACCGGGTCCTGACCCGCGGCGACCTGCCGACGGCGTCCAGCCGCACGGGCGCCCGAGGCCGCCGGGCGCGGAGACGTGTACGCGTCGCGGCGGACCCGGGGGAGCCCCCTCCATCGTGAACGGGTGGGCGCCGACCCGCTCCCGGGGCCGGGCGAGAGGCCGGTGGGAGCTGGGCCGGGCGCCCACCTGTTCGGTCGGGGGCGTGGTGACCGCGCGTCCCGAGGCGGCAGGGTGTGATCTGTCCGTCGTGCCCCGGGCCCGCGCGGTCGCTTGCGATGCTATTTGAAAACGATAATCGTTTTCTATAGAAACGCGAGTGTCCTGGGTCACTCGAAGAAGGGCTGTGGAGGGTACGGGGACGTCCGTTCCGGGGGTGGGAACACCGAGGTCGGCAGGGTCCGCGCCCGCGGGCCGGTCGCGGTGTCCCCGCTCGGCGGGCCGTCCTGATCCCACACGGTTCGGCTCACCGGGGAGGTCGCCGTTGTCATCGACCGTGACGCGCTTCCGCGCCGCCAGAGCCGACAGGGCCGTTCGTGCGGCGCCGACGTTCGGGGGCGGTTTCGGCGGCCCGCCCAGGGCCTGCGTCCGGGGGCGGTTTCGGCGGCCCGCCCGGGGCCTGCGTGTTTGCCGGTATGGCAAAACTCTTTGTCCGGAACCACGGACGTCGGTGAGCATCGCCCCATGACACATGACGCTCAGGACCCCACCTCACCCAGCGCCGAGTTCTGGGAACCGCTGCACCGGTCGGCCGAGACCGTCACGGCGCCCCCGCCCAACGTCCGGCTCACCGAACTGGTGCGCGACCTCGAACTGGCGCCGGGCCGCGCCTGCGATCTCGGCTCCGGCCGAGGCGGAGACGCCCGGTGGCTGGCCTCCCTGGGCTGGCACGTCACCGCGACCGAGGTCTCGGCCACGGCGGTCGCGCGCATCGCCGACATGGCCGCCGCGCAGGGCCTGGACCGCCTGCGCGCCGAGCGGCACGACCTGTCCCGTTCGCTGCCCGCCGGACCGTTCGACCTGGTCTACGCCTGTTACTTCCACAGCCCGGTGGCGTTCGGCCGGGAGGACGTCCTGCGCCGCGCCGCCGAGCGGGTGGTGGTCGGCGGTCGCCTGATACTCGTCGACCACGCGTCCACCGCGCCCTGGTCCTGGCGCTTCGGGGACGAGGAGCCCACGTTCCCCACGCCGGAGGAGACCCTTGTCACACTGATGCTCGGGGACGGCTGGACCACCGAACGCTGCGAGAGCGCCGAACGGGTGGCCAACGGCCCCGACGGCACGACGGCCGGTGTCACGGACAACGTGATCGTGGTCCGCCGCCACTCCGCCTGACGGTCCCGCAATCCGGGGCGCCCGTGGGGAAACGGGCCTCCCGGATGGTTTGTCCCGTTTCTTCCGGAGTCGCGTTTTCGGGTTCCGTCCGGGGCCCCGCGCCCTGGAGAGGGCGCCCGCGGGATGCCGTGGGCGCCCCCTCGGCCGTCACGCAGCGGAGTACGGGCTGGTGGTGGAGGCGCTGTAGCCTACCGGCATGAATCTGAAAATCATTATCAGAACCGTGGGGGTCGTGTCGGCTCTCACCCTGGCCGGGTGCGCGGCGGCGCCCGCCTCCGGGACCGACTCCGCGGCGGCCGCCGGCGAGGGCACGACCTCCTACCCCCTCAACATCCAGAACTGCGACACCGAGGTGACCGTCGAGCAGGCCCCCGAGCGCGCGGTCTCGCTGAACCAGTCGGCCACCGAGATCATGGTCCAGCTCGGCCTCGCCGACCGCATGGCGGGTACCTCGTACGAGACCGACCCCGTCCCCAGCGACATCGCCGACGCCTACGAGAGCATCCCCCTGCTCACGGACGGCCTGCTCAAGCACGAGACCCTGCTCGAAGCGCAGCCCGACTTCGTCTACTCGTCCTTCGCCTCGTTCCTCACTGCCGAGAACGCCGGTGAGCGCGCCGAACTGCACGAGCTCGGCGTCCCGACCTACCTGAGCGAGTTCGACTGCACCTACCACGAGGCCGTCGAGGGCGGCGCGACCTTCGAGATGCTCTTCGACGAGATCGAGACGATCGCCCGGATCTTCGACGTGCCCGAGGCGGGCGAAGAGCTCGTCGCCGAGCAGCGGGCCGTGGTCGACGAGGGACTCCAGGCCGCCGAACAGATCGAGGGCACGCCCAGCCTGGTCTGGTTCTACTCCACCGCGTCGTCCTCCGCCACCCCGTCGGTCGCCGGACCCGGCGGGCTCCCGCAGACCGTGACCGAGATGCTCGGCGCCGAGAACGCCTTCAGCGACGCCTCCACCAAATGGCCGGAGGTCAGCTGGGACGAGGTCGCCGAGCGCGACCCCGACGTGCTCGTGCTCGCCGACCTGAGCCGCGGATACCCCGGCGACACGGCCGAGGAGAAGATCGAGTTCCTCAAGAACGACCCCCTGACCTCGACCATGGACGCCGTCGTCAACGACCGCTTCATCATCGTGCCCGGGCAGCACATGGACCCGTCGGTCCACAGCGTGCAGGCCGTCCCGACCATCGCGCAGGGCCTCATCGACATGGAGATCGAGTGATGACGACCACGACCACGAACACCCTCGAAGGGAACGCCCTCGAACGGCTCATCGGTGACTGGGACGCCCAGCAGGCGGCCTACATCACCCACCGCGAGCAGAGGTTCGAGATCATGCTCGACGTCATCGCGCGGACCTGCGCCTCCTCGGACGCGTTCGGGGCCGACGGGACCGGCATGACCCTTCTCGACCTGGCGTGCGGCCCCGGCAGCCTCTCCCAGCGCGTCCTCGACCGGTTCCCGGGCGCCCGGGTGGTCGGGGTCGACTACGACCCGGTGCTGCTCGCGATCGCGGGCTCCTGGCTCGGTCAGCGCCACGGTTCACGCTTCACGCCGGTCGACGCCGACCTCGCCGCGCCCGGCTGGAGCGCCCGGCTGCCCGAGGGACCGGTGCACGTCGCCGTCTCCTCGACCGCGCTGCACTGGCTGGAGCCGGCCCAGCTCGTCGCCGTCTACGGCGCCCTGGGCGCCCTGCTCCCCGCCGACGGCGTCTTCATGAACGCCGACCACCTGCGCTACGACCCGCGCTCGCAGCCGTTCCTCACCGGAGCGGCGGCCGACGACGACGAGCGCACGCAGCGCGACGCGCACTCGCGGGGTGTGCGGACCTGGGACGAGTGGTGGTCGGACGCCGTCGCGCACGACGCGTTCGGACAGCACCACGCCGAGCGCGAGCGCCGCTTCGCCGACCGCCCGCCCACACCGCACGCACCGCTCGAACTGCACCTGCAAGCGCTCGGTACCGCCGGGTTCGCCGAGACCGGGGTCATCTGGCGGTACTACGACGATGTCGTGGTGTTCGCGCGCAGATGACCAGACTCACCGATCCTTCGCGGACCGGTCCGCCCGACGCGGACGCGCTCCCCGACGCCGACCCGCCGGCGTCGGGGGCGGCGGCGGGCGGCGCCGAGGTCCCTCCCAAACGCGCACCGGGCAGGCTGCGCTCGTCCCTCGTCGTCGCCGTCTTCGTCCTCGCGTTGTGCGTGACGATCGTCGTCGCGGCCTTCGTCGGCACGGCGAACATCGGGGCGCTCGACGTGCTCGGGATCATCCTGCGCAACATCGGGCTGGGCGCCCTCGCCCCCGTCCCGGCGGCACCGCCGCTCATCGACGCCCTCATCTGGGAGTCGCGTCTGCCGCGCGTGCTCCTGGCCGCCGTGGTCGGGCTCGGGCTCTCGGTCTCGGGCGCGGTGCTGCAGTCGATCACCCGCAACCCGCTCGCCGAACCGTACCTGCTCGGGGTCTCCTCGGGGGCGTCCACCGGGGCGGTCGCGATCATGGTGCTCGGGCTCGGCTCGGGCGCGGTGACCCTCTCCACGGGCGCCTTCGCCGGGGCTCTGGCCGCCTTCGCGATCGTGCTGGTCCTCATCGGGGGCGGACGCGTCTCCAACCCCGCCCGCGTGGTGCTCACCGGTGTGCTGGTGTCGCAGTTCTTCTCCGCGATCACTTCGCTCGTGCTGATGCTCGACGGCGACGCGGACGCCACCCGGGGCTTCACGTACTGGCTGCTCGGATCGCTCGGAGGCGCACGCTGGGAGCCGCTGCTCGTGGCGTCCGCCGTCATCGTGCTCGGCGCCGTCGGCTGCCTGTTCTTCACCCCGGCCCTGGACGCGTTCACCTTCGGCTGGGACACCGCCTCCTCGCTCGGGATCAACGTGACCCTGGCACGGGTGACGCTCATGGTCCTCACCGCGCTCGTCACGGCGGCGGCCGTCGCGGCCTCCGGGGCGATCGGGTTCATCGGGCTGCTCGTACCGCACGTCGTGCGTCTGCTGGCGGGGCCCGCGCACCGCCTGCTGCTCCCCCTCAGCGGGCTCGGGGGCGCGATCTTCCTGGTGTGGGTCGACACCTTCGCCCGTTCGGCGTTCTCGCCGCACGAGATCCCGGTGGGAGTGATCACGGCGCTGCTCGGCGCACCGGTGTTCGCGGTCGTCCTGGGAAGGGCGGCCCGGCAATGACGGCACTGGAGGCGAACGGCATCACGTGGTCGGTCGACAGGACACGCATCCTCGACGGGGTCTCGATCCAGGCGCGCTCCAACGAGGTGCTCGCCGTGCTCGGGCCCAACGGGGCGGGCAAGACCTCGCTGCTGCGCATCCTGGCGGGACTCCGGCGGCCGGACGCCGGAACGGTGCTCCTGGGCGGGGAGCCGGTCCGCTCCCTGCCCCGGCGCGCGGTCGCCCGGCGGGTGGCGATCGTGGAACAGTCACCCGAGGTGCACACCGACATCACCGTCGACGATGCCGTGGCGCTCGGCAGGACGCCCTACCGCGGCACCTTCGCCGGGCTGGACGGCGAGGACCGCGCCGCGATCGAGCAGGCGCTCGCCCTCACCGGGATGCGCGCCTACCGGTCGCGGTCGTGGCGGACGCTCTCCGGCGGTGAGCGACAGCGTGCCCAGCTCGCCCGCGCGCTCGCGCAGCGGCCGGAGGTGATCGTGCTGGACGAGCCGACCAACCACCTCGACATCGGCTACCAGCTCGACGTCCTCACCCTGCTGCGATCGCTCGGCATGACGGTGGTGACCGCCCTGCACGACCTCAACCTGGCCGCACGCTACTGCGACCGGGCCGCGGTCCTGCACGCCGGGAGGATCGCGGCGACGGGACCGCCCGCCGCCGTGCTGACACCCGAGCTCGTCCGTTCCGTCTACGGGGTCGAAGCCGTCGTCGACACCTCCCCGCACACGGGAGCGCCGGTCGTGACCTACCTGGGCGGTGTGCCCGAAGGGTCATCACCGGTGTCCGCTCCCGGGCCGCACCGCCGGCGGCAGGCGGAGTGAGCCGCTTCGCGCGGCCGTGCGTGCGGGGTCTGCTCCTCGCCCGCCAGGCGGGGCAGCGACCGTCGGCGGGACGGCGCGGGCGGCCCCGGCCGGGGCCCGGCTCCGTGACCTGAGCCGCGCACACCGGAAGAGAACGGGAAGGTCCCGGGCTCCGCGCACACGGGGCGACGGGACCTTCCCCGTTCGCGTTCCGCGGCGCACGGTGTCCCCGATCCGCCAGCCGTGTTCCCCGGGTCGGCTCTCCACCGTCGTCCGGTCGGTCCGGGCTGGCGGATTCACCCGCGGGGCGTCTCCGTGTGGGGGTCGGCCACCAGGGCGTGCAGGTCGCGCAGGTTGTCCTCCAGGAACCGCGCCAGCGGTTCCGGAAGCAGACGGATGCTCCTGAGGGCTTCGGCGGTACCGGTGAGGACGACGGTCTCGTAGGTTCCCCGCGTGGGGTCGGAGAACTCCGGCCCGGTACGGCTGGAGGGGTCCGTCTCCGTCAACCGGGCGACGAACACGTGCTGGACGAGGGTCCCCTCGGGGCGTTCGTCGGTGAGGACCACGACCTCGCGCACCCGGTCGACGCGTCCGCCGAGTTCCTCCAGGACCTCGCGGCGCAGGGCCGCCTCCACGGAGGCGTCCTCCGGTTCGACGCCTCCCCCGGCCGTGGTCCAGTAGGGGGCGCGGCCCGGACGGGTCCGCTTGATGAGCACCAGCCGCCCCTGCCGGTCGAACAGGATCGCGCGGGCCTTCTGCTTGATGATCTCGGGCATGTCCGTGATCCTGCCGTGGTCGGAGCCGGTTGTCCCGGTGGACGAGAGAACTCTGTCCTGGAGGCGACCCGGTCCGGGGCCGCCCCGGACTCCGGGGCCGGGGGATTCCTTGCTGTGCCGGGGGCCTCGATGTCGGGGCCGCCCCGAACCCCGGGTTCGGGGGAGCCCTCGCTGCGTCGGGGGCCTCGATGTCGGTGATCTGTGCGCCCTCCCGGACCCGGGCGGTGTCACGGAGACCGGGGGCCGTCCGGGGACCGGAACGTCGGTGGGCGCCCGTACCCTCCTTGCGGACGCGCGGGCGGCGGCGCCCGCCTCCCCTCCGACCGACCCCCATCCCCTCACCGCTGGGAACCCGATGACCGGACACACGACCCCTCTGGCCTTCTCCACCGAGCGCCGACGCGTCGGCGCTCGGGAGTGGACGCGAACCCCCCGGTTCAACGTCCTCATCGAACCGGGGGAGCCGGTCGCACCGGCCCGGATCGGCTGGCGCGACTGCGAGGGCGGCGAGGCCGTGGCCGTGTTCGACCCCCGTATGGACGCGTTCACCGGTACACGCGTCACCCTCGACGGGGTCCAGTACGAGTGGCGGGGGACCCGTCTGGACGAACCCCCCGAACGTCCCGGCCACCGGTTCCGGATCCAGGGCGGCGACCGTGAGCTGCGTCTGCTCGTCGAGGACGGAGGACCCCCGCTCACGCGGGTCGACTGGGCCGACCGGGAGGGCGGAGGAGGGACGGTTCTGCTGCGCGCCATCGAACTGGATCCGACCCAGAGCCTCGGCGCGGAGGGCCTCACGCCCATGGTGTGCTCGGTGCGCGCGGGCGACGAGTACACCGACGCGGGCCACGTGGCCCGCAACCTGCTCGAAGTCAACGCCGAGAACTGGCGGTCACGGCGTCGCGCCGACCGGCTGGACTTCACCATGTCCGCACCCGTCACCGTCCGGCACTACGTGCTGCACCCCGCCGACGACTTCCCCGACCGCGACCCCGCGGACTGGTCCCTGCTCGGGTCTTCGGACGGCCAGGAGTGGACCCTTCTCGACGCCCGGTCCGGTGAGTCCTTCCCCGCCCGGCGTCTGGCGCGCGACTTCACCGTCAGCGGCCCCGGCGCGGACACGCCCTGGCGGTACCTGCGGCTGGAGGTCACCCGCAACGCGGGTGCGGACCAGACCCAGCTCAACCGGGTGCGGTTCTTCGCCGAGGACCGCGCCTACGAGGCCTTCCACGGGCTGCGCCACACGGCGCGGAGCGGTCCGGAAACGTTCATGGGCCTGGCGGTCGCCCCGGAGGGCGGGGACGCGCCCGCGCTACCGGTGACCGTCGAGGAGTGGCGGACCTACCTCACCGAGTACAGCGCCGACATGCTGTGCGTCGCCGAGGCCGAAGGGGAGGAGGTGGGTGGGGAGGAGCGGACCTCGTCCTGGTTCGGCAACGAGGGCGCCCCGGAGGAGCGGATCGCGGCTGCGGAGGAGCGCCTGGGCCGTCGGCTGCCGCCGAGCTACCGCTCCTTCCTCGCCGCGTCCGACGGCTGGGGGAGGATGGGGGCGTTCGTCTACGGGATGAGCTCCACCGCCGAACTGGAGTGGGACAGCCTTGCGAACATGATCGGTCTGGGCGAGGAGGACCTGGAGGACGAGGACGAGGGGCTGGTCGGGCCGCTGATGTGTGTGGCCTACGACACCGACGCCCAGTTCTGGTTCCTGGACGCGGGCGATGTCTCCCCGGACGGGGAGTGGGCGGCCTACATCTGGGCGAGCTGGTACCCCGGTCTGGGCGACCGGCACCGCTCCTTCGCCTCGCTCGTCCACGCCGAGCGCGTCTCCTTCGAGGAGCTCAACGCTGGCAAGGGGCGCCCCGTTCGGGTCCGGTGACGCGGAGGGACCGCTGGAGCCGGGGCGCCGTGAGGCGCTGGCCGGAAACAGGGTCCGCAGCGCCTCGGAGTTCTCGGCCGCCACACCGCCGCCTGCGCCTCCAGGTCCAGTGTGAGCACGGGGGAGCGGCCGTCCTCCTCCACGGTCGGGCCGCGGAGGAGGACGACCGCGCGGAGTCAGCTCCGCGGGCCTTCCGCGGCTAGGGGATCGGCCCACAGCGGGACGCGGTGCGGTCCGGCCTCCAGGGCCCGGGCCGCTGCTCCCGCCCTCTCCTCCTCCGGGGCGCGGGGGTCCTCGGACCGGGGACGTCCGGCGCACACGGTGTCCCGGGGCGGTGCGCCGTCCACCAGGTAGGCGTCCACCGCCGCCGTCACGCAGTCCATCCCCTCGCGCCCGTAGAAGGTGTGGTTCCCCTCGTCGGTGACGGTGATGAGGGAGTTGTCCAGCTTGTCGGCCATGAGTTCGGCCCCCTCGTAGACGGTGTTGGCGTCGTACTCGGCGCCGATGACCAGACCGCGCGGGTAGCCGTCGCGCTCCAGTTCCACCAGCGGGGCGGGTGTGTGCGAGGCGAAGGTGCAGGGCTGGGGTACGTGCCAGACCGCCCCGACACCGTACGGGCTGCGCTCACGGACGTCCCGGACGCCCGCGTAGTAGTCCGACAGGCGTGTGGGCCACTCGGCCTCGCAGAGCACCGCCATCATCAGGGAGACGTTGTCGTACTCGATCCCGGGGTCGGGCCACTCGGGTTCCTCGGGCCACTCCGGTTCCTCGGGCAATTCGACATCGGGGCGGGGCAGGTCGTTGACGATGTACCAGAGGGTGGTGGTCCACTGGCCCCACTGGTCCTGGAACCGCGCCGCGTAGCCGACGTCCTGGTCGAAGTAGTCCGCGGTGTAGATCCACGGCTCCGGCTCGCCCGGCCACTGGTCGTAACGGGGGTGCTCCACCAGCCGTGCCCGGGTCCGCTCGAAGACGGCCAGCACCTCCTCGGGAGTGGACCCCAGACCGTAGACGTCGTCGTGCTCGGCCACCCAGGCGGTGTAGCGCTCCACGTTGGCCCGGTATCCCTCGCTCTGCAGGGTGAAGACGTCGCGCCACATGCCCTCGGGCGGGACGGCGGAGTCCAGGACGCTGCGGTCCAGGCGTTCGGGGAACAGGCTGCCGTACACGGCGCCGAGGTAGGTGCCGTAGGAGCGGCCGAGGTAGGAGATCTCGTCCTCGCCCAGGGCGGCGCGGATCACGTCCATGTCCCGGGCGGTGTTCGCTGTGGTCATGTGCGGGATCAGGTCGCCGTGGGCGCTCTCGCAGGCCCGCTGCGTGGCGATCACCGTGCGGGTGTGGGCGGAGACCGCCTCGTCGGTGGGCCGGGGGACCGTGGCCGGGTAGTTCGTGCCGCAGTCCAGGTAGGGGGTGGAGGCGCCGCTGCCGCGCGGGTCCATCCCGATCACGTCGTAGACCTCGGCGACGCGCTGCGCTCCCAGGGAGGAGAAGGCGTGGTCGGGTCGGTCGCCCACGGCCATCTGGCGGCCCGTGCCGCCGGGTCCGCCGGGGTTGGTGAGCAGGATGCCGCGGCGCCGCTCGGGGTCCGAGGCACGGTTGCGGCTGACCGCGATGGAGGCGCGCTCGCCGCCGGGGTCGGCGTAGTCCAGGGGGACGTCGATCCAGGCGCACTCCACGTCGCGCAGGAGGTGCTCCTCGCAGGGGGCCCAGGCGACCTCCTGCTCGTGGAACGCCCGGAGGGGGTCGTCGGCGGCGGCCGGGGCGGTCGCCGCCAGGGATGTCACCAGGGCGAGCACCAGGGTGACCGCGGCGGTGAGGACGGGTGCTGTACGCACGGGGGGTCGTTCCTTCGCTTCTCCGGGCGGGCCGCGGGGCGGCGCCGGGGCGTGTATCGGCCCGGTCACCGTACGCACCGCGCCGTGGCCGACGACACGGGCAAAGGTCACGAACCGCCCGTGCTGACCGGAAACGGCCAGCCTCCCGGTCCTGCGCGGTGCCCGCGCCCCGCGTTCCCTCCCGGACGGGCGCACCGCCGTCCGGCACGGGCCCGACCAGCGCAGGCCGCTCGGCGCGGCCCGGGCGCGGGCGCCTCTCCACCGACACACCCGCGGCCGTCAGCACGCACGCCCGGTACCCTTCCCGTGACCCGCACGAGCGCCCCGGCGCCCGGCGCCGAAGCCCCACCGCACCGGCCGGGCGTCCGTTCGTCCGAAGATCCGAGAGCGAGACCGGTTGTACGCAGGCACCTTCTCCATCGTCGCCCACGACGTCGCCACCGGAACGTGCGGTGTCGCGACCAGCAGCCGCTTCCCGGCGATCGGCGCGCTGTCGGTGTTCGCGCACGCGGAGGCGGGGGCGGTCGCCACACAGGCGCTGATCAACCCGCTGCTGGGCGCGGACGCCCTGGAGCTGCTGCGGTCCCACTCCGCCGAGGAGGCGCTGCGCCGGGTCCTGGACGCCGACCCCGACGCCGACTCGCGACAGGTCGCCGTGGTCGACCGCGAGGGACGCGCCGCCGCGCACACCGGCGCGCAGGCGCACCCGTGGTGCGGCCACAGGGTGGGGGACGGGTACGCGGTGGCGGGAAACATCCTGACCGGTGCCGACACGCTCGACGCGATGGCCGAGCGGTTCGAGGCCGGTGCCGGGGAGCGGATGGACCGGCGGCTGCTGGGCGCCCTGGAGGCGGGGCAGGCGGCCGGCGGCGACCGGCGCGGCAGACAGAGCGCCGCGGTGTACATGCACACCGGCCACCCCTACCCCCACCTGGACCTGAGGGTGGACGAGCACCCCGACCCGGTGGCCGAGCTGCGCCGGATCCACGGGGTCGCCGAGCGGGAGCTGCTGCCGTTCGTGGAGGCCATGCCCACGCGCGCGCACCCCGCGGGCCGCTTCGAACGCCTGCTGGACACCGGCGACCACTGAGTCCGCCGCCTGCGACCACGATCTTCCACCGCCGTGGGAAGCGTGCCGGCGGCCGACCGGGGCGGCAGCGGCGCGGCGCCCCGCGGCGGTGACGGTTTCAGGAGCGGCGGCCGTCTCCGGCTCATCCGTCCGCCGAGCCCCGGGCGAACCGCCGCGCGAGGCCCTGCACCGCCCCGTAGTCCGGGACGCCCTCGGGGAGGGGGAGGCCCGACGCCACCGCCTCGGCCGCCGCCAGGGCCCCGTGCAGGGCGGCGCGGAAGAGCAGTGAACCGCAGCTCACGCGCCGCACGCCCAGGTCTGTGAGGACCCGCAGCGGCGGTCCGTCGGGGGAGTGGAGGATGTTGAGCGGAACACGCAGGGCGGCGACCAGCGCAGCGATCTCCTCCTCGTCACGCAGGCCGGGCACGAACACCCCGTCGGCTCCGGCCTCCTCGTAGGCGGCGGCCCGGTCGGCGGTCTGTTCCGCGTGGCCGGGCAGCCAGCGGGTGTCGGTGCGCGCGTTGAGGAACAGCGTCGGCGCCGCCTCCCTGACCGCGCGGATCACCGCCCGCTGGTGTCCGGTGTCGGCGAGCCCGCCGTCCGGAAGACCGTCCTCCAGGTTGATCCCGGCGATCCCCGTGCGCTCCAGTTCGGCTGCCAGCGCGGCGACCCGTGCGGGTGACGCGCTGAAGCCGCCCTCGACGTCCACGCTGACCGGAACGTCCAGTCGGGACAGGCCGCGGGCGAGCCGCAGCGTCTCCTCGCGCGCGAGCCCCCGGGCGTCGGGCAGCCCGGCCGCCGCGGCCACACCCAGGCTGGTGGTCCCCACGGCGCGGAACCCCGCGGCGGCCAGGGCGGCGGCCGACGCGTGGTCCCAGGCGTTGGGCAGCAGCAGGGGAGCGCCCCGCAGGTGCAGGGCACGGAACCGCTCGCCGGGGCTCTCCGGTTCTGTCGGGAGGTCGGCGCCGGATGGCAGAGGCGGGCGGTCGTGGTCGGTGGATCCGCTGCCGGGTTCTGTTCGGGAAGCCATACGGCGACGCTAGGGCCGCGTCGTTTCGGTCGCCGCCGAAGCGACGGGGCGGCACCGGCCGAACCCTGCTGGCCGCAGGGCCCGCCGCGGGTCAGGCGGTGCCGGGGTGGATGGTGAAGACCCGGTTCAGACCGACCATGGTCATGATGCGCAGGGTGTTGGCGGGGACGGAGAGCAGGGCCATGTCGGCCCCGGCCGCCAAGGCGTGCTGACGGGCGGCCAGCAGGGCGCTGATACCGCTGGAGTCGCAGAAGTCCAGGCCGGACAGGTCGATGGACAGGCACTGGCCGGAGTCCAGGGCCAGGAGCCCGACCTCGTGGCGCAGGGTCGGGGCGTGGTCGTAGTCCAGCGAACCGGTCACGTCCAGGACGGGACCCGTCGCGCTGTCTCGACGGGTGACGGTCAGGGCGCTCATCGTGGACCGCTCATCGTGTGGTGTCCGGTTTCGGACGGGGCGGTGGAGGGCTGGGCGGGGACGCCGAGCGCGAGGAGGGCGGTGTCGTCCTCCAGGCCCTCGCCGAAACCCTCCAGCAGTTCGGTCAGCGCGCCGACGACGCCGTGGGCCGTGGAGGGGGCGTGCCGCGCGGCGAAGGAGAGCAGGCCCTCCTCGCCGTACATCGTGTCGGGCCCGGCGCCGGTGCGGGCCTCGGTCAGGCCGTCGGTGTAGAGCACGAAGGTGTCGCCGGGGGCGAGGGCGGTCTCGACGGTGGCGAAGTGGGCGTCGGGCAGCACGCCGACGAGCATCCCGCCGGGGGCGAACAGGAACTCGGCCCGGCCGTCCCCGCGCAGGGCCAGTGCCGGGGGGTGGCCGCCGAAGGCCAGGCGGGCACGGACGTGCCCGGCGTCGCCGTCGGGTTCGAGGACGCCGAAGACGGCGGTGCAGTAGCGGGGGTCGCCGTTGTCGGCGTAGCGCTCCAGGAGGGCGGTGTTCAGCGTGCCCAGGGCGTCCGCGGGTTCGGAGGAGTGCAGTGCGGTGGTGCGCAGGACGTAACGGGCCTGGGAGGTCAGGGTCGCGGCCTCGGGCCCCTTGCCGCTCACGTCGCCGAGGAAGAACGCCCAGCGCCCGTCACCGAGCGGGAAGAGGTCGTAGAAGTCGCCGCCCAACCGGTAGGGGGAGGCGGTGTGGTAGTAGGCGGCGGCCTCCATGCCCGGAACGTCGGGCAGGGTGTCGGGCAGCAGGGCTCTCTGGAGGATGACGAGCGCCTCTCCCAGGCGCGCCCGGTCCGCCTCGGCCCGCCGGTGCGCCTCCTCGGCCTCCTCGCGGGCCCGTTCGGCCTCGGCGCGGGCCTGCTCCGCCTCCCTGCGGCGGCGCAGCAGCTCCTCCTCGTAGGAGCGGCGGTCGGTGGCGTCGAAGACGGTGGTGCGGACCAGCAGCGGCTGTCCCCCGTCGTCGCGCTTGACGGTGGAGGAGACCAGCACGGGAAGGCGGCCGCCGTCGGAGGCCCGCATCTCCAGGGCGATGCCGTTGACCTCGCCCCGCAGGTGCAGCAGGGGGGCGAAGTGCGTCTCGTGGTAGAGCCTGCCGCCCACGGTGAGCAGGTCGGTGAAGCGCATGCGGCCCACCACGGCGGCGCGCTCCAGGCCGAGCCACCTCAGCAGCGTCGCGTTGATCCTGGCGACCGTGCCGTCCATGAGCGTGGACAGGTAGCCGCACGGCGCGGACTCGTAGAGTTCCTCGGCGCTGTCCTCCAGCAGCGCACTGAAGGCCGCGTCGGTGGCGGAGCCGTTGCCGGCCCCGGGAGGCCCGGTCTCCCCGCTCATCCGGCGTCTCGGAGGGACTCCAGGAACTCCAACAGCGCCGCCGCGGTGGCCCGCGGCGCGCTCAGCTGCGGGCAGTGGCCGGTGGCGTCCAGGGTGACCAGCGTGGAGGAGGGGATCGCGGCGTGGACGAAGGCTCCCACCTCGGGCGGGGCGATGGCGTCCTGGGCGCACTCCAGGACCAGGGTGGGGACCTCCACGACCTTCAGGTCCTCGCGGTTGTCGGACAGGAAGGTGGTGCGGGCGAAGACCCGGGCGATGTCGGGGTCGGTTGCGCAGAAGCTGTTGGTCAGCTCCTGCCCCAGTTCGGGCCGCTCGGGGTTGCCCATGATCACCGGTGCCATCGCCGACGACCAGCCCAGGTAGTTCGACTCCAGCGAGGCCAGCAGTTCGTCGATGTCGGCCGCGCTGAAGCCGCCGCGGTAGCCCTCGTCGTCGATGTAGCGGGGGGAGGGGGTCACCATCGCCAGCGCCCGGATCCGCTCCGGCAGCGCCCGCGCGGCCAGGACGCCGACCATGGCGCTGACCGAGTGCCCCACGAACACCGCCCGTTCCAGGTCGAGGGCCTCGCAGACCTCCACCACGTCCTGGGCGTAGCCCTCCAGGGAGGAGTACCTGTCCTCGCTCCAGGCGGAGGAATCCGACCCTCCGGAGCCGACGTAGTCGAACAGCACCACCCGGTACCGCTCGGCCAGGGCCGGTACGACCAGGCGCCACAAGTTCTGGTCACAGCCGAACCCGTGGGCCAGCACGACCGTCGGCCCGTCGGCCGCACCGGTGACGGTGACGTTGTTCCTGCGCAGGATGTCCATGTCGACCGCCCTTTTCCTCACGTCGGCCCGTACGAGAACGGTACTCGATCCCATGGGGTGTTTCCGGTGCCGAAACGGACGTGTCCGTCATCTCCTCAGGCGGCACGGACAGGGGCGGCCGGGACGGAGCGGTCCCCGCTTCCCCCGGGTCTCCGGGTCACGGCCCCGCGTCGGCCCGGACGGCCGGGGAACGGGCGGTCACGGCCCCTCCCCGCCGTCCCGCCCACGCGGACCGGGGGGACGCGCGTCGTCCCCGTCGTCCCCGTCGTCCTCGGACGCCGGGGACGGCTTCCCGCCCTTCCCGCCCTTCCCGCCCTCCTCGGCGTCGGAGAGCAGGTGGTGCTCGGCCACCTCGTAGCGCCGGATGTAGGTCCCCAGGAACGCCTGCATGCTCGCGCCCATCGGCAGCGCGAGCAGCGCGCCGGGCGCCCCCAGGATGGCCACGCCCGCCAGGACCGAGCCGAACGCCACCGCGGGGTGCATGTCCAGGGTCTTGGCGGTGATGCGCGGCTGGAGCAGGTAGTTCTCGAACTGCTGGTAGACGACGATGAACACCAGCACCCACACGGCGGGCCAGATGCCCTCCGTCAGCGCCACGAGCACCGGGACGACCCCGCCGATGTAGGTGCCCACGGTGGGGATGAACTGCGACAGCACGCCCACCCACAGCGCCAGGGCGAACGCGAAGGGGATGTCCAGCGCGACCAGCACCACGTAGTGCGCGCCCGAGCAGACCAGGGCCAGCAGCGCCCGGGAGTAGAGGTAGCCGCCCGTCTTGGTGATCGCGATCTCCCAGGCCCGCAGCACCTCGCGCTGGGTGCGCGGCGGCAGGACCGAGCAGATCACGCGGCGGAAGCGCGGGCCGTCGGCGCACAGGTAGAAGGTGAAGAGCGCGATCGTCAGCGCGTTGAACAGCAGCGCCAGGACGGTCGTCCCGGCGCCCCAGACGTTGTTGGCGATACCGGAGGCGTACTGCTCGATCAGCCCGCTGGCGCTGGAGATCTCGTTGAGCAGGGTGGTGGGGGAGTAGGAGGTGTCGAACGTGGTGTTGACCCAGGCCAGCGCGGCGCGGATCATCGCGGGGATCTCGGAGACGAAGGCCAGGATCTGGCCGACCAGCATCGACCCGAGCAGACTGAGGAACACCACGGTCAGCGCCAGCACCAGAAACATCACCAGCCCCGTGGCGGGCCCGCGCGGCCAGCGGTGCCGGTGGAGCCAGTTGACCGCGGGCTCCAGCGCCAGGGCGAGGAACAGCGAGATCAGCAGCAGCATGATGAGGCTCTGCAACCGGACGAACAGCCACAGGGCGAGACCGAACGCGGTGACCAGCCACAGGGCCAGCAGCATGGCCCGGGGGAGCCAGCGCGGCATGCCGCCGCCGCGGTCGGGGCGCGCGGACCCGGGCGGTGTGGTGCTCGTGTGCAAGCCGGTTCTTCCTCACTGTGTGCGGCAGCGCGACGGGGCTCCCGCGGCGTGCCGGGACGGTTGCGGCCCCACCGGACGATAGCGCCTCCCGGCCGCCTCTCCGTCCCGTCGCCGCCGCACTGTCGGCGGGGCTTCCTACGATGCCGCCATGGACACGAGTACGGATGTGTGGGCGGGAGTCCGCGAACGGGTGCGGGAACTGGCGCGGGCGCCCGGTGCCCGGGAGGTCTTCGGCGCCGGTTCCCACCGCTTCGAACTGCTGGAACCGCTGACTCCGGAGGAACTGGCCGAGGCGGAGGGGCAGCTGGGCATCCGCCTGCCGGCGGGGTACCGGGAGTTCCTGCTCAGGGTGGGCGCCGGCGGAGCGGGGCCCGCCCACGGTGTCTTCCCCCTGGTCAGAGGGGCGGACGGCCGGTGGCGGTGGCACGGCAACGGCGCGGACCTGGTCGCCCCGGCGCGGCTGGCGGAGCCGTTCCCCTCCACCGGTCCCGACCCGCGGTCCCTGGCCGCCCTGCGGGCCGAGGAGCCCGTCGAGGAGGACTTCGGGGACGGCGAGGAGTTCGACCGGGTCTACGAGGCCTGGGACGCGCGCATGGCCGACCTGCTGTGGGCAGAGGAGCGTACCGTCGGCGCGCTGTGCCTGTGCCACCTGGGCTGCGCGCTGCGGCAGTGGCTCGTCGTGACCGGCCCCGAGGCCGGGCGGATGTGGAGCGACGGCCGTGTCGACGACGAGGACCTCGCACCGCTCACCGGCGGGGACGGCGCGCCCCTGACCTTCACGGACTGGTACCTGGGGTGGCTGGAGGAGGCCTCCCGGGCCGTGGCGGTCCGGTCCTGACCAAGGCCCGGTGCGCCGCCCGTCCTCACGGGCGGCGCTCTCCCCGGGCGGGGTCGGGCGCCGCCGACCGCCTCAGACGGACGGGGCCGTGCCGGAGGGCGGCGGCGTCCTGGGCGGGGGCGGCTGGTCGCGCCGGGCGCTGTGCCCGACCGCCCGCGGTTCGCGGCCCTCGGCGGCGCAGCTCAGGATCTCCCTCGCGGCGAGCCGTCCCGCCACCTGGAAACTCCGGACGTTGGAGTCGGTCCAGTGCCATACGGCGTCGCGCAGCACCACCCGGGCCGCGAAGGCGGGGAGGCCCTCCTCCCGTTCCCGCCACGCCTCGCGCGCGCCCTCCGCGAACGCCTCGGCGAACTCCCGCGGAAGCGGTTCCCCGGTGTACCGGCAGGTGGGGGGAAGGTCGTCGACGAACGCGAAGTCCCCGGCGGCCTCCTCCGGTAGGGGTTCGGCGTCGACCCAGACCATGGCGAAGGAGCCGGGGCACGCGGACTGTTCGACGTGGCGGACGTAGACGCCGGTGACCGGTCGCGGCAGCGGTGGCGGGCGCTCGTGGTCGATGGACACGTGTCTCTCCTGACGACGGGGATCCCAGTGTCCCTCCGCGCGGCCGCTCCGCACCACCTTTTCGCGGGCGTGGTCGAGGTACCCCGCGCCTTCGCGGGAGGTACGGCGGGCACGCCGGTGCGCCGGGAAGTGATGTGCGTGCCGCTCACGCGAACGGGCGGCACGCTCACAAACCACGGAGAACCGGTCGTGGACGTCGGCCTCAGGTCCGCGGTCCGAGCACGCGCACCACCACCTTGCCCCGGATGCCTCCGGCCTCCACCACCCGGTGGGCCTCGGCGATCTCGGCCAGGGGAAGGACCCTGTCCACGACGGGGCGCACGGCTCCGGACTCGGTCAGGCGGGTCAGCTCGGCGAACAGCTCGTGCCCGGGGTCGCCGCTGAACGCGCGGATCCGGCGCGGGCCGAAGACGGCCGAGGCGGCGACGTAGGAGAGCGAGGCGAGCGCGCGCTCGATGTCGAAGGTGATCGTGACCATGCGCCCGTTCCGGGTCAGCCGCCTGCGGTAGGCGCCCATCCCGGTCCCCACCGTGTTCAGGACGACGTCGAACGGCGGCAGGTCCTCCGGTTCGGTGCTCGCGTAGTCGAAGGCCTCGTCGGCGCCCAGCTCCCGCACGAGGTCCAGGTTCTTGGCCCCGGCCAGCGCGGTGACGTGGGCGCCGTAGGCCCGGCCGAGCTGGACGGCGACGCTGCCCACCCCGCCGCTCGCGCCCCGCACCAGCAGCCGCTCTCCCGGGGCGAGACGGGCCTTGTCCCGCAGCGCGGTCACGGCCGTCGTGCCGACGCCGGGCAGGGCCGCGGCCTCGACCAGGTCGATCCCGGCCGGTGCCGGGGCCAGCTGCCGGGGCGCGACGGCCACGAACTCGGCCGCGCTGCCGAACGTTCTGGGCAGCGCGCCCCACACCCGGTCCCCCGGCGCGTACCCGGAGACGCCGGAACCCGTCTCGACCACCTCGCCCGCGAAGTCGATCCCGGTCCGCTTCGGAAAGCCCCTCCCGGCCAGCCCGGTCACCGGGCGCACCCTGCCCGCACGGCCCAGCAGCTCGCCGCCGTTCACGCTGGCGGCGTGCACGCGCACCAGCACCTCTCCCGGACCGGCGCCGGGTTTGGCGACCGTGCCCTCGTACAGCACCTCCGGGCCGCCGTACCGGTCGTACAGGGCCGCGCGCATCTGACTCACTGTTCTGGTCCCCCTTGTCAGCCGCCGCACGACGGGTCCGTGCGGGGTCCTCGTCGTGCACGCTACGGCCTAAACGGACGCCATTCTCCACTTACGGCCGATGTGAGAGACAGTGCCGTTCATTCGTCTCGGATCGCCCCGCCGGACCGCCGTGGTCCCCGGCGACCGGAGTCCGGCCGCGCGTACGGAACCGTGCCGCCGGAGCCGTGCCGAAGGAGTCCGAACGGCCGGAACCTCCCGCGCGGCGCTGGCATCGAACCCCGGTGTTCAGCACAGTCCGCCACCGCCGTGGCGTCGGAAGACGAGGTGTCAGCACGTGTTCGGAATCCTGCGTCCCTGTCGGCACACGTTGTCCGACGGGCTGGCCGAGGAGTGGATGTCACACATGTGCGGGCTGTGCCTGGCACTGCGCGACGACCACGGCCAGGCGTCCCGGATCGCCACCAACTACGACGGCCTGGTGGTGTCGGTCCTGGCCGCGGCGCAGTCCGAGGAGTGCGCGGGCACGCGCCGGGCGGGCCGCTGCCCCCTGCGCGGCATGCGCGGGGCCGAGGTCGCCGACGGCTCCGGCGCGCGCTTGGCGGCGGCGGTGTCGCTGATGCTGGCCTCGGCCAAGATCGCCGACCACATCGAGGACGGCGACGGGCCCTACGCCCGCAGAGGCGTGCGCGCGCTCGCCGGACGGGTGGCCGAGCGCTGGCGGCGCGACGCGCGCGAGGCGGGCGCCGGGCTCGGGTTCGACGGCGCGGGGCTGGTCGCGGTGGTCGACCGGCAGCGTGAGGCCGAGTCCTCGGCGGGACCGGGCACCGACGTCCTGATGGTGACCCGGCCGACCGAGGAGGCCACCGGCGAGGCGTTCGCGCACACCGCCGTCCTGGCGGGACGGCCCGCCAACGCCGAGCCCCTGCGTGAGGCGGGACGCCTGTTCGGCCGCGTCGCCCACCTGCTGGACGCGGTGGAGGACCGCGAGGAGGACGGGCGCAAGGGCGCCTGGAACCCGCTCACGGCCACCGGCACGGGACTCGGCCGGGCCCGTGAACTGTGCGACGACGCCGTCCTGGGCGTGCGGCTGGCGTTGGAGGAGGCCGGGTTCGTCGACGACCGTCTGGTCCGCGCGCTCTTGGTGGTGGAGCTGCGCCGGGCCGTCGACCGCGTCTTCGCTCAAGGCGGATATCCGTACCCTGGTCAGCACCACAACCACCAGCACCACTACCACCAGCAGCCGCCCCACCAGTGGGGAGAGGGCGGCAGCGGGGCCCACGGCGGCCACCACAGCGGCGGGCACGGGGGCGGTCACCACGGCGGCGGGCACGGGGGCGGCTCCGGTGGTGAGGGTTCCAGCTCGGGCGGGGCGCGGAAGAAGAGCGGCTGCTGCGACTCCTGTTCGTGCGACACCCCCGAACTCCGGCACCCGCCCAAGCAGCGGGGCGTCCTGGCGGGTTGCGCGGTGGCGCTGTTCATGTGCGGAACGTGCCAGTTCTGCTGCCGCGACCCCCACCCCGGGCCGTGGTCGGGCAAACCGCGAAACTCCTGGTGTGAAGCCTGCGAGTGCTGCAACTGCTGTAATTGCTGTGAGTGCTGTAACTGCTGCGACTGACGTTCAGGCCGCGCGGGGCGGGGGAACCGGGGCTGGCTCCTCCAGTCCGGCGCGGCACCGGGCGGGGACGGCGAGCCGGGGACGGTCCCCGCGGGGAGGCGGGTCGCCGGGCGCGGGGGACGGCCCTTCCCGGAGGCGCGTGCACCGGACGAGTGCGGCGGCTCCGGGAGGGTCTCCTGGGGACGCGCGTCACCGGACGAGGGGGCGGGCCTACCGCCCCTTCAGTCCTCCCAGTCGTTCCACTCCTCCAGCTCCTCCCGCCGGGCCCGCTCCCACCGCTCCAGGGCCTCCCGCTCCCGGGTGAGGCGCTTTTGCACCGTGGCGATCTCGGGGCCGAGGATGGTGTTCCTGAAACCCCAGTTGATCTCCTCGGCGGTCAGCAGCTCGATGCTGTCCGCCGCCCAGCGGCGGCCGGGGACGGCGCCGGGGTTGCAGCGCAGGGTCCAGCCGGGGTTTCTCCGCTGGAACTCCTGGAGCACGGCGTCGAAGGTGCGGGGTTCGGTGTGTTCGGGCATGGCCTCACCTGGGGGCGATCCGGGAACCGTGCTGCGGAAGCGGGTCGTGCGGCTGGCACCCAGCACACTAGACCCGCGCCGCCTCCCCGTCAGGTGTTTCGCGGAATCCGTTCGCGGGCGTGGAGGCCCCTCGGAGGGTTCCCGTCTCGGCCGCGCCGGTCAGCGCAGGTACGAGGCGCCGTTGACGTCCAGGACGGCGCCGGAGGACCACACGGCCTCGGGTGAGGCCAGGTAGCGCACGGCCGCCGCGACCTCCTCGGGGGAGGCCACGCGCCCGAAGGGGCTGTCGGCGCGCACCCGGTCGGTGAGGCGGTCAGTCACGCGTTCGGTCTCCACGAACCCGGGCGCCACGGAGGCCACGGTGATGCCGTGCGGGGCCAGGGCGACGGCCAACGACTGGCCCAGGGAGTGCAGGGCGGCCTTGCTCGCGCCGTAGGCCGGGTGGTCGGGCTCGCCCCGGTAGGCGCCCCGCGATCCGACGTTGACGATGCGGCCGCGCACCCCGTGGTCGATCATGTGCCGTGCGGCCAGGTAGCTGGTGTTGGCGGCGCCGAACACGTTCACGTCCATGGTGGTCCGCCAGGCCCGCTGCCACTGCTCGTAGGAGGTCGTGGCCAGGGGGTGGGCGGTGTTGACCGCGGCGTTGTTGACCAGGACGTCGAGCCCACCCAGGCGGGCGACCGCCCGCCCGACCAGGTCGGCGGCCGCGTCGGGGTCGGCGATGTCGGCCCGGAGGAGGACGTGCCCCTCGCCGGGGAGCCCGGCCAGGGTGGCCTCGGCCTCGGCGCGGCGGGTCGCGTAGTGCACGGCGACCCGGTCGCCCAGCTCCGCGAACGCGGTGGCCACGGCCCGGCCGATGCCCCGGGCGGCACCGGTGACCAGGACGGCGCGGCCCGCCCGGCTCTGGCTGGGGTCGTGGCGGCCGGGCTGGGAGAGGTCATCCGATGGCATGCGGGGCACTCTAGCCCCTCGCCCGGCCGTGCGCCGGTTCCGGTGCCGTGGAGTCCACGGCCCTTGCCGGACTCGACCTCCCCACCCGCCGGTCACGCGTCCTGTCGCCGGGGCTCCGGGAGCGCCGGGACCATTCAGGGGCGGTTCTGGTGGAGGCCGGTGGTCGAGTAGCCGGTATTCGTCCCCACCCGACCCGTGCGGTCGCTTTTCGTGCTCCTCGGGGCCGTAGCGGGACCGCGGGCCCCTGTCTCGGCGGCGCGCAGTAGCTTCCTATGCGGCGGATCGGCCTGGAAGAATCTGGGGCATGTCTGAGGCGGAAGCGGTTCTGATCGCCGCGGTCATCGCGGCCGTGGCCTCGATATTCGTGGCCTTGTCGGTGCGCAAAGCCCAGCGGGACCAGGTTCTTTGGGAGTCGCGCCGAGATTTGTTCACAAGCTTCGTGCTGGCGGCCAAGGAGTGCCAGAGGATCCAAGAGGGCGTTTACACGGACGGCCGGCACCGGGAAGAGCGTGACGCTATCGAGAAAATGGATGACCTGTATTCTCGTATGGCGATCGAGGCCCGGAAAGCGAGGAAATCCTGCTCATGGCAAGGTGCCTCATCGAACACTTTGAAGAAATCAACTCAGTCGCGATGCGTTACGAAAGAGAGCGCGACCCCGTATGGCGGACGCGGCTGCGCGATGAGGCTCGCGACCTGAGGGAAACCATGGGTCGGATGCAACGGGCAGTGCATGAAGAGCTGCATCGCAAGGGGTAGTCCGGCCTCGGTCTTCACCGGGTCGACGGGAAGGGCGTCAACGCTGCCGCTCGGCCGCCCGCCACGCCGTCGGGGCCATCACCCCTGGCTCCCCGCCGCCGTGTCTCAGACGCCGAGCAGACTGCCCAGCCACTCCTGAGGAGCCGCACGGTAGATCCTCTCGGAGTGCTCCCGCCGGTCGGCCCCGGCCGGGATCGGGAACACCATGAACAGGGAGCCCTGGTCGACGATGACCTGTGCGTTCCTGATCGTCGGATGGGGGAAGCGCGTGTCGGAGGGGTGCCCGAACACCGCCGAGCCGTGGTGGGCCCACGACAGCGCTTCATCGTAGGTCGGATATGTGGTCTGGAAGCCGCGCCACCTCAGCGCCCCGGCATGGCGGTCCTCCCCCTCCACGATAGCCCTGACCTCCAGAATCCCCCAGACCTCGCGCTTCTCACCGCTCACAGTCCGGACCCCCTTTCCCCGCGCACCGGATGAGCCGGACGAGAACGTGACCGCCTCGGGGCTCTTTCTGCTAGTTACCGAAAAAGCTGTCGTACCAAGACCTTGACGCTGTTCTACTGTGCCGTGCTGTTCCTGTCACGCCTGACCCTGAACCGCACCGTGGCCGCTTCCGGACACCTGGGCCGCTTCCCTCCTGCGCGGGGAAACGCCGCGACATGATGTATCGGCGAGTACGAGGAGGGGATCAGTGCCACCGGAGATCATGGCGGCGCACCGCGTGCTGTTGTCTTGCCTGTTCCGCGGCGGGCGTATCGAGGACCACCGGGCGGACATCGAGACCGCGGGCGCGGCCTTTATAGGAGTTTTGTCCGCTTTCTTTAGAAATGTTATGGAGTATGCGTTCACCGGCCACGAACCGGGCATCCAGGTCCGCGAATACCTGGAGGACCTCAAACGCTGCTACCCCTCCGCCCTGGACTCGCTGGAACCGGTTCGCATGGCGGTGTTCGTCCTGGAGCAGATCGGGCCCGAAGCACCGCCCCCGGGGCAGTCCTACCTGTTGACGGGGCCGAACCTGGTCGGCGACATGGCCACGCTCGCCCTGTACACCGCGAAGCAGGAGGGGCTGGCGGAGGAGCGGCTGGAGACGTACCTCTTCGGCGCCACCGCGCGGTACATGCAGGGGATGTGACGGGGCCGATCGCATCGTCCTCGGCCCCCGGCAGTGGTGGCGCCCGGGCTCCTCGGGCGCCACCGGTGCCCGAGGAGCCCGCCGGCGGTCACGGGCGCGGTTCCTCGTCGCCGCAGTGCCGCTGCTGGGGGCGCAGCAGGCGCAGGACCTGACGGGCACGGCGCCGGCGGCGGGTGTCGCGGGACCACACCGCCGGCACGACGACCAGGACCACGAGCAGCAGGAGCGGCCAGCTGTCGGCCGTCCCCAGGAGTGCGACCGTCAGGTCCACGACGGCCGTGTCGGAAGCGGAGAGCAGTGGCATCGGGTTCCTCCACCGGGGGGTGAGCGAATCGGGATGCGATCAGCTTGAACCGGGCCCGGGGCGGTATTGACAAGGCAGTACACGAGCGGCCAAGAGCTGACAATCATTGACAGCGGAAGACGCCGTAAGGCCTCTGGTGGCAGGATGTCTGGCAGTTTCTGTCATGGACCGCACCGATCCGGAAGGACTGGCGTGCCCCGGCCCTGGAAGCGTCCCGATCTGCCCCCGGGTGGGCTCGACGAGCTCAACCGCGCGCTGCATGAGTTGCACCACCGGGCCGGCTGGCCCTCCTCCCGACAGATCCAGCGCGCCCTGGACGCCAAGGGGGTGCCCATGTCCCACACCAAGGTTCACGACACCCTCACCAAGCCGGACCTGCCGCCCAAGGGCGCGGTCGAGATGATCACCGAGGTCCTGGCGGAGGCGGTCCGCGGCGCCGACGCCGACACCGAGGTCGAACGCCTCCTGGGCCTGTGGCAGGACGCCTCCAACGGCACCCTGTCCTCTTCTTCCGCGGCCCACGGCGAACCCCGGGCCGAAGCACCGCCCCCGGCGCTCCGGCCTCCGACCGGCGGCGGACAGGGTGGGGACGAGCAGGCCTACGAGTGGGGAGACGTGCCGCGGGAGTGGAGGGACAGGGCCGAGGCCGGTGAACCCGACGCCATGATCAGCATCGGCCTCAGGTTCGGGGTCTGGGGCGAGAAGGACAAGGCGGAGACCTGGTACCGCCGTGCCGTCGAGGCGGGCAGTACCGAGGCCATGGACAACCTCGGGAGACTGTTGGAGGACCGGGGTGACCTGGGGGAGGCCGAGGAGTGGTTCCGCCGGGCTGCTGAGGACGGTCACACCGGTGCCATGAACAACCTCGGGAGCCTGTTGGGGGACCGGGGCGAGCCGGACGAGGCCGAGGGGTGGCTCCGCCGCGCGGTCGAGGACGGTCACACCGATGCCATGAACAACCTCGGTGTCCTGCTGCGGGGACAGGGTGAGCTGGACGAGGCCGAGGGGTGGTTCCGCCGTGCCGCCGAGGACGGACATCTCCAGGCCATGAACGACCTCGGCGTCCTGTTGCGGGGACGGGGGCGGCTCGACGAAGCTGAATCCTGGTTCCGCAACGCCGTCGGCAAGAACGGCAACGCGCACGCCATGTACAACCTCGGGTCCCTGTTGGAGGACCGGGGCGAGCTCGGCGGGGCCGATGTGTGGTACCGGCGCGCCGCCAAGAACGGCAACACCCAGGCCATGTACAACCTCGCGTTTCTGCTTCACCGAGAGGGGGACAAGGACGAGGCCGAGACCTGGTACCGCCGTGCCGCTGAGTTCGGCCACACCGCCGCCATGTACAACCTCGGCGTGCTGCTCCAGGGGCGGGGCAGGCCCGGCGAGGCCCAGGGGTGGTGGCAGCGGGCGTTGGCCGCGACGGGTCGGCGCCGCGGGCGCTGAACTCGCGGACGCCGAATCCGGGGGCCTCCCGGTGGCCTCGCCATGGGCCCGGGCCGGCCCCGCCCTCACGCCGGGCCGCGCTCCCTCCACGCCCGGGCGAACATCTCGTGCGCGGGCGCCACGGGCCACACCCCGTTGAGGGGCCCCTCGATCTGCTTGTCGAACCTGGCCCGGACCAGGTGGGATTCGAGCTTGGCCGTCTCCAGGGGCAGGTGCGGTGCCTTGAGCTCCGTCCAGTCACCGGGGACGAAGAGCGTCCGCCCGGCCCGTGAACGCCTGCCCTGTTCGACCGCGCCGGTCTCCAGGAGGCGGGCGGCGGTCCTCCTGTGGTGCGCGGGCGCCCAGCCGTTCCACCGGCGCACGTTGCGGTCGGTGGGCCGGGACAGGGTGAGCAGTTGCAGGTACAGTGCCGCCGCGTCGGCGTCCGAGTCCAGCCTGCCCGCGACCTCCTCCACCAGGTCGGGGACGCTCAGGCGCGGGTCGGCCTCGAAACCGCCCGCCGGAACCGGGGTGTCGGACGCGCGCGCGGCCGTGCGGGCCAGCCCGCCGTACAGCGCCGCCGCCCTGCGGACCTCCCGGGCGGTGTCGTGCAGGTCCAGTCCGGCCAGCGCCTCCACCGTGCGCTCGACGGCGGCGGGGTCGAACAGCCCCGCGGTCAGCAGCACGGGCACGACCGGGCGGTCCATCCTGGGCTCGTGGAGGACGAGAACGCCGTCGCTGTGCATCGGCCACGCGGCGGAGCCGGGTTCGAGGGAGCGCTCCGGACCGACCCGGACGGGGACGGCCCCGGCCCGCTCCGCCCACGCCCGGACCGCGGGGGCGGGCACGTCGCAGGACAGCGGAACGCAGGACCCGGGGCGGCGCAGCCCCGCAGAGAGGCGCGCGTGCAGTTGGGCCGCTCCCGCGGCGGCGGGATGGCCCACCGGCAGCTGGAGCGCGGCCCAGGAGAGCACGGTGGCCGGGTCGCGGAAGGGCAGGGCGAGGGCGCCGACGCCGTGGATCCTCTCCCTGGTGTCGTCGCGGCGGACCTCCAGGCTTCCCCAGGAGTTCTGGACCAGGTGGCGGGGCTGGTCGGCGGCGGCGTGGCCCTCCCCGGAGGGGTCGGCGAGCAGGCCGGTCCAGAAGGGGTCCATGGCCAGGTCCGCGGCGAACAGGTCCGGCACCTCGGACTCGGCCTTCGCGGCGGCCAGTTCGGCCCTGGTCGGCTGGGCCCCGAGGATCTCGACCCACACCCGGGCCATGCGCTCGGCCGCGGCGACGGTGCCGCCGGGCTCCCACAGGTCGGCCGGGTCGTCGGGCACGGCCGCCACGAGCATGCGGCGGCGCTGCTCGGTGCTCAGCCTCGCGCCCGTCCTGCGGTACTCCGCGCGGGCGGCGCCCTTCTCCGGCGCTGCCCCGGGACGGCCGAACTCCCCGGACAGGACGAACTCGGCGGTGGCCCCGGCGACCCGTGTGATCGTGCGGAAGGCCGCGACCGCCTCGGGACCGAACACCACCGGGCCCCGCTGGTCGAGGAGTTCCAGGAAGCGGTGCAGCCGGGCGGCCTCGTCGCGTTCGATCCGCACCGGGTCCTGCTCCTCGGCCCCCTCCGGTGCGGGGGCCGACTCCGCGCGCACGTAGACATAGCGCCGCTCCGGCAGGTAGCGGCCCGACCAGTGCCGCGCCTCCCTGCCGTGCCTGCGCAGCAGGGGGGAGGGCGGTTCGACGATGACGGCCCGCCCGGCGGCCAGCAGGTGCGCGAGTGAGGCGCCGGTGGCCAGGCCGCACACCCACGCCGTCCCCCGTTCAGCGAAGGGCTGATCGGCCCACACGCGCAGCAGCGCCACCAGCGCCTCGCGCTCGCGGGGGCCCGCGCCGCCGGTGGCCAGACGCCACAGGACCGCGTCGGTGCGGCCGAGCAGAGGGTCCCAGCGCGCGGGCGCGCCGGGCGGGCTCAGCCTCCGGGTGTGTTCGTCGGTGCGGCCGCGCAGCCGCGCGCCGTCGGCGGTCAGGGCGGTGACCGTGGCCGCCAGGTCGCGGGAGGAGGATCGGAACGCTGTCTCCGGGGAGTCGAACAGTCCCGCCAGCGCCTTCTCCAGATCCGCGTCGATGGCCTCCGCCAGGGGGCTCAGCAGGGCGCCGGCGCGCACGAGCGCGGTGCGCCGGGACACCTCCTCCCGGCGCAGGCGCAGTTCGGCGGCCCACAGCACCGCCCACACCAGACCGCCCGTGCCGTCGATCAGTGCCTCGTCGGTGACCTCGGGCAGCAGGCGGGACAGGGCCTCGCGCACGGCGGCCGCGCGCGCGGGCGAGGTCCGGGCCGAGGATGCGAGCAGCGCCTCGGGGGAGGAGGGGTCCTCGGTGCCGGGCGCGTGCAGGGCCGCCTCGATGAGTCGGCGCGCGGTGGCCTCGTCCACCCGGCGCAGGGCTCGGGAGGCGGCCGGGTCGCGCGGGGACAGGAAGTGCCAGAAGGCGGGCGGCGGCATCAGGGGGATCAGGCCGTTGCCCTCGTGGTTCCTCAGCCGGGCCTTGGGGTAGGCCCAGGTCTCCCAGAGCAGGGAACGGTCGTCGGCGTCCCGGCACTGGATCACCGTGTGGCCCTCCTTCCAGCGGTAGGCCAGCAGCCCTTCCGCGGTCCCGCCGGGCATGCGCAGCACACCCCAGTACGTCAGGCCCGGGTGGTCGGGGAGCGGAGCGCGCCGCCCGTCGGCGCCCTCCAGGGCCCGCTGGGCCTTCCGGACCCCCTCCGCGCCGGGGCCGGTCCAGACGACGCGGAAGCCCGCGAGCCCGTCCGCCGAACCCAGCGGGGAGCCGTCCACCCCCTCCGGCAGGCCGACCAGGTGCAGGCGCGTGTCCAGGTAGTCGACGTAATCCAGCCGGGGGTCCGGGGTGAGGAAGTCGGGGCAGGTGAGGCCTCCGCTGATGCCGGTGGCCGCGTCCACCTCCGGAAAACCGCTGTCGCCCTTGTGGATGTTCGACCAGACGCGTGCGCCGTCGCCCAGGTGGTCGTGGACCTGTGTGACGCCCCGGCGGTCCCCGGGGCGCAGGACTCCGTCCTGGTCGTAGCGGCCCCCGTCCGGAGAGGCCAGGACGAGGCCGAGGTCGTAGCAGTGGGCGCTGCCGTGGTCGAAGAGGGCCGGGGAGGAGGCCGTGTCGAACACGTCCTCGGGCGCCGAACACCACAGCGCCCGCTGCGACCGGTGGCCGTCGGTCTTCCCGCTGGTGGTCCAGGACACCTGGAAGTCCCCGCCCACGAAGTGCACGGTGTGCCTGTCGGCGTCCTCGGGCAGGGTGAAGGAGCAGGACCCGCGCCTCTCCCGGTGGTCCACGGCCACCGCCGCGTCCCTGCCGTAGACGGTCAGCACCGGCCACGTGGAGGTCATGCCCCGGACGCCGCCGTCGCGGGCGCCGATCTCGGCCACGGCCTCCTCGAAGGCCCGCCAGCCGTACTCGCCGGGCACCCCGAACCGGAGGGTGCGGGCCAGGGGCGCGGCCAGGTCGAGTCCGTCCAGGATCTCCTCGACCTCGTCCAGGTTGCGCATGACATCGTGGGAGAGGCAGGCGTCGAGTTCGGTGAGCCCCCTGTCCGCCGACTCCAGCAGACCGCCCCGGACCCGTTCGACCTCGGCGTTCATCTGCTCCAGGAACCGCGGGTGCGGCCTCGTCCCGCCTTCGGTGTTCCGGGGGCCGCGGAGGGGGCGCCCGGCCCCCGCGGGCAGGTCCACCACGATGCCGTGTGACTCGCAGGCCCTCACGAGTTCGCCGTCCACGCGGCCGTGCCGGTAGCGGCCCTCGTAGAGGCGTACGGGGGCCTTCTCCTCGCGGATCCGCGGGGCGATGCGCCCCAGCAGCGCGTACAGTTCCCCGGGCATCCGCTGCCGGGTCACGCCCTGGCCCACCCACCGGTAGCCGTACATGAAGAAGTAGCGCGACAGCCAGGCGCCGTAGCCGCCCTCCGGGAGCAGGCGCCCTTGAGCCATGTCCTCGGCGACGCCGGTGGTCTCCAGAAGACGCAGCCACGGGGCGCCGTCGGTGATCGAGGCGGGGAAGAGGACGGCCAGGCCGGGGCGGTCCTCCTCGGACGGCGGTGCCTCGGCGAAGACCCGGTCCGCCGCCTCCAGCACGCTCACCGGGATCTCGCGCCCCCCGGAGGCCGCCAGCACCCGGCCCAGGGCACGCGCCTCCTCGGCCCTCCCCAGCTCCGCCGCCCCGGCCGAGGCGCGCAGCCGGGAGGGCAGCCCGGCGGGGACCGGTGCGCCACCGGCCGTCCAGGAGTCCAGGAAGCGCAGGAACTCCCGGTGCGCCTCCCGCGGTGGCAGGAGTGCGGCGAGCCTGGCGCGGTGAGCGCCCAACTCCTTGGCGGGGAGGGCGCCGTGCCGGGCGAAGAGCAGGGCGTTCTCCACGGTGTGGTGGGGATCGACGGGGAGCGTGTGCGCGGCCTCCGCCTCGCGCGCCCGGGTGAAGGCCGACCCCGCGCGCTTCCTGTCCGGTGCGGCCAGGCGGTGGCCGACCGTGTCCCAGAACCAGGGCAGGTACGCCTCGGGCAGGCCGGAGGAGGCGAAGTGCTCCGCCAGGTCGGACATGAGCCGTCCCCGGGCGCGGTGGCGCAGGGCCAGCCGCGCCTCGACCGCGTCGAGCAGGTCGAGGGCCTGCTGCCGGAGGCCGGGATCCTGGGCCCGGGCCCGGTCCAGCAGGAGCGTCGAGGAGGAGGGGTCCGCCGGGAGGGGGAGGGGAAGGGGAAGGGGCATGCGCAGCAGTATTCCAGCGGTCGCGGACAGTCGTGGGGCCGCGAGGCGGGGCCGCGTCCGTCGGGGTGCCGGACCGCCCGCCGCCGCCGTTCGGGGAACGCTCGCCGCCGGGTGACCCCGTTGCCACCGGCCCTCGGTCCCGCCGCTGTCGGCCGCCGGTCGCGTGATCTCCCCGGTCCCGCCGCCACCGGTCGCTGGGATCCCCGCCGTCGCCCGGACCCCCGGCCCGACGGGCGGGTGACGGACCTGTCCCCGGGCCCTCGCCGCTACCGGCCGCCGGTCGCGTCCGCCTCCCGCCCCGCGCCCACGTCGAAGGCGGCGTCGCACGCGTTCCGGACGGCGTCGTCGTGCGTGGCGATCACCACCGCGCAGCCCTCCCGGCTCAGCTGGCGCAGCACCTCCACGACCATCGCGCCGTTGTCGTGGTCCAGCGCGCCGGTGGGTTCGTCGGCCAGCACCAGGGAGGGCTGCTTGACCAGCACGCGGGCCAGCGCCACGCGCTGCTGCTCACCTCCGGACAACCGGTGCACCCTCTCCTGCTCCCGTCCCGCCAGGCCCACCCGCTCCAGAGCCGCGGCCTGGCGCGACCTGGTGCCGTGCCGCTTGACGATGTCGAGGTTGGCCCGGACGGACACGCTCTCCACCAGGGCGTAGTTCTGGAACAGGTAGCCGAGTCTGTCGGCGCGGAAGCGCCGCTGCCCTCCCGGTCCCAGACGGGTGATGTCGGTGCCCTCGAAGAGGATCCGGCCCGCGCTGGGCCTCTCCAGCAGCCCCATGCAGTTGAGCAGGGTGGTCTTGCCCGATCCGCTGGCGCCCACCAGGGCCAGCATCCGCCCGGCCTCCACGGTCAGGTCCAGGTCCTGCCACAGCACGCGGGAGCTGAAGGACTTGGTGAGCTTCTCGACGGTGATCATGCTGCCTCCCGGGGTTCATCAGGCCTGCGAGGAGCCCTCGCGGACGATACGGCGGTGGAAGAAGGCGAGCGCGCCCAGGGTCAGGGCGAGTCCGGCCGCCGCGATGGCCGCGGCGTAGAGGGGTTCGAACCCGGTGGTCGGCACCAGCTCGGGCGGCGGCATCCTGGCGGGGTCGCGCAGCGCCCGCAGCGTGGTGAGCGAGTCCCACGCGGCCCAGCCCGCGAAGCCCAGCGAGATCCCCGCCTCGACAGCCAGGAACCGCCGGTGCGTGGCGAGGAACCCCCACCCGCTGATGTGCCGGGCGAAGACGGTCTGGGCCCGGGTGCGCGCGTGGATGACGCACGAGGCGATGCCGGTCAACAGCAGCAGGGCGGTCCCGGCGACCAGGTTGAACGCCTCGATCCGCAGCAGGTTCAGGTCGGCGGCGTAGGCCCCGGCCGCCTTGTTGAGGATCGGCTGGACCGCGTTGACGTACTCGGCCATCCGCGGATCGGCCTCCCTCGCCCGTTCCACCACACCCGGATCGGGGAACAGCACGGCCTCGTGGGTCATGTAGGTGACGTAGGCGCTGTCGGAGAGCACGGAACCGTTGGGCAGGGCGATGACCACCGGGTCGCGCAGGAAGGGTGGTTTCTGCTGGGCGAAGGGGGCCCGCGACCCGTAGGTGAACACCGTCTGGCCGTCGGCCGCGGGCAGGACCTCGACGTCGGCCCCGGACTCCCCGCCGCCGTTCTGGAGGCGGAGCCAGTCCGGCATCGCCCGCTCGATGTCCTCGCGGTGGGAGGCGTGCGCCGGCGGGAGCAGGACCCGGACCCGCTCCTCGGAGACGGCGGGGCCGTAGCGCTCGCCCGAGGGGGACACGATCTCCTGCTTCTCCAGGTAGGTGTCGTTGACCACGAGCACGTCGAACCCGGGTCGCCCGGACCCGACCGGCACGACGGACTCGGGCGCGTGCTGGTCGGCGATGACGACCCGGCCCTCCCGGTCGGCCCGGCGCAGCCAGGGGCCGAGGAGGGCGTTGGCGGCCTCGGAGTCCTCCATGCCGACGCTGCCGTTGAGGGTGGCGTGCGAGGTCTGGCCGGTCCGGGCGAAGGTCTCCAGCGAGGCCCGCTGCTCCCGGGTGGTCTGCGCCAGGTGGACGACCGACCCCAGGACGGCGAGCACCAGGAGCAGCACGGGCACGCGCACCAGGTAGGCGCCCGCCTGGGCGGTGCGCACGGGGATGCGGCCCTTGAGCGCGGGCAGGATCGCGGTGGTGTGCACCAACCCGAGCACCGCGGCGTGCACGGCCACCGCCACGGCGGCGAAGACCCCCGCGAACACCAGGGCGACCAGGGCGAAGAAACCGAGCTGGTTCCAGCCGTTGTAGAGGCCCAGGCAGGCCAGGGTGACCAGGGCGACGCCGGGCAGGGCCGCGCCCCACAGCCGTGCGACCCGACCCAGGTCGCGCAGCAGGATCCGCCCGTAGGAGCGCCCCAGCAGCCGCTGGACGGCGTAGTCCCGGGAACCGAGCAGCACCCCCGCGCCGACCGCGGTGACACCCGCCAGCAGCGCCAGGGCCAGGACGTTGAACAGCGGGCCGCCGAGGAAGGACTGCCACAGCCGCGCCTGGCTGCCGCCCTCGTCCGGGCGCAGGCCGTGCTCGGCGAGCGCGTCGGTGAGCACCCGCGCGTTCTCGGGCGGGCCGAAGATCAGGTAGTAGCCGCGCGGGCTGCGTTCGGCGAGCGCCTCGACGGGATGGACGCGCAGCTCCGTGGCCGGGTTGAAGGACGGGTAGCCCTCGGTGAGCCAGTCGGCGTACCGGGAGTCGGGGTCTCCCACGGCCAGGTACAGGTGCGACAGCGACTCGGGAGTGCGCACGTCCGGGGCGGTGAAGCCGATGGCCACGTCCTGTTCGGCGGCGACGCGCTCGACGGTCTCCGCGACCCGGGCGCTGTCGGAGGTGCCCTCGTCCTCGACGATCCACACCACCGCCGAGTGCTGCGCGGTGGGGATCGTCAGCTCCCACGTGGCCAGCAGCAGCGCGGCGATGAGCGCGGCCAGCAGCGGGAACGCGGTGTGGGCGAAGGCGATGGTCCGGTTGGGCATGGTCTCCTGGAGCGCTCGCGGACACGGGGGCGACCCGCTGACGGGGGGACGTCAGCGGGTCCGTCGCGGTCGGTTACCCGCAGTGCCTCCAGTAGCTCTCGTTGTTGGACAGGGCGCGGGGGGCCGACGCCCGGGAGGTGTACCCCGGCAGGTACGCGGCGGAGGTGACGGTGTACCTGCCCACCGCCGTGGAGCCGTGGCAGCGCGACCCGTGGAAGTAGTCGGAGTACACGACCGAGGAGGTGAGCCCGTGGTACCACGTCCCGCCGCCGACGTAGCTGACCGCGGCCGCGGCGACGCCCGCGGTCCCGGCGGTGAGCCCGGCGGCGAGCGCCAGGGTCGCGGCCGCCCGCTTGAGGGTGTGGGGCATGGTGTTTCCTCTCCTGGCCTTCGCCGGGGTTCTCGGGGGAGGTCCTTCGCGGTTCGCTGTGAGGGGTCGTGTCGGTGGGCGGGGGACACCGCCGCGCCCGCGCGTCGGGTCGCCGGAGGTGCGCGGGAGATGGAGATACCCCGCCCCGTCCCGGCCGAAAGCCCGCTGACCGCTTGCGGACAGGCCCGCCGTCATCACCTGCCGGTTCCGTGTCCTGGCCGCCCGCATGGCCGGGGGAGGGCGCGCGCATGACGGACGGCCCTTGTACGGCCCCGCCCGGTCGGGTAGCGAACGGGCCGAGGACACGGCCGGTGCGGCGTGCGGGCCGCCCGCACCCCGGGCGGCGCGCTCCGGCGAACCCTCTCGGCCGCAGCGGTGGAGAGGGGGCCGCCGACGCGTCCGGCACCGGTGGACCCGCCGCGAACGCGGTGTCCCCGAGGCCGTCCCCGCCGCGGGGCCGGGCCCTCCCGAGCGCTCAGCCCTCCCGGCGCAGGCGGTCCAGTTCGGCGCGCAGCTCCTCGGCCAGCCGCACGGCACGGTCCAGGCCCGGTTCGCGGGCCGCGCCCGCCGGGGCCTCGGGCCGGGAGGCGGTCAGCGACGGGTCCGGGGCGATGCGCACCTGGTCGGCGGCGCCCTCGGCCTCGATGTCGAAGACCACCCGGTCGGAGCGGTGCCAGCTCTCGAACCACTCCAGGGGCGCGCCCTGCTGGTCGAAGGTCCCGCCCTCCAGCAGCAGCAGCGGCGCGTCGGCGGCCACGCCCAGCTCCCGGGCGATGCGCGGGTCGGCGGGCACGGCGCGGATCTGCCTGCGCCCGCTCGTGGGCACCGCCGCGAAGCGCTCCTCCATCAACCGGTGCAGGGAGGCGTCGCGCAGCATCGCGGCGTCCAGCGCGGCGAAGCGCTCGGCGGGCAGCCAGGTGCGCACGTAGGACAGGGGGTCGCCGTCCAGGGAGCGCATCCGCTCCAGGCGCAGCAGCTCGCGCGTGCCCAGGTGGCGCGTCGCGGAGGGCACGCCCGAACGGGTGGCCTCCAGGGACAGCACGGCGGTGGACAGGCGCAGGCCGTCGGCGGAGAACTGGTCGAACAGCCCGGTCACCCGCTGCACGAACCGGTGGTGCTCGGTGGGCACGGCGGCGACCGCCGCGCGCCCCCGGGTCCGGCGGACCGCGCCCTCGTCCTCCAGCGTCGCCAGCGCCTGGCGCACGACGCTGCGCGAGACCCCGAACCGCTCGCGCAGGGCCGCCTCGCTGGGCAGGGTGTCGCCGGGGGCGATCGAGCGGTCGCGGATCTCCGCGCGCAGCGCTCCGGCGATCTGCGCGTGCAGCGGTCGGGGGTCGGTGCGGTCCACGGGCATGCGGATCATTCTAGGGTCGTCCCTCCTCCAGGGAGGGTCGCCCCGGAGCGGGGGCCTTGTGTGCCGCGCCCGCGTCCGGTCCCCGGACCGCGCGGCGGACACGTCGTCCGGGGCGGGGGAGACCCGTGGAACGGGCCCGCCTGTGGTGGGCGCCCCGCAGGACGGGCGGGGCGCCCACCACAGGCGGGTCTGCCGGGGGAACACGGCGGTGTGCGGATGCGGCCCCCGGTTTCCCACGGGAGGCCGGTCGGTGTCGAGGCCGCGGTGGCGTGCGGGCGTCCCCCGCGCACCACGGGGTCCGGGGTGCGCGCACGGGCGCGCACACCCCCGGACCGGCTACCCCTCGGAGCGGGTGGCCTGCCAGACGTGGCCCCAGCCGGGGGCCAGTTCGGCCGCGCGGCGGATCGCCAGCACGAGGCTGGCCTCGCGGGCGATGCCCCGGCCCGCGATGTCGAAGGCCGTGCCGTGGTCGACCGAGACGCGCACCACCGGCAGGCCCGCGGTGATGTTGACCCCGTCGTCCCCGTAGACCGCCTTGAAGGGCGCGTGCCCCTGGTCGTGGTAGCAGACCGCGACCAGCTTCCACTTGCCCTTGACCGCCGCCGGGATCAGGGCGTCGGCGGGGAGCGGACCGTGGGCGTTGATGCCCTCCTCGCGGGCGCGGGCGATCGCGGGCGCCAGGACGTCGGCGTCCTCGTCGCCGAACAGGCGGTTCTCACCCGCGTGCGGGTTCAGGCCCGCCACCCCGATGGGCTCGTCCGGGCTGCCCTGGGCGCGGGCGAAGGCGCTCATCAGGCGCAGCACCTGGAGGGTGCGCTCCTGGGTGACGCCCTCGATGGCCTGGCGCAGCGACACGTGCGTGGTCAGGTGGAAGAAGGACAGCTCGTCCGCCGACAGCACCAGGCTGTAGTCCTTCACCCCGAACTCGTGCGCGAGCAGCTCGGTGTGCCCGGGCCAGGCGTGGCCGCCCAGGTGCATCGCGGCCTTGTTCAGCGGCGGGGTGACGATGCCCTCCACCAGACCGCGCTTGGCCAGGTCCACGGCGGCGATGACGAACCGGGCCGCCCCGTCGCCGGCCTCCGCGCTCAGCTCGCCCGGGGGGACGTGGCCCAGCGAGGGGCCGGTCTGCACGACGTCGATCACGCCGGGCTCGTCGGCGGCCTCGGCCGGGGAGGCGACGGTGTTGACCGCCTCCGGGTCCCCGCCGACGGCGGCGACGGCGCCCCGCAGCGCGTCGGCGTCACCGACCACGACCGGCTTGGCGTACTCGCGGACCTCGGGGTGGTGCAGCAGCGCCTTGGCCGTGATCTCGGGGCCGATCCCCGCCACGTCGCCCAGGGTGACTGCCAGTGTGGGACGGCTCATCTGAATCCTTTCGAGGAAACTCTGGCCTTCAGGCCAGGGAGGAATCGGACCTCTGTGGAGTAAAACGGGAAAAGGTAATTCGCCCTCGAGCGGATCACGTCCCACCAGATTCACCGAACCCGTGAACCACTGCTAACCTGGCTCGCGTCGGCTCGCACGAGAACCAAGTCCGGGTCGGCCTACCGCCGGGCTGGCGGAAAGTGATGTCTGTGGAGCTGGTGTAAGACCGATGGGCGGTACCCCGCCCCCCGCCGTTAGTTCGGGTCGGCAACCGGCTGCGAAGCAGAAAGCTCAACCCGCGAGGGAAGAATCTCCCTGCTTCAAATGGGAGAGAAGTCAAGCGTTCCTGCCTTTCGGGTGGCGGACCGCCTCGGCGGCCTCCAGTAGTGCGGTGGGGGATCCGAATCCCCCGGCCTTGGTGACGATGGCGCGGCCGTGCCGGGGTCCGCCGGACAGCGTGCCGATCGGGATGCCGGGCGCGACCTCGCCGGTCAGGGCGATGGCGCGGGCCTCCAGCGCCCGGGTCAGGGCGCGCGCCCCGTCGCCGCCGGTGACGACGAACCCGGACAGCTCGTGCCGTCCGGCCAGGGCGGCGGCGAACTCGCCCATGCGGCGGGCCACGGCGGCCGGGTCGAGCTGCCCGTCGCGGTCCTCGGGCGCCACCAGCGCCGTGTGGGCCGTCGAGGGGTCGAAGCGCTCCAGCGCCCCGCGGGTCCAGGAGAGCCACGCCTCCTCGTCGGCGAGGTCGCCCGGCGCGGGCTGTTCGATGCGGGTGCGCGGGTCGGCCACCAGCTCCTCCACCTGGCCGCGTGCGGTCTGGTGCAGCGAGGTGACGACCACCAGCGCGGGCGCCGGGGCCTCCTGCTCGGCCCAGGAGCGGGCCAGCCGGGAGGCGAGCCCGGCCGAGCCCACCGGCACGGCGTCCGGCCCCAGGGCGGTGACGGCCGCCGCGAGGCGGTCCAGGTCCTCCTCGGTCTCGGCGTCCGCGACCACGACCGGGCCGGCGGCGCGCAGCAGTTCGGCGTCGGCGCGGGCGTCGTCGCCGGTGAGCCGGACGTGCTCGGCGCCCAGCAGGACGGCGATCCGGCTCTCGGTCACCGGGGTGACCGGGTCGCGGCCGACCGCGGTGCGGTGCACCTCGACCCCGTCGACCAGGAGGACCCCGTCGCGGACCGTGCGCCCCGTGGCCGGGAAGGCCGGGCAGACCACGGCGACCGCGCCGGGCGACCAGGCCGCGAGCGTCGCGTCGATCTCCGCGCGGATGGGGCCGCGCAGGGTGGAGTCGACCTTCTTGTACAGGCGGGCCGCGCCCGCCCCGCGCAGGCGCCGGACGGCCTCGTCGGCGGCCAGGGCGGCCCGCTTCGCGGGCAGTGCCCGGGAGTCGGTGCTGACCGCCACCACCTCGGCGGTGGAGGGGGCCGGGGAGAGCTGGAGCTCGGTGCTCCACCCCGCGCGCAGGAACTGCACGGCGGTGTCGCCCGCGCCGGTCAGGTCGTCGGCGACCACGGCCACGCGGGGCTCTTCGGGTGTGCTCACGAGTTGTCCTCCTTGGCCTGGGCGGGCGCGGCCGAAGCGGCGGCGCGGGCCTGCTCCTCCTTCTCGGCCTCGGCGGGCGAGGCCCCGGCCCGGCGCAGGACCCACGTGGTCACCAGCGGGGCCAGCAGGGCGGTGACCAGGACGCTCGCGGCGACCTGGGAGGTCGCGGTGCCCACGTAGGCGGCGAACGACGGGTCGGCCGCGGCCACGATGGCCGGGGTGGCCACGGCGTTGCCGGAGGCGGTGCCGGCGGCGAAGCCGACGCCGGACTCCTTGCCGCGCCGCAGCAGGAACCGGTAACCGAGGTAGACGAACCCGCCGGTGACCAGGGTGATGACCACGCCCAGCAGGATGCCGGTCAGCCCGCCCTGGGCCACGTCGGCCAGGTTGATCCCCGCGCCGAGGGCGAAGGCGAAGAACGGGATGACGATGGCGGGCACGGGCTTGAGCACGTCGCGCCACTGGGAGTCCACGTTGCCCACGACGACGCCGAGCACGAACGGGATGATCGCGGCGAGCAGGGTCGTCACCGGGATCTGTCCCAGCCCCGAGGCGCCGATGAACAGCAGCGTGAAGAAGGGGCCGTCGTTGACCGCTCCGGCGATGTAGGCGCCGCGGTCGCGGGCGCGCCCGTACTGGCCGGTGATGGCCAGCCACAGTCCGCCGTTGGCGTTGGTGGCGGCGGCGATCATCGCCAGGATCGACACGCCCAGGAGGCCCTCGGGGCCGGTGACCGCGGCGAGCGCGATGATCAGCAGGCCGGGGACGATGCTCTTGCCCAGGAGCACGACACCGGTGGTGGCCAGGACGGGTCCGCTCGTGCGGAGCGTGACCTGGGTGCCGGTGGCGAAGATCAGCAGGGCGATCAGGGGCATCGCGCTGTCCTTGAACAGCGCGGTGGTGAAGCTGCCGATGTCCAGCGCCCCGGGGGCGAAGGTTCCGATGACCGATCCCAGGACCAGGGGGATCAGCATCGCCCCGCCGGGGATCTTGTTCATCCAGTGGTAGAGGGGCACCAGGGACCCGTGGTCGTCGCGCATAAGTATCCGTTCGCAGGGGTGGCCCGGCGGGCGGCCCGTGGAGGTCGGAGGCCGGAACACATGTTGTCCGTACAGAGTGTACGTACAAGTTGGGATGATGTCAGATCCGGGCACACGAATTCACACCGGGGTGTCGGCGGGTCGGGGAGCGGAGGCGCCGCGGGGGCGGTGTGCGGGCGTGTGCGGGGGAGTGCGGCCGGGTCGGTGTGATCCGTGCCACTGAATGTCCGGGTGTTCTCCCGCGGGTCGCGTCGGAGCCGCGGTGCGGGCGTGGCATCGGTTGGCCGTAATTCGTCTCTTCGGTGACCGGGAGGCGGTGTGCCCGGTCCTTCCTCATGGAAAATTCACATCATGAAATGTCATGAATTCGTGGTTTCTGTTCGCAGATCTGTTCGTGCTCGGGCGTGAGGAGTGCGGGCGTTTTTGGGGTTGTACGCCCTGTTCGTGGGCTTGTGGCGTGATCGATAGGTACCTTTCGTCGGGATGTGCGCCCCCGGGTCCGGTCGAGGCGGTACGGATATGGGACAGGGGTCCCTCGGGCGCTTCCGAGAAAAATTCTCGTTTCCCTGCGAAGCCCGAATGGGTGCTCCTAGGGTGATCAGCGGTTTACGGAGAAAGCTGGCCTGTGCGCCGACGTGCCCGGGTCACGCCATGTATCCGAATACGCGCAACCTTTCCCGGCGCGCTCCCGCCCGCGGGGCCACCTCCCCCGGCCCCGCGGGACGGGCTCGCCACCACCATGAGGAGAGACACGGCGGATGTCGATCGACTCGGCTCCTGAGGTCCGGAGCAGCAAGCAGCAGAGCCTGGGTACCGCGGCCGCGCGGAACCTGGCGACCACCACCAAGTCCACGCCGCAGATGCAGGGCATCAGCTCCCGCTGGCTGACCCGGATGCTGCCGTGGGTGCACACCGACGGCGGCGCCTACCGGGTCAACCGGCGGCTGACCTACACCGTCGGCGACGGGCGGATCGAGTTCGAGCAGACCGGCGCCCGGGTCCGGGTCATCCCCCACGAACTCGGCGAGCTGGCCCTGCTGCGCGGCTTCGACGACGAGGAGGTGCTGGCGGCCCTGGCCAACCGCTTCGTCCAGCGCGACTTCGAGAACGGCCAGGTCCTGGTGGAGGAGGGCACGGCGGCCGACAGCCTGTTCCTGCTGGCGCACGGGCGCGTGCACAAGACCGGCACCGGCCCCTACGGCGAGGCCGTCCGACTGGGAGTGCTGGCCGACGGCGACAGGTTCGGCGACCAGCACCTGCTCGGCACCGAACCGGCGTGGGAGTACACCGTCAAGGCCGCGACGGCGGGCACGCTGCTGGAGCTGCCCCGCCGCGAGTTCATCGCGATCCTGGACGACTCGCCCGCCCTCCAGGCCCACGTCCAGCGGTACCTGTCCCTGCCCGGCGAGCGGCAGAACAAGCACGGCGAGGCCGAGATCGCCCTGTCCTCGGGCCACGTCGGCGAGGCCGAGCTGCCCAGCACCTTCGTGGACTACGAGCTGCGGCCGCGCGAGTACGAGCTGAGCGTGGCCCAGACCGTGCTGCGGGTGCACAGCCGGGTCGCCGACCTCTACAACAAGCCGATGAACCAGACCGAGCAGCAGCTGCGGCTGACCATCCAGGCCCTGCGCGAGCGCCAGGAGCACGAACTGGTCAACAACCGCGAGTTCGGCCTGCTCCACAACGCCGAGTTCAAGCAGCGCATCCAGACCCACTCGGGGCCGCCCACCCCCGACGACCTGGACGACCTGCTGAGCATGCGCCGCAACACCCAGTACATGTTCGCCCACCCCCGCGCCATCGCCGCCTTCGGCAAGGAGTGCAACAGCCGGGGCCTCAACATCGGCACCGTCGAGGTCAACGGCCACCACCTGCCCGCCTGGCGCGGCGTGCCCCTCCTGCCCTGCGGCAAGATCCCGGTCACCGAGCACCAGACCTCCTCGATCATCGCGGTCCGCACCGGCGAGGACAACGAGGGCGTCATCGGCCTGTACCAGACCGGCCTGCCCGACGAGGTCGAGCCCGGCCTCAACGCGCGCTTCATGGGCATCGACGACAAGGCCGTCATCTCCTACCTCGTC
Source organism: Nocardiopsis sp. CNS-639 (assembly GCF_000381685.1). NCBI lineage: Bacteria > Bacillati > Actinomycetota > Actinomycetes > Streptosporangiales > Nocardiopsidaceae > Nocardiopsis > Nocardiopsis sp. CNS-639. Next base: position 375,349 of record NZ_KB906858.1, read on the forward strand.
AGCACCTACTACTCCGCCGCGGTGCTCGTCCCCGACGCCATCGGAATCCTGGAGAACGCCGAGGTCCACCCGCGTGGCTGAGCACCCGACACCGTCAGGGAAGGAGGTCTAGACGGTGCCACCGCTGCCCAGGATGTCCGCCTCCGCCGCCTCTCCCGAGGTGGCGGCCCTGGTGGACCGCCTGCTCCGTGATTCGCGGCGCCCCGGGAGACCGGACCTGCTGGCGTCCCCGGCCGCACCGCGGACGCCTCCCGCGCCCCGGCTGCCCGTGGGGTCCCGCCAGGTGGGCACGTCGGCGCTGCGGCTCCGGCTGCCCGACTCCCACGTCGCCGACCAGAGCCCCGGCGCCCTCGCCGTGCGCACCGGACTCCGCCTCCCCGGCCACCCCGGCGGCCTGGGCGCTCCGGGCCCCACCGCCCCGGCGCCCGGGCGCCCGGGGACCGGTGTCCCGCCCGAGGGGCCGACCGTCGTCTCCGAACCCGAGGGGCCCGAGGTCGACGGGGAGCGGATCCCGGCGCTGTACTGCCCGCCCGCCGTCCGCGACGACCCCGCCCTGGGGGACGAGGTCGACGAACGGCTGCTGGTGTGGGCCGAGGAGATGGGGGTCTACCCCGGCCAGCTCGACCGGGTCCGCTCGGCCGGGTTCGGACGCCTCATCATGCTCGCCCACCCCGAGACCGACGATCCCGACCGGCTGCTGGCGGCGGCCAAGTGCGCCCTGGCCGAGTGGTCCGTGGACGACCACTACGTCGACGGCGAGGCCGAGGAGGCGCAGCCGGAGCTGCTCGGCCAGCGCCTGGCCATCGCCCACTCGGTCATCGACCAGGCGCACCTGCCGCTGCGCTACGCGCCCCAGCTGGAGGAGGTCGTGCGCGCGGACCCCGTGATGCGGGCCCTGCGCTCCAGCCTGGACGGCCTGGGCCTGTACGCCACCGCCTCGCAGGTGCGCAGGCTCCGCCACGAGCTGGCGATCATGTTCGTGGCCTACAACCAGGAGGGCGTCTGGCTGGCCACCGGCCACCGGCCGCCGGTCTGGGAGTTCCTCATGCACCGGCACGAGAACAGCTTCGTGCCGTGCATGGCGCTCATCGACGCGGTCGCCGGGTACGAGCTGCCGCACCAGGTGTTCTCCGAGCCCAGCGTGCGCCGCGTGTTCACCCTGGCGGGCAGCGCGAGCGTGATCGTCAACGACCTGTACTCCATGGGCAAGGAGGACGTCACCGACCTCAGCCTGCCCCGGCTGATCGCCACCGAGGACGGCTGCTCGCTGGGTGAGGCGGTGCGGCGCACCGTCGACATCCACGACGAGCTGATGCACGCCTTCGAGGCCGAGGCCGCCGCCCTGGCGCTCACCGGCTCGCCGGAGCTGCGCCGCTTCCTGTGGGGCCTGTGGGCCTGGCTCGGCGGCAGCCGCGAATGGCACGCCCGCAGTCCCCGCTACCACGGGGCGGGCACCGACTGAACGGGCCGCGCGCCCGGCGCGGCCCCTCCCTCCGCAGCGGACCGGCCCGGCCCCGAGCACGGGCCGGTCCGGACCGACACACCACGACAAGGAGTTCCTCCGCGATGACCGAGACCCTCAGCCGATCGTCCGACGTCCTGCGCACCGCCTACCAGGAGTCCGTGGCGGCGTACTGGAACGCCGAGAAGGACCCCGTCAACATCCGCCTCGGCGAGGTCGACGGCCTCTACCACCACCACTACGGGGTCGGCGACTACGACCCGTCCGTGCTGGAGGGGCCGGAGGAGACCCGCGACGAGCGCATCATCCAGGAGATGCACCGCCTGGAGACCGCGCAGGCCAACGTGCTGCTGGACTACCTGGGCCCGGTCGCGCCCGGCGACCGGATCATGGACACCGGCTCCGGCCGCGGCGGCACCAGCTTCATGGCCAACCAGCGCTTCGGCTGCCACGTGGACGGGATCAGCATCTCCGAGCAGCAGGTCGCCTTCGCCAACGCCCAGGCCGAGGAGCGGGGCGTGTCCGACCGCGTGCGCTTCCACTTCCGCAACATGCTCGACACCGGCTTCGAGACGGGCTCCCTGCGCGCCAGCTGGAACAACGAGTCCACCATGTACGTGGACCTGTTCGAGCTCTTCCGCGAGCACGCCCGCCTGCTGGAGTACGGCGGCCGCTACGTCACCATCACCGGCTGCTACAACGACGTCACCGGCGGCCGCTCCAAGGCGGTCAGCCGCATCGACGAGCACTACACCTGCAACATCCACCCCCGGAGCGAGTACTTCCGGGCGATGGCCGCCAACGGCCTCGTCCCCATGGAGGTCGTGGACCTCACCGCGGCCACGATCCCCTACTGGGAGCTGCGCGCGAAGTCCTCCGTGGCCACCGGCATCGAGGAGCCCTTCCTCACCGCCTACAAGGAGAACAGCTTCCACTACCTGCTCATCGCGGCCGACCGCGTCTGAACCTCCCGGAGGGGCGGCGCGGCCAGTGTCCGCGCCGCCCCTCCGAGCGTCCGCACCCCGATGTCGAACACGAAGGACACCGATGACCGCCAGAACGGACACCGACCACCGCTCCGCCGCCGACCAGGACGACCCCGCCGCGCGGCCGGTCATGCTCGAACTGGTCGACGAGGACGGGGCGACGATCGGCACCGCGGAGAAGCTCTCCGCCCACCTGCCCCCCGGGCGGCTGCACCGGGCCTTCTCGGTCTTCCTGCTGGACGGGCGGGGCCGCCTGCTGCTCCAGCGCCGCGCCCTGGGCAAGTACCACTCTCCGGGCGTGTGGTCCAACACCTGCTGCGGCCACCCCTACCCCGGCGAGACGCCCTTCGCGGCCGCCGCCCGGCGCACCGGCGAGGAGCTGGGCGCGGCCCCCGTGCTGATGCGCGAGGCCGGGACCGTGCGCTACAACCACCCCGACCCGGTCTCCGGGCTGGTGGAGCAGGAGTACAACCACCTCTTCGTCGGCCTGGTGCGCGACGACCTGCGTCCCGACCCCGGGGAGATCGCCGGGACCGCGTTCGTGGACCCGGACGGGCTCGCGCGGCTGCGCGGGGAGCACCCGGTCTCGGCGTGGTTCGCGACCGTGTTCGACGCCGCGCTGCCCGCGGTGCGCGAGCTGGCGCCCGACGCGGGCTGGTAGTCCCCGGCCGCCGCGGGCCGTGCTTCCGTCCCGCGTACCCGGGCGGGGGCCGGACAGGGGGTCCGGACGCGGAGCCGGGCGGGCGGGACCGGCACGGGGCTCCCGGTCGGGCGGCGACGGCCGACGGACGGAGCGCCCCGCCGTCGCGCCCGGGGCCTACAGGATGCGGCGCGGCCCCTCGGGCGGGTGCGGACGGGCGCCCCACTCGCGGGGATAGCCCAGCGAGACCTCCACGTGGGGCACGCCGTCGACCACGATCGTGCGCGGGATGTGCAGGTGCCCGTAGACCACGGCGCGCGCCCGGTAGCGCACGTGCCAGTCCGCAGTGGCCTCGGTCCCGCACCACTGGGCGAACTCGGGGTGGCGCAGGATCCGGGTGGGTTCGCGTACCAGCGGGAAGTGGTTGACCAGCACGGTGGGCAGGTCGGCGTCCAGCGCGTCCAGCCGCTCGCGCGTGTACTCCAGGCGGGCGCGGCACCAGGCGTCGCGCCCGGTGTGGGGGTCGGGGTGCAGCAGGTACTCGTCGGTGCACACCACGCCCGCCTCGTGGGCGACCGCCAGCGCCTCCTCCTTGGTGTGCGTCCCCTCGGGCCGGAAGGTGTGGTCGTACAGCACGAACAGGGGGGCCACCGCGACCGGCCCCTGGGGCCCCGGCCACACCGGGTAGGGGTCCTCGGGGGTGTGCACGCCCAGTCCGCGCAGGCCCTCGACCAGGTGCCGGTAGCGCGCCTCCCCGCGCAGCTGGACGGGGTCCTTGGGCGTGGTCCACAGGTCGTGGTTGCCCGGAACCCAGACCACGGTGGCGAACCGGTCGGCCAGCATTTCCATCGCCCAGAGGACTTCCTCGCCGGTGTCGGCGACGTCCCCGGCCACCAGGAGCCAGTCGTCGTCGGACTCCGGGCGCAGCCCCTCGGTGAAGGCGCGGTTGTCACCGTGCCGTACGTGCAGGTCGCTGATGGCGAACAGGCCCATCCCACCGTCTCCCCGTGTCGGCACCGGTCCGCGGCCACCCTACACACAAACGCGTGAGGGCCCCCGCGTACGCCCCGGGGCGTACGCGGGGGCCGACCTGTGCCCTGCCGCCGGGCGGCTCACGCGGCGGTCCCGGCGCGGGGCGCCCGCGCGGGGACGTCCGGCGCCGCGCGCCGCCGGGCGCGCAGGTGGTGGACCAGCACGGCGAGCGTCGCCGCCAGGAACACCGCCTGCATGGCGGTGCGCACCGGCAGGCTCTCGGTCGTCCCGGCGACCGTCCCGGCGGTGATCGCGTACACGTTGGCCGGGAACATGACCACCAGCAGGGCGCTGAGTCCGGCCGCGGCCCAGGGCGAGGTGCGCGCCCACAGGATCCCCGCCGCCCCGGCCAGTTCGAGGACGCCCGTGACGGTGACCAGCAGGGCGGGGGCGGGCAGCGCGGGCGGGACCATCGCGATCAGGTCCTCGCGCATGCCCACGAAGTGCGACACCCCGGTCAGGGTGAACATGGCCGCGATCCCGCCCCGCAGGGCCAGCGGCCAGGAGCGCAGCGGACGCACGCCCGCCGCGCCGAGGGCGAGCAGCAGCGCCGTGACGCCGACGAGGGCGATGAGCGGTTCCATGGTTGCTTCCTCCCGGTGTGTTCTCCCGTCCCCGCAATCTTTCCACTGGCAATATTCCCCCTTCCGGTGGAACTTGTCAATGGAAAGATGGAAGGGCGGTGGCGGACGGGGCTCGCGGCCGCCCGCGGACTCCGGGTGACACTTCCCATCCCGGCGGCGGACCGCTGGGCGGGCCGGCTCGGATAGGGCGGACCGGGCCCCGACGGTGGACGCCCCGCCTCCGCGGCCGCCACAGAGCCGTCCGTGAACCGTGTTCGGGTCCTGTCGCAGGCGGAAAGCGTCGGCGGCCCCGGTCGTCGCGGCCCGCGCGGTGTGAGCTCACCCGTGTACCGCGTCCGCTTCGGTCACGTTGAGTCCGTGTTCGACACCACTACGGCGTGTGTAGGATGCCGCGGGTGATCGTGACGACACGGTCACCCGAGCCGTGGCGCTCTGCCCCCTACCTCCCCGCCACGGCGCCGATCCGAGGCGTGCCGCCCCCGACCCGCTCGTGTCCGGGTGCGCACGCGCTCGCGGAACCGACACACGAGAGGTAGAGGATGAGCCCTGAGACCGTCGGCCTCGCACTCCTGCTGCTGGGAGTGCTGCTGCTGACAGCGAAGCTGGTACGGGTCAGGTGGAAGCTGACGCAGAGGCTCTACCTGCCCGCGTCGATCATCGGCGGCGGTGTCGCACTGCTCCTGGGCCCCGACGTGTTCGGGCGCCTCATGGGCTGGCTGGCCGACCGGGGCGTCGGTGGGGGCTTCGCCGAGCGCGCGGCCGAGGGCGGACTCTTCGGCACCGACGTGATGGCGGTCTGGTCGGCCCTGCCCGGCCTGCTGATCTCGGTGGTCTTCGCCAGCCTCTTCCTCGGCAAGCCCCTGCCGCGCTTGCGCGAGGCCGCCTCCCTGGCGGGCCCCAACCTCGCCTTCGGCGTCACCATGGCCAGCGGCCAGTACGTGATCGGCCTGGTGCTCGCCCTGCTGGTGCTCGCACCCCTGTTCGGCGTGCCGGTCGTCTCCGGGGCCCTGATCGAGATCGGATTCCTCGGCGGGCACGGGACCGCGGCGGGGCTGGGCGACACCTTCGAGCAGGCGGGCTGGGCCGCGGGGCAGGACCTGGCCCTGGGCATGGCCACCGTCGGACTGCTGTCGGGGATCATCGTCGGCATCGTCCTCATCAACTGGGGCGTGCGCCGCGGCAAGTCCAACGTGATCAGCGACGACGCGCGCGGCAGCGACACCGAGCAGGCCGGGCTGGTCGAACCCGGCAAGCGCTCGGCGGGCTCGACCATGACCGTCCACCCCTCGTCCATGGACCCGATGACGCTCCACTTCGGGCTGGTCGCCCTCGCCGTGCTGATCGGTCAGCTCATCCTCATGGGGTTGCAGTGGCTGGAGCGGATGCTGTGGGCCGACACCATCGAGATCATGGCCTACGTGCCGCTGTTCCCGCTGGCCATGATCGGCGGCATCGTCCTCCAGGTGTTCATCGACCGCTTCGACCGCGACGACGTGGTGGACCACGGGACCGTCGAGCGGATCCAGGGCCTGTCGCTGGACGTGCTCATCATCGCCGCGATGGCCACCCTCTCGCTCCAGGCCATCGCCGACAACCTCGCCGCCTTCACCGTCCTCGCCGTGGCGGGCATCCTGTGGTCGCTGTGCGGCTTCCTGTTCCTGGCGCCGCGGATGATGCCCAGCCACTGGTTCGAACGGGGCATCGGCGAGTTCGGCCAGTCCCTCGGCGTCACCGCCACGGGCCTGGTGCTGATGCGCGTCGTCGACCCGGAGATGAAGTCGCCCGCCTACCCGGCGTTCGGCTACAAGCAGCTGATCTTCGAACCGTTCTTCGGGGGCGGCCTGGTCACCGCGGCCGCCATCCCGCTGATCATCAGCCCGCAGGTGGGAGCGGTGGGCTTCCTGGCGATCATGGCCGTGGTCCTGGCGGCCAGCCTCGCCACGGGCCTGTTCGTGCTCCGTCGCAGGTCGCGCGGGGACGCCGTCACCGAACGGGAGGCCGAGGAGGCCGAGACGGTGTCCTGACCCGGCCGACCGCGCCCGCCGGTCCGGCCGCGGCGGAGCGGGGCCCGGCGGCCGGGACCGGTCCGGTGCTCCGGTGACGCGAGGCGGTCCGGGCGCCGGACGCGGTTTTCGCCGGGGCACCGGACCTCCTCCCGAACCGGGCCTGTGGAAAACGGGTGTACCGTCCCTTCGGTCACCTAGCGTTAGTGGGGGAGGCGCGACCGGTCCGAGGTCCGCCCCGGCAACGCGCACACCAACCGAAGGGGCGGCCCGTGGTCGAACGCAGAGCCCTCGACATGGACTCGCTCGCGGTCAGCGACCGGTTCCGTCTGTTCAACTTCACCCGTCGCGACGACCACGTCACCTACCTGTGGATCCTGCGGGCCATGGACCGCCTGCGCGAGGTCCACCAGGTCCAGGTGGCCCCCGACGACGTCGCCGAGGCCCTGCGCGAGCTGGCCCGGTCCCACGACGGGGTGCCCGTGCCCGACCGGAGCCTGCGCGACCGCCTGGACGAGCTGCACGCCGACCGCGTCGTGCACCGCTTCGACGACGCCTCGCGGGCGGGCAACCTGGCGCGCTACCGCAACCGCCAGTCGGTCTACCAGTTCAGCGAACTCGGCTACCGCGCCTACCAGTCGGTGGAGAACCTGCTCGGCGCCCGCATCGAGGACGTCAACCTGTCCCGGCTGGTCTTCTCCGAGGTCCTGGACGACCTGCGCGCCCTGGCCGAGGCCAACCGCACCGGCCGGGCCGAACAGGTCTACCGCAGGCTCGCGCGCCTGGACGCGGTCATGGAGGACATGGGGCGCCGCTCCGCCCAGTTCCACGTCACCCTCGGTGAGATCCTGCGCTCCACCGACACCTCCCCGGACATCTTCCTGCGCCACAAGAACGCCCTGCTGGTGCACATGAGCGACTTCATGGCCGAACTCGACCGCTACCTGCCCCGCCTGGACCGCGCCGTGCGCGAGGTGGAGGAGACCGGGCTGGCCACGCTGCTCTCCCGTGCCGCCGACTCCGACGAGCGCCTGTTCATGGAGCGCGACGAGCGCCTGGCCGACTGGCGCCGCCGCTGGCGGGCCCTGCGCGCCTGGTTCGCCTCCGACGACGCCATCCCCGCGCGGGCCGCCGAACTCCACGCGGCCACCCGGTCGGCCGTCTCGGGCGTCATCGCCCTGCTGCGCCAGATCACCGAGGCCCAGCGCGGCGGGGTCAACCGCTCCACCCAGCTGCGCCACCTCGCCGAGTGGGTGTTCCACACCCCCGACGACGGCGCCGCGCACGCCCTCATGGGCGCCGCCTTCAACGTCCGCTCCGCCCGCCACCTGGGCGCGGCCCACGACGACGAGGAACAGATCCCGCCCAACACGACCTGGTGGGACGCCCCCGGCGTGGAGGTGTCGGTCACCCTGTTCCGCAGCGGCAACGCCCCCAACGCGGGCGTGCCCAAGCCGGTGCGGCGCAACCCCGGCGCCCAGGCCCGCCTTCGCGGACAGCAGGCCGCGGGCCGGACCGCCGAACGCGAGGCCGCGGCCCGCCTGGTCGACCTGGGCGCCCACGGCCGGGTCCTGGACGAGACCGACACCCGCGTCCTGCTGCGCCTGGTCACCCGCGCCCTGGAGTCGCGCAGCGTCGTCGCCGGACGCCTTTCCTCGGCCAGCGGCGAGGGCGACGGCACCATGGTCCGCCTGGTCCCCGACCCGGCGGGCAGCACCGTCCACACCAGCCAGGGCCGCATCCACCTGCCGGGCCTGCGCCTGGAGGCCACCGGCCACCGGCCCCGAACGAAGAACACCTGATGCCCCGACTCTTCGCCCGCACGGTCGCACCCGCCGACCTGGGCTCCTACCAGCAGGCCATGCGCCGCGTCCTGACCTGCGACCTCATCACCGCCGCGCGCCCGCGCCCCGGCGTCCTGGACCAGGTGCTGCGCTGGGCCGACGAACTCGCCTCCGACCTGGAGCGGCTCTTCGGCTACACCCTGGTCGCCACCACCGACCACGTGCGCCTGGTCCGCGAACTCGACGCCCTGGACCCCACCCAGCGCCAGACCTTCTCGCGCCGGGGCAAGCCCTTCGACCGGCGCAGACTCGCCTACCTGTGCCTGGTCCTGGCCGCCTTCCAGCGCTCCCAGATCGAGATCAGCCTCGCCGATCTGGTCGCCCGGTTCACCCCCGGGGCCAACGCCGTCGCCGGGCTGGGCTACGACCCCACCGACGGCGCCCACAAGGCCGCGCTGGTCGACGTCGCCCACTGGCTGGTGGACCGCGGGGCGCTCCACCTGTCCGACGGGTCCCTGGAGGCGTGGGCGGCGGGCGGCGAGCAGGGCGACGCCCTGTTCGACATCGACCACGAGGTGTGCGAGCTGCTGTTCCGTCCGGCGCGCCCGGTCCAGCACCTGGGCAGCGTCGCCGGGCTGCTCGCCGACCCGCTCACCGAGGCCTCGCCGCGCGAGCAGGCGGCCCGGCGGGCGCGGCGGCTCCTGGTGGAACGGCCGGTCGTGTACTACGCCGACGTCGAACCGGCCGTGGCCGCGGTCCTGCGCGGCCGGGGCGTGGCCGAGGACCTGGTCCGCGCCACCGGGCTCAGCGTCGAGCGCCGCGCCGAGGGCGTCCTGCTGGCCGACCCGGCGGGCACCTTCACCGACCGGCCCTTCCCGGGCCGGGGCGGGGCGGTCAACCGCACCGCCGGGCTGCTGCTGGCCAAGGTGGCCGACCTGCTGGAGACCTCCCTGGCCGCGCTGGTCCGGCTCCAGGTGCCCCCGCACGCCGACGACCAGGCCGAACTCGTCCAGCTCGTGGACGCCGGTCTGCCCCGCGACGGCGTCGTGGCCGACCTGGCCTGGACCGTGGAGCCCGCCGGGGAGCGGGAGGAGGCCGCGGCGCTGCTGGAGGTCCCCCTGGTCGAGCGCGGCCGGTGGGAGACCATGATCCACGAGCTCTACGCGGAGTTCGGCGCCTCCTCCTTCGGCGGAGCCTGGCAGCAGGACCCCTACGGCCTGCTGGACGCCGCCCTGACCCTGCTCGCCGAACTCTCCCTCATCAGACCGGTCCCCGGCGGCGCCCTGGTGCTCCCCGCCGCCTCCCGCTACCGCAACATCCAGGGCGCGCTGCCCGAGCGCGCCGACGGGGGGCAGTTGCCCCTGGGGCTGCCCGGACCCCTGCTGGGAGAACCCGTCTCCTCCGACCCCTCGCCCGACACCGCCCCCGTAGCCGCCTCCACCTCCGCGGAAGGAAAGTAATGTCCCCCAGGAGCGACCGATTCCGGCCCAGCCGCGCCGGCGTGATCAACGTCTGGGACTACGTCGACGAGGAGTTCGTGTTCGCCGACGGGCGCCTCGTCCTGCGCGGACACAACGGCTCGGGCAAGACCAAGGCGCTTGAGGTGCTCTTCCCGTTCATCCTGGACGGGTACACCGACGCCCGCCGCCTGGACCCCTTCAGCGGCCAGAACCGCACCATGAAGTCCAACCTGCTCTACCGCGGCCAGGACTCCGAGTACGGGTACGTGTGGATGGAGTTCGCCCGCATCGGACCGGGGGAGGGGACCGAGACGGTCACCCTGGTCATCGGCCTGCGCGCGCACCGCCACCGCGACGGCGTGACCCCCTCCTTCTTCGTCACCGACCAGCGCCTGGGCGTGGACTTCGGCCTGCTCGCCACCGACGGCCGCCCGCTCACCGAGCGGCAGCTCAAGGGGGTGCTCGGCGAGGACGCCTTCCGCTCCACCGCGGCCGACTACCGCCGCGCCGTGGACGCGCGCCTGTTCGGCCTGGGCGAGCGCTACGTCCAGCTGCTCGACCTGCTCCTGGCGCTGCGCCGCCCGCTGCTGGCCAAGGACCTGGACCCCGAGAAGGTCTCCGAGACCCTCACCAGCGGCCTGAGCCCCCTGGACGAGGAACTCCTCGACCAGGCCGCCCGCGACTTCACCAACCTGGCCGCCGTCCAGCGCCGCTTCGACCAGGCCAGCACGGCGCACGCCGCGACCACGGCCTTCGTCGGGGAGTACGCCGCCTACCTCACCGCCCACGCCCGCCACCGCCTGGCCCGCGTGCACACCGCCGCCGGGCAGACCGCCGAGCAGGCCCGCGCCATCGCCGAGGCCCGCGACACCCGCGAGCGGGCCACGCTCGCGCACGCCGCCGCCACCGGCCGGGCCGAGGAGCACGACGCCCGGATCCGTCGGCTCGCCGCGCGCAGGGGCGGTCTGGAGGCGCACGAGGCCTTCCGCAGCCACGCCGCCCTGGAGATCGAACGCGCGCACAGCGCCGAGACCGCCCGCGCCCTGGCCGAACAGCGGGCCAGACTGGACGACCAGGCCGGGGAGGTCACCGCACTCCAGCGTGAGGCCGACCGGGTCGCCGCCGACCTCGAACACGGGCGGGCGCGCACCGGTGAGCTGGCCGCGGAGCTGGCCGAGAACGCCGCACAGGCCGGGCTCGACCACGACGGGGAGGGTCCCGCCGACACCGGCGACGACCTGTCCGCCACCGCGCGGGCGCGCGCGACCGCCCGCCGCGCCGACGTGGCCGCCGTCCGCGAGCGCCTCGCCGAACTCGCCCGCGCCGAGACCGCGCGCGGCGCCGCCGAACGGGCCTTCGCCCAGGCCGAGGACAGGCTCGGACGCGGCGAGGCGGAGTGCGCCCGCGCGGCCGACGACCTGGCCGCGGCCCGCGCCGGTGCCGCCGACGCGCTCACCGCCTGGGCCGCGCACTGGGTCGAGGGGCCCGCCCCGGTCACCGACGCCGCCTGCGTCGCGGCCCTGACCGAGGCCCTGGAGGGCGTGGGACGCCCCGGCACTCCCACGGTGTCGGAGGTCTACGGCGAGCACACCGACCAGCAGCGCTTGGACGCCGCCGCGCACACGCGCACCCTGGAGACCGACCGGGACCGGCTCGGCGCCGAGATCGACCGCCTCACCCGCGAGCGCGCGGACATCGCCGCCGAACGCGACGACGCCCCGCCCGCCGACGCGCTGCGCACCGCCTCCCGCGAGGGGCGCCCCGGCGCCCCGCTGTGGCAGCTGGTCCGCTTCGCCGACGCGGTCGGCGACGACGAGGCCGCCGCCGTCGAGGGCGCCCTGTACGGTGCGGGCCTGCTCACCGCCTGGGTGCACCCCGACGCCGACGCCACCCGCGCCGCGCTCGCCTCGGGCGGGGCCGACGCCTACCTGCTGCCCGCCGAGGGCACGGCCGCGCCCGAGGGGCCCACCCTGGCCGACGTGCTGGTGCCCGAGCGGCAGGACCGGGTCCCCGAGCACGTCATCGCCCGCGTCCTGGCGTCGGTGCGCCTGGTCCGCGACAGCGAGGGTTCGGCCGGGGCCGCGGACACCGTCCAGTTCCTCGGGGCGGCCGGTGCCGGGGGCGCCGCCGACGCCACGGGGGCCGGGGGAGCGGCGGTGCACACCGTCGGCACCGGCGCGCGGTTCGCCCAGGGGATGCTGGTGGGCGTCAGCCCCAAGGCCGCCCCCGAGTTCATCGGCGCCACCAACCGCGCCCACCGCCGCCGCGAACGCCTGGCCGAGTGCGACGCCCGCATCGCCGAACTCGACGAGCGGCGTGTCCGGGTCGCCGAACAGCTCGACCGGGCGGGCGAACTCCTCAAGGCCTTCACCCGGGCCCGCGCCGCCCTGCCCGAGACCGCCACGATCGACCGGGCCGTGCGCCGGGTCGACCAGCAGTCCACCCTCCTGGCCTCGGCGCGGGCCGAGAGCGAGGAGCGCCGCCGCGACCTGGACGCCGCGGTCGCCGAGGTCGACGCCCACCGCCACCAGGTGCGCGCGGTGGCCGCCGAACGCGCCATGCCAGCCCAGCCCGAGGCGGTGGACGCGGTCGCCCGCGCCGTGGACGACTTCCTGGAGACCGCGCGCCGCCTGCACACCGCCCGCGCAGAGGTCGACCGGTACACCGTCGACCTGGACGGCCGGAAGGAGACCCTGGACCGCCTGCGCGCACGGCTGGAGGAGGACCGCGAACGCCACGAGGAGCGCACCCGCGAGCACGAGCGCGCCGCGGCCGAGCTGGCCGCCAAGCAGGAGGGCATCGACGCCCCGGTCCGCGAGCTCATGGCCGAGCTCGAACAGGTCAAGGAGGAGCTGCACCGGGTCCGTGAGGAGCACCAGGGCGCCCAGAAGGAGGCCGCGGCCGCCCACGAGGCCATGATCCGGGCCGACGAGAAGCTGGAGGGCGGGCAGCGGGCCCTCACCGACTCCCTCGCCGCGCTGTTCGAGCAGGCCGACGCCTTCGCCGCCCTCACCCACCCCGACCTGCGCGCCACCCTGGGCGTGGACACCGCGCACGCCTGGCCGGACCGGCGCTCCTGGCCCGCCCCCCAGGAGGCCGCCGAACAGGTCCTGGCCGCGGCCCCGGACGACCCGGAGGCCGCCGTGCGCGCGGTCCTGCCCGGCCGCGCCGCGGAGCTGCTCGACGCGTTCACCGCCGCCGTCGGCTCAGGGGCCGCGGTCACCGACGGCGACCTCAAGTCCGTCTCCACGCGCATCTCCAACGCCCTGCGCGCCTTCCAGGACACCCTGGGCGGCGACGCCGAGGGCTACCGGGTCGACCACGAACTCGGGGTCAGCGGCGTCATCACCGTGTTCGTCAACGACGAGACCGGCCGCAACCCCGTCTCCGCCTTCGCCCGCGTCATCGCCGAACGCGTCGAGGAGCAGGGCGCGCTCCTGCGCGAGGAGGAGCGCGGGGTGCTGGAGGACGAACTGCTCACCGGGATCGCCCAGCAGATCCACGAGCGGGTGCGGGTGGCCCGCGACCTGGTCGTCAGCATGGACCGCGACACCCGTTCGCGGCCCATGTCCTCGGGCACCCGGATCGGCATCCGCTGGAGCCGCTCCGACCGCGTCACCGAGCACCAGGCCACCGCCGCCCGCCTGGTCCGGCGCGACACCGACGAGCTGGGCGCCTCGGGGCTGACCCGGTTGCGCGAGGTCCTGCGGGAGATGATCCGCGAGCACCACGCCGCCCACCCGCGCGCCACCTACAAGCAGGTCCTGTCGGCGGTGCTGGACTACCGCACCTGGTACCGGTTCGAGCTGCGTCTGGCCGTGCCGGGCCAGGAGGAGGTCAAGCTCACCAGGAACAAGCACGAGCAGATGTCGGGCGGCGAGAAGTCCGCCGCGATCCACCTGCCGCTGTTCGCCGCCGCCAACGCCCTGTACACCTCGGCCGCGCCCACCTGCCCCCGGATGGTGGCCCTGGACGAGGCCTTCGCCGGGATCGACGACCGCTACAAGCCCGAGCTCATGGGGCTGACGGTCACCTTCGACCTGGACATGTTCATGACCGGGCACGACCTGTGGGTGCACTACGACAGCGTGCCCATGGCCGCCCACTACGACATGCACCACGACAAGGGGGCGCACACCGTCTCGGCGATGCTCATGCTCTGGGACGGCGCCCAGACCATCGACGCCGACGCCGGGTTCTCCGGCAACGAGGAGCTGGCCGCGCAACTGCTGGGCATCACCCCCAGCCGGTTCGCCCCGCTGTCCTCGGCCGGAACCCTGTTGGAGGACGCCGACGCCTGAGCGGCCCCGGCACGGCCCCGGTGGACTTCTTCCGAAGGCCCCCGGGGCCGTGCCGGAAAACGACACATCCGTGCAACACCGCTCGTACTTCACTCGGGGGCGACGAGGACCCCACACATCGCGCACGCGATGCCCGGAAGGTGAAGGATGAGCGCAGTGACGAAACGGGAGACGCTGGAGGGCCTCCCCGCCGAGAACCCGGCCGGGAGCCCCCCGGCGGCGGTCCGCCCGGCCGCGGATGGCGGCCCCGGTACCGGCTGGCCGCGGCCCTGCGCGCCGCGGCGGCCCTCGCGCTGGCGGCCTGGTCGGTGAACGTGCTGGTGCCGGAACGGGAGGAGGCGGCCTTCACCGCTGAGGACGGCGCCCTTCCGGACGACCTGTCGGTCACCGCCTTCGACACGCACTACCCCTCGATCGCCCGCCTGGACGGCGCGCTGCTGGAGGCCGTGCGGGAGGCGTCCCGCGACGCCCTGGAGGACGGGATCGTCCTCCACGTCACGTCGGGCTGGCGCAGCGGGGAGTACCAGCGGCACCTGCTCGACCAGGCCGTCCTCGACCACGGCTCCCGCGAGGAGGCCAGGAGGCTGGTCAGCACCCCGGAGGAGTCCAGGCACGTGACCGGGGAGGCGATCGACATCGGCCCCACCGACGCCGCCGACTGGGTCGTCCGCCGCGGTTCGGCCTACGGGCTGTGCCAGGTCTACGCCAACGAGATGTGGCACTTCGAACTGCTCACCGAGCCCGGCGGCGACTGCCCCGACCTGCTGTCCGACGCCGCGGGTTAGGGGCGGGCCCGGGCGGAGCGCCCCGCGACGCCCCGCCCGCGCGCCGGATCAGCCCGCCGCCGGGCCGCCCGGCCCCGAGCGCAGTCCGAAGGGCACCCCGAAACCGGTCAGCCAGCCGTCCTCGGCCAGCAGGCGGAACGCCTCGTGGGTGACGTCGTGGTCGGGCGCCTGGCGCGGCGGCCACCCGAAGGCCCCGGCCACCGCCGACCAGCTGGGGCCGTGCCCGTGCTCCTCCCGGTAGCCGTCCACCCAGCGGGCCACCCGCTCCCCGCGGCCCGAGACCAGCTCACGGGCGCGGTCGGCCACGGGCACGTCCAGCGGCGTGGTCGCCGGTGCGGTGTCCGGCGGCGTCGGTTCCGGGAGGGGCACGTAGGCCAGCGGCAGGGTGACCTCGGTGAGGGAGGCCACCACGGCGCCGCCGTCCACGCCCAGGCCCTCGACCCAGGAGATCTCCGTCAGCCACGCCAGCAGCTCCGCCAGCTCGTCGGTGCCGGACAGGGCGCAGGAGTCCACGATGTCCGCGGCCGGGACGCGGATCCGGCCGTCGGGCTCGGCCCACAGGGCCAGGTAGGCCCCCACGAGCCGGAGCCGGTTGGGCTTCTTGCGCATCTTCTTGTGGGCGAGGGTGCGCGAGAGCCAGCCCGAGGCCCGCGACCGGACGCCGTTGCCCAGCTTCCAGGTGTTGCCGTCCAGGCTCGGCAGGGCGCACCGGGCCGGGTTCGCGGCGTCGGACTCGATCACCGTCTCCGGCGTCGTGCCCAGCCACCCCGAGGAGGTCAGGTCGCTCAGGGCGGCGTGGGCGTCCTCCAGGCGCAGGATGCGCAGGTCCTGGCCGGTGAAGTTCGCCCAGCCCTTCAGCGCGCCCCGCAGGGTGAAGGTGAGGGCGAGCAGGCGGCTGTCGGGGGAGGAGCCCGCGCCCTCGGAGGCCACGCGCTCCCACAGCTCGCGGAAGAACTCCGCGTGGTGGGGGCCCATCCGCGGCACGCGCCTGCGGTCGGCCGGGATCTTCTCCTGGGGCCTGCGCCTGGCCTCCTCCAGAGCGCGCTTCCTCGCCTTCTTGGCCTTCTTCGCCTCGGAGTTGGTCAGCCGCTCGGGCGCGCCCCCCGGCGGCACGCTGATGCCCTGCTCCTTGCAGCGCGCGCACTCCATGGCCGCGGCCAGGTCCTCGTTGGGCCGGTGGAAACGGGGCTGGGGGATCTCGTCGGGAAGGGGATCCCGCACGTCGCTGGTGGCGGTGTGCTGCGTCATGGTCAGGAGCGTAGCGACGAAAGCTCCGCCGTGTCCGGCGTCCGGCGGATTCGCGCCCCGGGCTCACGGCCGGGGCGCAGGAGTTTGCCGTCCCCTCCCGGGGCAGGAAGAGAGCCATGGGCGACATGGTGCTGATCAGGCACGGACAGACCGAGTGGAGCCGTACGCGGCGCCACACCGGACTCACCGACATCCCCCTGACCGAGGAGGGGGAGCGGCAGGCGCGGGCGCTGCGCCCACTGCTGGCCGCGCGCGAGGTCGGGCGGGTGGTGACCAGCCCGCTGCGGCGGGCCGCGCGCACCGCCGAACTGGCCGGGCTGCGCGTGGACGAGACCGACCCCGACCTGACCGAGTGGGACTACGGCGGCTACGAGGGGATCACCACCGCCGACATCCAGGTCGGACGACCCGGTTGGTACCTGTGGCACGACGGGATCGTGCCGGGCGGCCCGGGGCATCCGGGGGAGAGCGTGGAACAGGTGGGGGAGCGCGTCGACCGGGTCCTGGACCGGCTGACGCCCCTGCTCGACGGCGGGGGAGGGGCCGACGTGGTGCTGGTGGCGCACAGCCACGTCCTGCGGGTGCTCACCGCGCGCTGGCTGGGCCTGCCGCCCGCCGAGGGGGCGCTGTTCCGGCTGGAGACGGCCACGGTGAGCACGCTGGGCCATGAGCACGGCCGCCGGGTGCTCACCTCGTGGAACGTGCCGACCTGAATAGAGGGGGTTTCCAGCGCCGGGAGCGGGGATCGTACGGCCGGAGGACTTGACAGGAGACCTAAAGGCCTATTGGCTAGGCCACTAGCCTTATGGCCCAGATCACAGTCCTAACTGTCCCTCTGATCGGTATGTCATGACCCCTCAGCTTCTCACCATCCTCGTCCTTTTGGCGATGTTCGTCATCGCCACCGTCCTGCCGATCAACATCGGCGCGCTGGCCTTCGTCGCGGCCTTCATGGTCGGGCTCCTGGTCCTCGGGATGGACGCCGACGCGGTCCTCGGCGGGTTCCCCGCCGACCTCTTCCTCACCCTGGTCGGTGTCACCTACCTCTTCGCCATCGCGAAGAACAACGGCACGATCGACCTGCTCGTACGCGGCGCCACCCGCATGGTCGGCGGCCGGGTGGCCGCGATCCCGTGGATCATGTTCGGCATCTCCGCCGTGCTGACGGGTGTGGGCGCGCTCGGTCCGGCGGCCGTGGCGATCGTCGCGCCGATCGCGCTGAGCTTCGCCGCCCGGTACCGGATCAACCCGCTGCTGATGGGCATGATGGTGGTCCACGGCGCCCAGGGGGGCGGTTTCTCCCCGGTCAGCGTCTACGGCGTGACGGTGAACGGGATCGTCGCCGACAGCGGGCTCTCGGTATCCCCCATCACGCTGTTCCTCGGCAGCCTGGTCTTCAACCTGGGCATCGCGTTGATCCTGTTCGTCTCGCTGGGCGGCAACCGCCTCTTCGGCGTCCGCGCGCACGAGACCGAGGCCGCCACCGAGGCCGCCCGCACCTCCGGCGGCTCGGGATCCGGATCGGTCGCGCTGGCCACCGGCGGTCCCGCCGACGCCTCCGCCGGGAGCGGGGCGGACGGCAGTGCGGCGGCCGGGAGCGGCGAGGCCGCCTCCGAGGGCACCCCGGTCCGGTTCGAGCAGATCGCCACCCTGCTGGGCATCGTCGCGCTGGGCGTCCTGGCCCTGGGCGTGGGCCTGGACGTCGGCTTCGTCGCCCTGACCGTCAGCGTGGTGCTGGCGCTGATCGCGCCGCAGTCGCAGAAGAACGTACTCTCCCAGATCAGCTGGTCCACGGTCCTGCTGATCACCGGCATGCTGACCTTCGTCGGCGTCATGGAGAGCGCGGGGACCATCGAGTACGTCGGCGACGGGGCGGCCAGCCTGGGCGCTCCGCTCCTGGTGGCGCTGCTGCTGTGCTACATCGGCGCCGTCGTGTCGGCCTTCGCCTCCTCGACCGCGATCCTGGGCGCGACCATCCCGCTGGCCATCCCGTTCCTGCTCATGGGCGACATCAGCGCGACCGGCGTGATCGTGGCCCTGGCCATCTCCTCCACCATCGTCGACGTCAGCCCCTTCTCCACCAACGGCGCCCTGGTGCTGGCCAACGCGACCGGGGTGGACCCGTCCCGCTTCTACCGCCAGATGCTCGTCTACAGCGGCATCGTGGTCGTGGTGGGCCCGCTGGTCGCCTGGGGCGTGCTGGTGGTGCCGGGACTGCTGTGACGGCAGCGCCTTTCGAGGGCAGCTGGGGCCGCTCGGCGGCCCCGGGAACGCGAGGGGTCCGGTCTGCCGGACCCCTCCGCGCCCGTCGGCGCCCGCCTCCGTCACCCCGTGACCGGGGCGGCGGCGCCCAGGTGGCTCGAAGGCCTGTCCTGTGCGCCACTGGGCCGGTTCAGGGGGTGACCGGGTCGGCCCCGTTGACGGCGGAGACCAGCAGGAGGTGGTCGCGCATCGCGTCGGCGGCCGCCTTGGGGTCGCCCGAGCGGATGGCCGAGGCGATGCGCTCGTGCCCGTCGAGCGAGGCCCGGGGCCGGTCCGGCTGTGACAGCGACTCCAGGCGGGTCTCCCGGATCATCGGGGCGATCTCGTTCATCATCCGCGCCAGCAGGCGCGAGCGCGCGGCCGTGGTGATCGCCGCGTGGAAGCGCTCGTCGCCGGTGACACCGCGGTCGCCGTTGGCCACCTCCTGGCGCATCAGCTCCAGGGCGGCGTCGATCGCGACCAGGTCCTCGGGTGTGCGGCGTACGGCGGCCAGCTCCGTCAGCTTGACCTCCAGCGCCTGACGGGCCTCGATGATCTCCGCGCGCCGGTTGGCCCGGTCGCGCAGGAGGGCGAGGACTCCCTGCTCGGAGACGGTCTGGCGGATGATCGCGCCGTCCCCGTGCCGCACCTCGATGACCCCCTGGACCTCCAGCGCCACCAGCGCCTGGCTCACCGAGGCCCGGCTCACCTCCAGCGCGACGGCCAGTTCGCGCTCGGGCGGGAGGCGGTCGCCCACGCCCAGACCGGCGTCCCGCATGTGTTCCACGAGACGCTCCACGAGCTGCTCGTACAGGCGCGGGCGCGCCGGGGGCCGGGGTCGGGGCTTGGTAGGCACGCTCGCTGGCTCCTGATCCTCGGATCTGACTGTGCTGAGGGACTTCCAGGCTAGAGCATCCCGTCGGCGGACTCCCGGGATCGGCGCATCGGACCTCCCCGCGATCGGGTGCGACGGGGGCTTCACAAAACGTGTGATTTCGTGCCACCCTGACGTGAGGCCTAGTGGCCTAGCCACTGAACCATTTGGAGGTTGCTGTGGAGACCCGCGACACCGCCCGGGAGCTTTTGGACCGCACGCTCGACGCGGGATCCCACGTCTCCTGGGACGAGGCGCCCCTGGACGTGGACCCCGACCCCGCCTACGCCGACGCGCTCACCCGGGCGCGGGCCGCCACCGGATGCGACGAGGCGGCCCTGACGGGGGAGGGGCGGCTGCACGGCCGCCGGGTCGCCGTCGTGGCCAGCGAGTTCGGCTTCCTCGCCGGGTCCGTGGGGCTCGCCGCAGCCGCGCGCATCGTCGCCGCCGTCGAACGCGCCACCGCCGAGCGGCTCCCCCTGCTGGCCGCCCCGGCCTCGGGCGGCACCCGCATGCAGGAGGGCACCCCCGCCTTCGTGGCCATGGCGGCGATCACCGCCGCCGTCACCGCGCACAAGGCCGCCGGACTGCCCTACCTTGTCTACCTGCGCCACCCCACCACCGGAGGCGTCCTGGCCTCCTGGGGGTCGCTCGGCCACCTCACCGCCGCCGAACCCGGAGCGCTCGTCGGCTTCCTGGGCCCCCGCGTCTACGAGGCGCTGCACGGCGCACCGTTCCCCGAGGGCGTCCAGCGCGCGGAGAACCTCCAGCGGCACGGCCTCGTCGACGCCGTCCTGCCCCCCGACCAGCTCAGGGACGCCGCCGGGCTCGCCCTCCACGTCCTGCTCGACCGCCCGGCCCCCGCCACGCCCCCGCCGCCGCCAGCCGAACCCGACTCCCCCGCCCCCGTCTGGGACTCGGTGACCCGCTCCCGTCGCAAGGAGCGCCCCGGCGTGCGCGAACTCCTCCGGCACGCGGCCAGCCACGTGGTGCGCCTGCGCGGCAGCGGCGAGGGCGAGTCCTCCCCCGCCCTGGTCACCGCGCTGGCCCGGTTCGGCGGCAGGCCCTGCGTCCTGGTCGGCCAGGACCGCTCCCGCCAGAGCGCCGAACGGCCCATGGGACCGGACGCTCTGCGCGAGGCCCGCCGGGGCATGCGCCTGGCCGCCGAACTGCGGTTGCCCCTGGTCACCGTCATCGACACCCCCGGCGCCGCGCTCTCCGCCGACGCCGAGGAGCGGGGAACGGCCGGTCAGATCGCCCGCTGCCTGGCCGAGATGACCTCCCTGGCCGCCCCCACCGTCTCGGTCCTGCTGGGGGAGGGCACCGGCGGAGGCGCGATCGCGCTCCTGCCCGCCGACCGCGTCCTGTGCGCCCAGCACGCCTGGCTCGCCCCGCTGCCGCCCGAGGGGGCCAGCGCGATCGTCCACCGCACCCCCGACCGCGCCGGGGAGCTGGCCGAGGCCCAGGGCATCGGCTCCGCCGACCTGCGAGCCCGCGGACTCGTGGACCGGGTGGTCCCCGAGTTCGGCGACGCGGCCGACGAGGACGGCGCGTTCTGCGCGCGCATGGGGGAGGCGATCGCCCGCGAACTCGCCGCGGTGCAGCCGAGCGGTGACGCCGAACCGCCCGCGGGACGCGCCGCGCGCTACCGCCGCCTGTACGCCGCGCCCTGAGCGCACCGCCCAGGACACGAACACCGGAGCAGTACCAATCACCAGGAGGTAGGGAACGTGGACCGCTCGCAAGGGCCGCTCAAGGGGATCGTGGTCATCGACCTGTCACGGGCGCTGGCCGGACCGCACGCGGCCATGCTGCTGGGAGACCTCGGCGCGCGGGTGATCAAGGTCGAGCAGCCCGGCAGGGGGGACGAGACGCGCGGGTGGGGCCCGCCGTTCGTCGGGCCGGAGGAGGAGCGCGTCAGCACCTACTTCCTGTCCTGCAACCGCAACAAGGAGTCCATCGAACTGGACCTGAAGTCCGAGGACGGCGTGGAGCAGCTGACCCGGCTCGTGCGCGCCGCCGACGTCCTGGTGGAGAACTTCCGCCCCGGCGTCCTGGACCGGCTCGGGTTCCCCGCCAGCCGCCTGGAGGAGCTCAACCCCCGCCTGGTGGTCTGCTCCATCAGCGGGTTCGGGCACGACGGCCCGGAGGGCGGACGGGCGGGCTACGACCAGATCGCCCAGGGCGAGGCCGGTCTGATGAGCCTGACCGGCCCCTCGCCCAAGGAACCGACCAAGACGGGCGTGGCCATCGGCGACCTGCTCGCGGGGATGAACGGTGCCCAGGGAGTGCTCGCCGCGCTCCTGGAGCGCGAGCGCACCGGGCGCGGCCGGGTGGTGCGCACCTCGCTGCTGTCCTCGATCGTGGGCGTGCACGCCTTCCAGGGAACCCGGTGGACGGTCGGGCGCGAGGTGCCCACCGCCCTGGGCAACCAGCACCCCTCCATCGCCCCCTACGGCGCCTTCGCCTGCATGGACGGCATGCTCCAGGTGGCGGTGGGCGGCGAGGCGCAGTGGGAGCGCTTCGCCGGACTGCTCGGCCTGGACCCCCGCGATCCCAGGTTCGCCGACAACGCCTCCCGGGTGGAGCACCGCGAGGAGCTGATCGCCGAGGTGGAGGCCGTGCTGGGCCAGGGCACGCGCGACGAGTGGCTGCGCCGGATCGGTGAGGTGGGGGTGCCCTGCGGCGCGGTGCGCACCATCGACCAGGTCTACGAGTGGGAGCAGACGCGCTCCCAGGGGCTGCTGCTGAAGGTGGAGCACCCGGTGCTCGGCCCGATCGAGCTGCCCGGGTCCGCGCTGCGCTTCGACCCCGTGGACGACGAGGCGCCGCAGCCCTCCGGCACGGGCCACCTGCCGCCGCCCGCCCTGGGCGAGCACAACGACGCGGTGCGGGCCTGGCTCGACGAGGTCGAGACCCAAGCGGCCGGATAGACCGCGCGCCGACCACCGCGACAGCCATGCGGACGGCCGAGCCGGAGCCCTCGGGCACCGGCGCGGCCGTCCGGCGTCGTGGCCCCTCGGCGCGCTCTTCTCCCGCCGTGCCCACCCCTGAACGTGTCCTGGGCGCTCTGCCCTCCCTGGTGCTGCTGGACGCGGCGCCGGTCCGGCACACCGCCGACGAGCCCACCGTCGCGCTGGACGCGCGCGCCGAGCACGCCTTCTCCTCCTCCCCGCACGCCCACGCCGGACGCACCGGTGCCGCCGTCGTCCTCGTCACCCTGCGCACGGCCGACCACATCGTCGTGCTCGACCGGGGCCGGGTGGTGGAACAGGGCGGCCACGCCGACCTGCTGGCCGCCGACGGGCTCTACCGTGAGCCCTGGGAGCTCCAGGCCAGCGCCTATCGCTTCGCCGAGGAGGGCGAACCGGCGGCCTGACCCGGCGGAGGGTCGCGCACGGGGCCGGGACCGGCGCCGTCTCGGGGGTTCCGGGCCCGTGCGCCCTGGGTGTGGAGGGAGTCGGGAACACCGGTCGCCGGGCACCAGCGCCGGTAGGGGCAGTCCAGGCAGGCCCCGCCCGGAGCGGGCGGGTGGGAGGTGTCGCCGTGCCAGGGTCCGGCGAGTTCGTGCACCACCCGCCGGGCCAGGGCCCGGACCCGTGCCGACCCCGGGTCCAGCGACCGTACGGACGCGCCCCGGGGACTGAGGACCTCCAGTTCCACGGCCGAGTCCGGGCCCGCCGGCAGGGCGCCGCAGGCGAAGAGCCCCACCGCCAGGGCCAGCCGGGGCTCCGCCGCCAGCAGCGCCTCCTCGTCCCCGAAGAGCGCGCCTCCGGCGAGGGCGGGAGCAGCGCCCCCGTTCCGGCAGGGAGCGTTCCCGCCCGGGAGGGGCCTGCCGCCGCTCGCGGGGCCCGCACCCCCGTCTCCGAACAGCGTGTCCCCGGCGGGGAGGAGCGTGTCATCGCCCGGGGAGGGCGTGCCTTCGCCTGAAGCGGGTGCGCCGCCGTTCGGCGGGGGCGAGGCGCCCCCGCACGGACCGGACGTGCCGTGGTCCCGGGGCAGTGGCCCTTCGCCCGGGGAGGGTGCGTGATCGCCTGGGGAGAGCGCGCCCTCCTCCCCGAGGAGTGCGTTCCCGCCCGGGGAAGGCCGGGCCTCCGCCGGAGCGGGCCCGTCCCCCGTCGGAGCGCATCCGTCCCCCGCCGGGGCTGGTACGTCGTCGTCGGTGGTGGTGACGGAGCGGTGGACCCAGGACCGGCCCCGGTGGTGGAGCACCTCGGCCCTGGCCAGAACCAGGACGTCGGCCCGCGTGTCGTCGGCGGCCAGCCTGTGGCCCACCCGCACGTGGCTGCCCGAGGCCAGCCCGCGCAGCGGACAGACCCCGACGTGCGCGGCGATCATGGCGGCCCCCAGACGCGCCTGCCCGCCCTCCAACCGCCACCTCCCGGCGGACCAGGACGAACGGTCCCCGGGCAGGTCCCCGGCCGTGCAGGGCCTTCGGGGCAGGCGCCGGTGCAGTCGCTCCAGCCAGGCGCGCACGGCGCGGTCGCGCCGCAGCCGCGCCGGTTCGGCACCGGGGTCCGCGGGCAGGCCCAGGGCGTGGAAGTGCGCCCGGGCGGGACAGTCCCGGTGGCGCAGCCCCAGGGAGACCGACCAGGAGCGCCGGGGCCACGGTCCGCCGCCCGTGCCGAGCAGCCCCGGCGCGCGCGGCAGCCGACCGCATCCGGGGCGCCCCGCACAGGCCAGGCAGTCCCGGCCGGGGGAGCGGGCCCCGCCCACCAGGGCCGAGCGCAGCCCCTCGCGGCCGGTAGAGGCGAAGGCCTCCCCGGCCTCGGCGGCCGAACCGTCGTAGAGGACGGCGGTGGAGGAGTCCAGACAGGAGGTCTCCACCACGCGCACCCGGTCCGGAGGCCGGGCGTCGGCGCCGCCGCGGTGCCCGCGCATCGGGTAGGGGGCGCCGCCCCGGTACCGCCCGGGCCGTGCCGCGCAGGCGTCGCGGTCCACCGGGGTCCCGGTGGCGAGCACGTACGCGGCCACCGCCACCTCCGCCCGTGGTCGGGCCTGCCCACCGGCCGCGCCCGCGACCGGGATGCGCAGCTCCCGCACCCGCTCCGACCCCTGTGCGTAGGCGTACCTGCGGCCCCGGGCGCACAGCTCGTAGGGCCGGGAGTTGGGGGAGCCGGGCACGGGCAGGTACTGGCGGACCCAGAAGTCGAACACCGGCGCGCGGTGCGGGCCGTCGCGCCCGCCGTCCCCGGCCAGGGCCTCCAGGTAGCACCGCGCGGCGTGCCGGACCCAGACCAGCAGCCCCGGGTGCGGCGGCGCGAGGCGCCCACCCGGGAGGGCGCGACCCGGCCCCTTCGGGGCGGACAGGCGTGCGCAGGCCTCCTCCAGCGCCATGCCCGCGTGCTCGACCAGGTCCAGGACGGCGTCCAGAACCGCCCCGGGAGTGTCGCGCGGAGGCGGGTCCGCGCCGAGGGACGGGTCGGCGCTGAACCGGCGGTGCGCCGGGCATCCCCCAGCGGCCAGCGCCGCGGAGCCGCTGAAGACGCGGACGGTCGGTGTCGGAACGGGTTCCCCGCTGGTGTGGTCGGGCATGGGCACCTCCCCTCACCAGAAGGGTGGCACGATCGCGGCCGCGCCGCCGGAGGCCTGTGGACAACTCCGCCCGGGGCGCCCGGCGTGTCCGGAGCGGGGGATAAACCTCCGTAAAGAGTCACTCACGGTGACGTTTTCGACGCTCCGGGTGGTGCGGCGATCAACGGCGGGGAGCCCTCCCATCATGTTGAATGACGTCCATGATCGTGCGTCGAGTACTTCCTGATGAGATGAACGCCGTCAGTGAGCTGCGCCTGACGGCCTACACGGCCGACGGCCTCATGGACGTGAACCCGGCCTACGTCGAAACGCTCCGGCTCCTGGGCACGGACGGCCGCGGCGAGATCCTGGTCGCCGCCGACGAGAACCGGCTCCTGGGGACGGCCGTGTTCGAGCCCTGGTCTCCGGAGAGCGAGATCGCCCGCAACGCCGACGAGGCCGAGATCCGCGCCTTCGCCGTCGCTCCCGAGGCACGGGGGCGCGGCGTGGGGCGCGACCTGGTCAACGCGCTCGTCGACCGCGCCCGTGAGGAGGGGGTCTCCCGACTGCTGGTGGCCACCCTGCCCGAGATGGTCTCGACCCAGTACGTCTACCGCGCCCGCGGTTTCGAGCGGGTGCCCGAGCGCGACTGCGTCCCGCTGCCCGGCGTCGAGACGCTCGTCCACGAACTGGTCGTCAAGGCCTGAGCCGGCGCACGCCCGTCCTCCCGCCCCGGCCCGGGGCGGGGGAGGGGACACCGCTCAGGGGGTGACCGGGGCGGGGCGCAGTCGCTGCGCGGCCTCGGCCAGGGGCGCGCCCAGCGCCCCCTCCGCCAGCAGGTCCAGCACCGTGTCCGAGGCCGGGTGGCCCGTCAGCCACACGGTGCGGACGAACCGCTCCGCGCATCCGGCGTACCTGTCCCGGTCCCGGCCGGGCAGGAGCCCGCCGCCCTCCAGCAGGATCGCGTAGTCGTCCAGCACCGCCCAGACCTCCTGGTGCGACGTGGGAGCCCCCGCGGCCCCGCCGCGCAGCCGCCGGGCCCACCCGCCCAGGACGGGGTGGTGCACGTACAGATCCAGCACCGGGGACAGGTCCTCCTCCAGGGAGGCGAGCACCCGGGCCACCCGCTCACGCAGGCGCCAGGAACCGGGGGCGTCGCAGGCCTCCAACAGGCCGCACACCGCGCTCTCGGTGTCGCGGGCGGCCACCCACCGCTCCAGCAGGCGCTCGGTGTCCACCGGACGGCCCCGCTCCGCCAGGGCGAGCACCTCCTCGGCGTCCATACCGGACAGGGGCCGGGCCAGCGCGATGTCGGCCCCGGTCTGGCGCAGTTGGCGCACCATGAAGTGGTCGCCGAGGCCCGTGACGCGGAACCGGCCGCCGCCGACCCGGCGGACCGCGCCCAGGCCCTCCAGCGTCTCCAGCACCTGGCGCACGTGTTCCACCGGGTCCTCCCCGCGCAGGGCGATCCCGGGCCCGTACACGGCCACCAGCTGCGCGGGCGTGCGCGCGTCCCCGTGCACGAACAGGTCGGTGAGCAGCAGGAACGCCGTGACCCCGCGCAGGTCGGTCATGGCCAGCAGGGCGTCGGCCCAGGCGTCGGCGGCCGCCCCCGGCACACCGTCCCGCCAGGCCCGCGCCGCCCGGCCCGGCAGAACCCGGGTGTAGGTGGTGCGCAGCAGACCCGCGTCCCTGGCCACGGTGAACAGCGCGGCCACCCTCGCGGGCGCGACCCCCAGGTCGGCGGCGGCCCGGGCGGTGTCGTCCGGGGTGAGGGCGTCGTCCCCCTCGGCGCACAGGGGCCTTCCCCCGCCCGTCCACGCCGCCAGCCGCGCGGCGTCGGACAGGGGGCTGCACCGGCGCGCCGCCGCGTCCAGGACGGCCGGATCCGTCGGGACGACCGTCGGCAGCGCCTCGGGAACGCCGTCCCCGCCGACGCCGAGCCGGTCCAGGAGCGGTAGGGCGGCACTGTCGGTCCGGTCCTCGGGCGGCGGCGGACCGCCGGGCGCCAGGTCGACCGTGGCGATGGCGGCGCGCAGGCGGCGCGGGCTCTCCGCGGACAGTAACCGGTCCTGGTCGACCAGGAAGTCGCACCAGGTCAGCCAGGTGTCCCTGAGGTCGTCGGGCACACTGTCCCAGTCGCGGACGGTACGGGCGATGTCGTGGACGTCGGCGGTGGACCAGTCCCCGGTGTCGGGTGCGCCGGCGTCCAGGTGGGCGGCCAGCAGGAAGAGCAGGCTGTCGGTGTTCAGGACGGGCCGGGGCTCGATGGTCCCGGTCCAGTCCAGGCACGCGTGCACGGCGGAGTAGATGCGCTCAGTCATTGACATACCACCCGAAGTGCCGTGAGCCGCTGAAACGGGATCAGACTAACCGCGGGGCGCGGGCCCGCGCGGAAGAACGCCGAAATCACCCCTCGCCCCCGGCGAAGGCCGTCCGAAGCGGGGGAGGAGGCCGCCTCCGCACGCCGAAGCGCCGGTCCGGGGCCGCTCGCACCCGCGGGGCCGTCCCCTGCCCGGCGGAGACGGTCCGGGTCCGAGGAGACCCCGACCGATTCTCGCTCTTGGCCCCCCGCCAGACGGAGGCTGCCCGGGGCCGAGGAGGCCGCCGACCGGCCTCCGGCTCCCGGCCCGGCGGAGCCTCAGGCGCTGGTCCACCGCAGGAGCCGGTGCGCCTCGGTCGGGTCCGGGCACTCCCAGCGCCGTACCAGGCGCTCCACGGCGGCGGCCGGGACCGGCGCCCGCCTGCGGTCCAGGCGGGCCCGCAGCACCCGGGGCGGGGCCTCGACCGAGACGATCTCCACGCGCGCCCGGTAGGCGGCCGCCAGATCCACGCACTGGTCGCGCAGCGACCGCGAGACGTTGGTGGCGTTCCACACGAACGACCGCCCCGCGCGCAGGTGCTCGCGGGCGCGCGCGTGCGCGGCCGCCGCCACCGGCCGCTGGTCGGCGGTCGGGCGCACGCCCAGCTCGGCGCGCAGCGCGTCCAGGCTCACCACCGGCACGCCCGGCCGCTCGCGCGCGATCCAGGTGTCCTTGCCCGCACCCGGCAGCCCCGACATGACGGTCACCGTCATCCGGGTGTCGTCGTGGGCGGCGTAGTCCGGGTCGCGGTCGGGCTTGCGGAAGAACCAGAACCGGGCGTGGTCGGAGGGGAACCCCCTCGGCCGGTCCAGGCACCGCTGTTCCCGGCAGTACTCGCCGTACAGCCCGATGTTCTCCAGGACCTCCGCGGTGTCGCCGCAGCGGCGGCCCAGGATGTCGGCGGTGGCCAGGAGCACCAGGTCGTCGTTGCGCGCCACCAGGCTCACCCGGAACGCGATGCGGCGCAGGTCCGGGCGCTCCAGCGCCCAGAACGGCACCTGGTGGTGGCGCACCAGGGCCGCCACGTGCTCGCGCCAGCGCACCGCCTCCAGCGGCGAGGAGGCGGCCCCGGGTTCGGCCGCGGCCTCCCACAGCAGCCGGCGCGCCAGGAGGTCCCCGCGCCGCGAGTGGCCGTGCGCGGTCACCCGGCCGTCCTCCTCCCGGCGGGTGCACAGCGGTTTGGCGACGTCGTGCAGCAGCACGGCGGCGAACAGCCGCTCCCGCTCCGCGGCGGGGCGGGACCGCCACGCGGGCAGCTCGGCCAGCGCCTCGCACGCCATGCGGGTGTGCGTCTCCACGTCCCCCTCGGCGTGGTGCACCGGATCCTGTTCCACCCCGGCCAGGTCGCGCACCCACGGGAGGGCCTCGCGCACCCGCGCCCAGTCCAGGTCCCAGCGCGGCGGCGCCGGGCACAGCTCAGCGAACACCCGCATAGAGCACCTCCGGATCGGCCAGCCCGTTCGCTATCAGCGGCCGGTCCAGCCAGTGCGTTCCCGAGTCCAGGACGGCGGAGGTGAACCCCGGGCGCACCCACTTGTACCGGTCCACCGTGCGGCCGCCCTCCTCGACCTTGACGTAGAGCCCCTCCATGAGGTCGGAGCCGTCGCTCTCGGCCAGGGCGCGGCCGGGGTCGGCGCCCGCCGCCCCCGCCGCCTCGGCCAGGGCCCCGCGCCAGCCGGGGGTGCGGCAGGTGGAGGGGCCCACCAGGCGGGTCAGGTCCGCCAACCGCTCCAGCGGACCGGCGTGCAGCACGGGCACCGACACCACCGGAACGCCCTCCAGCAGCTCCCGGCGGCGCGGCGTGGACAGGAACACGTCCTCGCGGGTGTCGAGGACGTCGAACTCGCAGAAAAGATGCGGCAGCGCGTCGTAGAACACGGTGTGCTTGGCGTACAGCCACTCCCCGTACAGCACGTACCGCTCGCCCAGGCGCGGCCGCAGCAGCGGAGCCACGGTCGCCGCCCAGGCCTTGAACGGGGCGAAGTGCCGCTCGCGGGGGCCGCCGGTGAGGTAGTGGCCCCGGCTCTGGAGGCGCAGCTCGCCGCCGGGGCCGAAGCTGATCCCGGCGTTGGCGCCGTCCAGCTTCTCCTCCACCACCAGGTGGCGTCCGGCCAGCGCGGAGAAGGGCACGGCCGCCAGGTCGTGGTCGCCCCTCTGGAGGCGGGAGCCCCGGATGTGCCGGGTCCGCGGGTACTTGCGCATGGCCACGGTTGTACCGGTTCGTCCGGTCGCGCGGCCACCGGTTTTCGCCGCGTCGGCCGCCGGGGCCGCGCCGTGCGTCCTGCGGCGCTGGCCGCCCGGTCGCGTCAGCCGCCCTGGAGGGCCGGTCCTCCCGTGTCGGTCGCACCGTCCCACCGGTCGCCCCAGCCGCTCCGCCGCCCGGTCCGACCGAGGGCACCGGCCTCCCGGCGGTGTCGCGGCGGGCTCAGCGGTCCGCGACGCGGCGGTGCGCGCCCAGGGACGCGGCGTCGGCCGCCGCCAGGCCCTCGTACCAGCCGTCCTCGCTGGCGGGCCCGCGCACCCGCGAGTAGGTCAGCTCGCCGAAGGCCTCGGCCACGGCCGCCTCCACCTCGCGCTCTCGGGCGGCGAACACCGGAACCAGATCCGTCCCGGTCTCGGCCGCGGCGGCCTCCTCGGCGGAGCGCGCCGACTCCACCAGCCGCTCACCCACCCGCACCGAGAACGCGGACATGAACGAGGCGCGAAAGGCCCTGCCCGCCGCCCTGCCGGACCGGTCGCGCACCGAACCACTGACCCGCATCGCCGTCTCGGCCTGCACCAGCAGCGATGTGAACATCAGGTCCACCGCCTCCACGTCGCCCGGGAAGCCCATCACCGTGCACAGCCCCAGTTCCCGGTCCCACACGGCCCGGCAGTGGTTGGCCTCGGCGACCTCGTGCAGCAGCACCGCCTTGTGCTCGTCGTAGGGCGCGTCCACCGGCAGCCGCCGCCCCGAGGCGGCCTCCGACGCCTGCCCGGGTTCCTCGGCCAGCAGGGCGCGGTCGATGCTGTGCCGGGCCATCAGCTCCTGCGCGCGGGCGCTCAGCGCCTCCGCCTCGCTGGGGAACTCCGTGGACTCGGCCTTGGCCAGCAGCGCGCGCACGCGGGCCAGCTTGCCCTGGTCCACCGCCTCCGGGGTCCGCGCGGAGCCCTCGGGCCGCGGACGGAACGCCCCCGGCGGCGGGCACAGCCGGTGCAGCGGCGGCAGCACGCGCAGCGCGGCCAGCAGCCGCAGAGCCGTCTCCACCGCCTCGAAGCGCAGCAGCCCGTGCCCGGCGCCCACGTGCGCCAGGTAGTCCCCTGTGCCGCCCCAGGCCGGGGCGGCGCCCAGTTCGCGCACCTGCGCGGTCCAGCGCGGGTCCACCGTGTCGGGGGAGTGGCGGTCGAGGTCGGCCGTCACCGCGTCGGCGCACACCGACGCCGCCACCGGGTCCAGTACGCGGCCCGCCTGGCGGACCGTCTCGGCGGGCTGCCACCCGCGCGCCCACGCCGAGGCCACCCCCGCCAGGAGGGCGTCGCGGACGGCGCGGTCCGCCGCCCCGGCCCGCGCCGGGTCCTCGGCGTCGGCCAGCCGCGCGGCGGCCAGGTCCACGCCGCCGCCCTCCCGGCTGAGCACCAGCGCGTCGACCGCCTCCGAGACGACCTGCTCGGGGGAGTCCCCGGGCGCGGGACCGGCCCAGGGCTGGGCGCCCTGCCCGGCCGTGCGGCGGTCCCCGCCGCGCTGTCGCCCGCGGCCCTTCTTGCCCACGTGGTCCTCCGTTCGGCGCTGGTGTGCGACCAGCAGGCCATCCTACCGACCGGCGGGTCCGCGGCGGGCGGGCGCGAGCCCCGCAGGACGGTGGCGGGGGACACTCCCCGGCGCGGGGGAGTACGCCACCGCCACCGCCACCGCTGCCGCTGCCGTTGCCGTTGCCGCTGCCGGGGCGGGGCGGGGCCGGACACTCCTCGGCGTGGGGAGATACGGACACCCCTTCGCCTCCTCGCCCGCAGGGGTGAAGGCCCGAAGGCGCTCCACCGCAGCCGGTGCCGGGGCGGGGCCGGACACTCCTCGGCGGGGGAAGCACGGACATCCCTTCGCCCGCCGCGCCCGCAGGAGCGAGGGACCGAAGACGCTCCTCGACCGCGGGGGAGAACCGGGTCCGACACGCGCCACCGGAGCGGGGCGCCCGGCCGGGAGGAAGGGGCGTGAACGTCACCGGTGCGCCGACACCTGCTCCTCTGGGCGCCGTGAGCGGTAATCCCGCCTTGGCGCTCCGTGGCACCGGGTGCCCCGTCCGGAAAGGCGGAGCTTTCCTGTCCGAAGCACGGCGGAAACACGGGGCGCGTACCGTCGCCTCGCATCCGCAGCCACTGAGGAGTCTCCATGCGCCAGGGAACCGGGACCGACGGCCGCGACGACCCCCCGTCAGCGGGAACCGGCGGCGCCCGCTGCCCGGTCGCCCTCCCCCCGCACGGGGACACCGGCGCCGACACGCCCTGGGACGCGCTGCGCGACCGCCACGGCGGCCTGGTCCCGGTCGAGGTGGGCCCGGGCGTGCCGGGATGGCTCCTGCTCGGCTACCGGGAGAACCTCCAGGCGCTGCGCGACCACACCCTCTTCTCCGCCGACCCGCGCCCGTGGGGCGCCGAGGACTCCGCGCCCGCCCGCAGCGCCGCCCTGGCCCGCGACGGCGAGGAGCACCGGCGGCTGCGCGCGGCCGTCGCCGACACCCTGGCCAGGGTGGACACGCCCCGTCTGGTCCCCGTGGTCGAACGCGCCGCCGTGCACCTGCTCGGCCGGGTCGCGGCCGACGGCGCCGCCGACCTCATCGGCGGGTTCGCCGCCCCGCTGCCCGCCCTGGTCCTCAACGAGCTCTTCGGACTGCCCGACGCCTACGGCCGCCTGCTGGCCGACCTGGCCCCGCGGCTGTGGAGCGGCGAACCCGACCGGGCCGGTCCCGCCGCCACCGCGGTCCGCTCCTACTTCGCGGGCCTGGTCGCGCGCAAACGCGCCGACCCCGGACAGGACATGGCCGGCTGGCTGCTCGCCCACCCCGCCGGGCTCACCGACGACGAGGCGGCGGGGGCGCTGACGCTGCTGTGGGAGTCCGGGCACGAGCCCACCACCCACCTGATCGGCAACGCCCTGCTCCGGCTGCTGGAGGACCCGGGCGTGTGGACCGCCTACCTGGGCGGCACCCTCACCCCCGAGGACTTCATCGACTACGTGATGTGGACCGACTCCCCGATCCGCGTGCTCGGCGGGCGCTACCCGGTCGAGGATCTGAGCTTCTCCGGGGTCCGCGTCCGCAGGGGCGAGCCGCTGCTGCTGGGGTTGGCCTCCGCGCACACCGACCCGTCGGTGGCCCGCGGCGACGACGCGATGGCCCGGGCCGGAGACCGCTCCCACCTGTCCTGGGGCGCGGGCGCGCACCGCTGCCCCGCCACCGGCCTCACCCGCGAACTGGCGCGCACCGCCATCGACACCGCCGTGGACCGGCTGCGCGGCATGGTCCTGGCCGTCGAGCCAGAGGAGCTGCGCTGGCGCGCGTCCCTGGCCGTGCACGGTCTGGAGGAGCTGCCGGTGTGGTTCACCGCCACCGGGGAGCGCGCCGGGTCCGACGCGCCGGTGCGCGAGCGCGCCCCGGTCCCGGTGACGCGGCGTCTGCGCAGGAAGCGCGGGCCCGCCCCGCGCGGGGCGCGCTACCAGGCGCCCCTGGCGGGGGAGGACGGCGAGCGGGCACGGGAGGAGCGGCCCGCCCCTGCCCCGCGGTCCCGCGGGGTCGCGCGCGGCGCCGGGGCCCGCTACCAGGCGCCGTTCGCGCCGGAACGCGCCGACCCCGACGCCCTGGAGCGGTTGCTGGCGGCCTGGCGGTCGGGGGACTGACCGGCCGCGCGGGCGACCGCGGGCGTTCGGGCGCGCGCACACCGCCGCGACCGGTTGCGGCGGTACCGGCGGCCCGTCCCGCGTCGGCTACCCCTCGTCGGGGTCGACCACGACCAGTTCGGGGTGGAAGGCCTCCGGGTCCTCCAGCAGGGGCTGGTCCCCGCCGCGCAGGTGGTGGTCGAAGAACGCCAGGCTGTAGGTGCGCACCAGCTCCAGGCCGCGCTCGACGCCGACGTCGCCGTACAGGTTCCGCCACTGCTCGGGGGTGAAGAGTCCGGTCAGGCCGAGCTGCTCCACCAGCACGCCCCGGTCGATGCTGTTGGAGTGCCCCGATCCCTCCATGCGGATCCACTGCCGCCAGCCCTCCAGGCGCGGCCACATCTGCTCGACGCCGTCCCAGGTGTTGCCCTGGCCGTTCTCGATCAGCGCCAGCGGCTTGTCCAGCCCCTCCTCCACGGCGGGCGGGTAGTAGGGGCCGTCCAGGTTGATCCCGGCGTCCACCCGCTCCTCGGCCCGGAGCGTCTCGGCGGTGGCCGTGCCGCCCCAGGAGTGCCCGGCCATCCCGATCCGGGAGGCGTCGATGACCCGCGACCACCGCCACGCGGGGTCGGGGCCGGTGAGCCGGTCCAGGAGGAAGGAGACGTCCTCGGCCCGGTTGGTCGAACCCAGGGCCCACTCGCCGCTCTGGCACCCGGTGCACTCGGTGATCAGCCCGTCGGGGAACTCCACGGGCGCGGCCTCGTGGGCGTGGTCCACCCCGGCCACCACGAAGCCGTGGCTGGCCAGGTCCTCGGCCAGCGAGGACAGCTCGATCCGGTTGTGCCCCGCGCCGGGGGACAGCACCACCAGCGGGAACCCGTCGCGGGTGCGCGCGGGAGGCACGTCCAGGCGGGAGGAGGTGCGCACCCCGCTGTGCATGAGGTCGGCGGGCAGGTCCAGCCCCAGCCCCGCGATCATGGCCGCGGACTCGGCCTCGGTCATGTACGGCGCGGGCCGGCCCGAGTCCGCACGCGCCGGGTACCACAGGGTGACCATCAGCTGGCGGGGCCCGCCCACCCACACGTCCTCGCGCTCCCCGTCCACCAGGTGCAGGGTCGTCCTGCCCACCGGGTGGTCCCCGGTGGGCTCGGGCAGGGCGGCTCGGAGGGTGTCGGCGGAGGCGGCGCCGGAAGGTCCGGTGTCGGCCGCGGCCGTTCCGGACGCGGCCAGGGAGAGCGGCAGCGCCAGCGCTGCGAGCGCGGCGAGCGCGGTACCGGACCGGAGCGCGCGCGAGGAGGGGGAGGGGTGCGGTGAAGGGGGCATGGTGTCCCGTCGTTCGGTGCCGTCGTGGTCACCGCCCACGCTAGGAAGGGCGGCCCGCCCGGCGCCATCGGGACCTCCACCCCCCTTCCCCGGGGGTGTCCCGGAGGAGGGGGGTGGGGACAGCCCTACCCCGTGGCGTCCCACCAGCGGGTTCGGGGCTTCGGACCCACCGGACCACGGCCTCGCCTGCCGCCCGGTCCCGGACGACCGGGTTCGGGAAGCCGATTCCGCCGGAGCGCGCTCGCGTCCCCGGGGACGGCCCTCCCCACCGGATCCGGGGCCGCGTCCACCGGACCACGCCTTCGCCCGCGGGGCCGCCCCCGTCACCGGGTTCAGAGCGCCGGGTCCACCAGCAGCACCTCCAGCGTGCGCGGGCCGTGCACCCCCTCCACCCGGTTCAGCTCGATGTCGCTGGTCGCCGAGGGGCCGCTGATCCAGGTGAGCGGGCGCGACGGGTCCAGGAGCCGGACCGCCTGCGGCACCCCGTCCACCACCTGCTCGGCGCGCACCACGCACAGGTGGTAGTCCGGCACCAGGGTGACGGCCCGGCGCCCCTGGCCCGGCCCGCCGTCCAGGACGATCGTGCCGGTCTCGGCGACGGCCACCGCGCAGCCGGTGACCACGCCGTCCACGCCGGTGAGGTCGGCGACCGCCAGCGGCTCCTCACGCGAGTCGGGCAGCCGCTCGGCGGAGGCGTGCGTGAACCACTCCGGCGGCGCGTCCGCGGGGACGACCACCCGCCGCGCCCCCCGGCGCTCCAGCGCGGCGGCCACCTCGGCGGCCACGCGGTCGGCGCCCACCCGGCGCACCAGCGCGCGGTAGTCCAGCAGCCGGTCCTCCAGCACCTCCAGCGACGGTCCCACGCCGTGGCTGTCGGCGTAACCGCGCCCCGGCTCCCGCACCGGCGACTCGTCGGCGGGCACGTCGGCCAGCGCCCTCCTGACCCTGGCCAGGATCCGCTCGCGGCTGCTCATCGGCCCTCCCCCCCGCGCCTGTCCCACCACTGGCGGAAGGACTCGGCCGGGACGTCGGGCACGTCCCTGGTGTCGGTCCAGGCCCCCGCCGGGCCCGGCAGGTGGCGCGGGACCGCGCGGCGCCCAAGCCCCGCCGCCCGCTGGACCGCGCCCAGCGTCCGCGGGGAGGACAGCACCGCCTCGGCGCCCGCCATGAGCGCCTTCTCCCCCGCGTGCCCGGAGCGCTCCACGACCTCCTCGCGCAGGTGCACCAGCACCTCGGGGATGTCGATGGCCACCGGGCACACCTCGTAGCAGGCCCCGCACAGCGAGGACGCGTAGGGCAGCGCCTCGTCCACCGGCGAGGACATCCCCCGCAGCTGCGGGGTGAGGATCGCGCCGATCGGGCCCGGGTAGACCGAACCGTAGGGGTGCCCGCCGGTGCGCTCGTAGACCGGGCAGGTGTTCAGGCACGCCGAGCAGCGGATGCAGCGCAGCGCCTGGCGGCCCACGGTGTCGGCCAGCACGTCGGTGCGGCCGTTGTCCAGCAGTACCAGGTGGAACTCCTGGGGGCCGTCGCCCGGCGTCACCCCGGTCCAGGTGGAGGTGTAGGGGTTCATCCGCTCGCCGGTGGAGGAACGCGGCAGCAACTGGAGGAACACCTCCAGGTCCGACCAGGTCGGCACGATCTTCTCGATGCCGACCACGGAGATCAGCGTCCGGGGCAGGGTCAGGCACATGCGCCCGTTGCCCTCCGACTCCAGCACCACGAGCGTGCCGCTGTCGGCCACCGCGAAGTTGGCCCCCGAGATCGCGGTGCGGGTGCGCAGGAAGCGTTCGCGCAGGTGCACGCGGGCCGCCTCGGCCAGCGCCCGGGGGTCGTCGGTCAGGCCCCGGGGCGCGGGCACGCCCCACTCGGCCATCTGCTCCAGGAAGATCTCGCGGATCTGGGCGCGGCCCAGGTGGATGGCGGGCACCAGGATGTGCGAGGGCAGGTCCTCGCCCAGCTGCACGATCAGCTCGGCCAGGTCGGTCTCGTAGGCGGTGATCCCGGCGGCGGCGAGGGCGTCGTTGAGTTCGATCTCCTGGGTGGCCATCGACTTGACCTTGACCACGTCGGTCTCGCCGGTGTCCCGGACCAGCCGGGTGACGATCTCGTTGGCCTCGGCCGCGTCGGAGGCCCAGTGCACCCGTCCGCCCGCCCGGTGGACGGACTCCTCCAGCTGTTCCAGGTAGTGGTCCAGGTGGCGCAGGGTGTGCTCCTTGACCGCGGCGCCCTCCGCCCGCAGGCGCTGCCAGTCCTCGTGCAGCTCGTCGACGACGGAGGCGCGCTTGTCGCGGATGGTGTGCGTGGCCTTGCGCAGGTTGTGCCGCAGGCGGGCGTCGTTGACCGCGCCCGCGGCGGCCTCGGGAAAGGGCGGGATGCCCAGGAACGTCGCGCTCATCGGTATGCGCCCTCCTTGTCTCTTTGGACCTCCGCTTCGCTTCGGCCCACCCGTCGCCCGCCATCGCCCGTCGGGGACGCTGCGCGTCGGGACGGGCTACCGCCCTCAACGGACGCCTGCGGCGCGGTGTCTTCCTTGTTCGGGCGCCCGGAGAACGGGAACCTTCGGTGCCTTCGGCGTATTCGCTCGTGCCCGCCCGTCACCCGTCACCGCCCCAATCGATGCCTGCGGCGCGGTTCTTCCCACGGGAATCCGCCTCCGCCCCCTCCAGAACCCCGTGGGCGCCCTCCTTCTCGGTGCTGGCCAGGATCTCGGCCAGGTGCGCCACCCTCATCCCCGACCGCTGCCGGGACAGGGTGCCGCCGATGTGCATCAGGCAGGAGTTGTCCACCGCGCACAGCACCTCGGCGCCGGTCTCCACGGCGTGGCGGGCCTTGTCCGCGCCCATGGCCGAGGACACGTCGCCGTTCTTGACCGCGAAGGTGCCGCCGAAGCCGCAGCACTCGGTGGCCCCGGGCAGCTCCACCAGCTCCAGGCCGCGCACGGCGCGCAGCAGCCGGTAGGGGCGGTCGCCCAGGCCGAGCATGCGCAGCCCGTGGCAGGTGGGGTGGTAGGCCACCTTGTGCGGGTAGTAGGCGCCCACGTCCGTCACACCGAGCACGTCCACCAGGAACTCGGTGAGGTCGTACACGCGCGGGGCGAGGTCGGCCACCTTGCGCGACAGGCGGCTCCCGCTCGCGCCCAGCCGCGGGTAGTTGTCGCGGACCATGGCAGCGCAGGAGGCGGAGGGGACCACGACGGCGTCGGCGCCCTCGAAGGTGCGCACGAAGCGCACGGCCAGACGGCTCGCCGAGCGCCGGTAACCGGTGTTGTAGTGCATCTGCCCGCAGCAGGTCTGGCCCTCGGGGAAGACCACCTCGTGCCCCAGGCGCTCCAGGAGGCGCACGACCGCCCGTCCGGTGTCGGGGAACAGTGTGTCGTTGACGCAGGTGATGAACAGCGCGATCCGCATGTGCCTCCTTCGTGCCCCGCCGACCGGCGCGCGCGTGCGGACCCGCCGGGTCGGCCCACGCGGTGCGCTGCCATGGCGGAACTGCTCGCCACGAGCCTGGGGTGGTCGGACCACTTTCGCACGCCGGGAAGCATCTGGGCAAGGAAAGGGGTGAAAGTGGCGATGCGGGGCGAGGTGGTGGAGAATTGGTATGATCTCTTGAAGGCCATGGTGGTGTGGGTCACGCGAGAACCCAGCCCCGCTCCCGCACCCGTCCCGGCCCCGTCGGGCCGACGGACGGCCCGGGCCACCGCGCAGACTGGAGGGATCTTCCGTGAGCGACCCCGACGCCGGGCGCACCACCGTCACCCGGCGCGCCGCCGACCGGATCAAGGCGATGATCGCCGACGGGCGGGTCGGGCCGGGGGAGCGCCTGCCCACCGAACGCGACCTGTCCGCGCAGCTCGGGGTGTCCCGCAGCTCCATGCGCGAGGCCATCCGCTCCCTGACCACGCTCGGCGTCCTGGAGTCCCGCCACGGCGCGGGCGTCTACGTCACCGCGCTGCGCCCCGCCGACCTGCTGGAGACCTTCTCCGTCCTGGCCGAGGTCTCCCAGGGGCACACCCTCCTGGAGGTCCTCCAGGTGCGGCGCATGCTCGAACCCGCCGCCACCGCCCTGGCCGCCGCGCGCGCCAGCGACGAGGACCTCGACCGCATCGGCGCCCTGCTGGAGCGGATCGAGGGCGGGGACGACACCTCCGGCGCCGACACCGTCGCCGCCGACCTGGGCTTCCACCAGGCCATCGTGGCCAGCACCGGCAACGCCACCCTGGCCGCGGTCAACGACGGCCTGTCCTCGCGCACCTTCCACGCCCGCGTGTGGGCGGGGCACCGGGAGGCCGGGCTCACCGCCAAGCTGCGCGAGGACCACCTGCGTATCCACGAGGCCCTGGTGGCACGCGACCCCGACGCCGCCCGGGCCGCCGCGACCGTGCACGTCCTGCGCGTGGAGCGCTGGCTCAGCGCGGACCTGGCCGACTGAGCGCCGCCGTTCCGCCGCGCCTCCCCGTTCCGCCGCGCCTCCCCGTTCCGCCGTGCCGACGCCCCCTCGGCTCAGCCGGGCCGCCTGCCGCGGTCGCGGACCCTGTCGGCGAACTCCTCGGCCCGCAGCAGCCGCGCCAGGTCCTCGCGCCGGGCGGTCGGCGGGCGCCCCCCGCCGGCCTCGGGCGCCTGGTCGGGGATCTCCTGGCCCAGCTCCGCGTCGATGCCCAGGACGTCGTGGTCCTCGATCTCCTCGATCCGGTGGCCCTCCGGGAAGTACCGCAGGAAGTCGGCCACCGCGGAGTCCTGGTCCGCGGCCCCCACGTCCGTGTCCGCGTCCACGTCGTCGTCGTAGCCGGGGTCCCAGGCCCCCGTGTCGAACTCGTCGAAGCCCTCGGTTGACTCTGTCACCGGCGTCCCCCTCACGCTCGGTTCCTCATTCCGATCATGCCCGCTCCGACCGGAGGACGCCAGGGGCTGATGCGAGGGGAGAGGCGGGTGTGAAACCGGGCGAGGTGACGCACGGTAGGCTTCTGCCGCGCTGTCCGATATGTGAACGGAGCCCCCTCTGTCGTGCGCGAGCGCGTTCGAGTCATCGTCGACGCCCCCTGGTTCCAGGCCTGCGTCATCACCCTCATCCTCGTCAACGCCGTCATCCTCGGTGCGGAGACCTCACCCCGGGTGACGGACTCCTACGGCCGCCTCCTGCGCGCCGTCGACCTGACCATCCTCGCCCTGTTCGTCCTGGAACTGGGGATGCGGATGTACGCCCACCGGCGGGAGTTCTTCCGCGACCCCTGGAGCTGGTTCGACCTGGTGATCGTCGGCATCGCGCTGCTGCCCGCCTCCGGCCCCTTCTCGGTGCTGCGGGTCCTGCGCGTGCTGCGGGTGCTGCGCCTGCTGTCGGTGATCCCGACCCTGCGCCACGTCGTCACCGGCCTGTTCCGGGCCCTGCCCGGCATGATGTCCATCCTGTTCCTGGTGATACTGCTGCTGTACGTGTCGGCGGTCATGGCCACCGAACTCTTCGCCGACGTCTCGCCGCAGTACTTCGCCGACCTGCCCGCGTCGCTGTTCACCCTGTTCCAGATCGCCACCGCGGACGGCTGGGGCACCATCGCCAAGGACGTGATGGAGCACAAGCCGATGGCGTGGGTGTTCTTCGTGGTCTTCGTGCTGGTGTCCACGCTGGTGGCGCTCAACCTGTTCATCGCCGTGGCCGTGGAGGCCCTGGAGAAGGACGACGAGGAGAGCGGCGGCGGTGGCGGTGGCGGCGGCTCCGCGGGCCGGAGGGGCGGGGGCTCCGACGACGGCGGCCCCGACGGGGGACAGGCCGTGATCCTGGCCGAGCTGCGGGCGCTGCGCGCGGAGGTGGCCGTGCTGCGGCGGGAGCGCGAGGAGGAGGCCAGCGGCCTGCGCTGAGCGGCGTGCCGGAACCGGTTCCGTGCCGCGCGCGAAAGTCCGCGACCGGGCCTGTGGACAACCCCCGCGGGCCCGGTTTTTCGTGAAAGGCTTGTCCTCGGAAGCACAGCCGCGCACCGCGGGCGGCGCGCGGACCGAGCACCCGCGCCGTGCCGCCGGAGCGCCGACCGACGAGGAGCCGCCGGATGTCTGCCAGTACACCTCTCCCGCGCGCTGAGGACACCGGAGAACGCGCCCGACCGGGCGTTCCCCTGGACCAGCGGGACGAGTGGACCGCGCTGCGCGAGCACCACGGGCGGTGGGGCTCCACCGACCTGCGCGAGCTGTTCGCCGACGACCCCGGCCGGGCCGAACGGTACACGCTCGACGTCGGCGACCTGCACGTGGACTACTCCAAGAACCTCGTCACCGACGAGACCCTGCGCCTGCTCGCCGACCTGGCCGGGGCCACCCGGGTCGCCGACCTGCGCGACGCCATGCTGGGCGGCGAGCACGTCAACCTCACCGAGGACCGCGCCGTCCTGCACACCGCCCTGCGCGCGCCGCGCGGGCAGGTGATCAGCACCGACGGCCGCGATGTCGTCCCCGAGGTCCAGGAGGTCCTGGACCGGATGGCGGAGTTCGCCGACCGGATCCGCGCCCGGGAGTGGCTGGGCCACACCGGCCAGCCGGTGCGCCGGATCGTCAACATCGGCATCGGCGGCTCCGACCTGGGGCCCGCCATGGCCTACGAGGCGCTGCGCCCCTACACCGACCGCGGGCTGGAGTTCCGGTTCGTCTCCAACGTGGACGGCACCGACCTGCACGAGGCGCTGGTGGACGCCGACCCGGCCACGACGCTGTTCGTGGTCGCCTCCAAGACCTTCACCACGGTCGAGACCATCACCAACGCCACCGAGGCCCGCACCTGGCTGCTGGACGGGCTGGGCCTCAAGGGCGACGATGACGACGGCGCCATCGCCAGGCACTTCGCCGCCGTCTCCACCAACGGCGAGGCGGTGGCGAAGTTCGGCATCGACACCCGCAACATGTTCGGGTTCTGGGACTGGGTGGGCGGCCGCTACTCCTACGACTCCGCCATCGGCCTGTCCCTGATGGTGGCGGTGGGCCCCGAGCGGTTCCGGGAGATGCTCGCCGGGTTCCACCTGATGGACACCCACTTCGCGACGGCCCCCGTCGAGCGCAACCTGCCCTTCCTGCTGGGCCTGCTCGGCGTGTGGTACGGCAACTTCCACGGCGCCCAGACCCACGCGGTGCTGCCCTACAGCCACCACATGTCCAAGTTCCCCGCCTACCTCCAGCAGCTCGACATGGAGTCCAACGGCAAGTCGGTGCAGCGCGACGGGCGCCCCGTCCACTGGCAGACCGGTCCGGTGGTGTGGGGCACTCCGGGCACCAACGGCCAGCACGCCTACTTCCAGCTGCTGCACCAGGGCACCCGGTTCGTGCCCGCCGACCTCCTCGGCTTCGCCAACCCGGCCCCCGACCTGCCCGAGCACCTGGTGCCCCAGCACGACCTGCTCATGGCCAACCTGTTCGCCCAGGGGCAGGCGCTGGCCTTCGGCCGCACCGCGGAGGAGGTCGCCGCCGAGGGCGTGTCCGCCGACCTGGTCCCGCACCGGACCTTCGAGGGCAACCGGCCCACGACGACCATCCTCGCCGACCGGCTCAGCCCGTCGGTGCTCGGGCAGCTGGTCGCCCTCTACGAGCACAAGGTGTTCGTCCAGGGCGCGGTGTGGAACATCAACTCCTTCGACCAGTGGGGTGTGCAGCTGGGCAAGGTGCTGGCCAAGCGGGTCGAGCCCGCCCTCACCGAGGGCGCCGACGTGTCCGGGCTGGACGCCTCCACCACCTCCCTGGTGCGGCGCTACCGTTCCATGCGCGGCAGGGACTGACCACGGCGGTGGCGGTGCGACCGGCGGACCCCGCCGGTCGCACCGCCACCTGACCCGCCGCCTCCTCCTTCTGAGGGGTCCCGCGCCCTCGGAAGCGGGCGGGGCTGAGATGGCGAGACCGCCAGCGCGTCCGGCGAGCAGGGGAAGGACGCTGCCTCACTCCCGGCCGATTCGGGCAGGCCGGGGAGCCCCCTCGGGACGGGAAACGGGCCTTCGCGCCCGCACGGCACCGGGCGAACCGGTGCCCGTTGAGCGGGGGACAGGCGTGATTTGCTTCCCTACCTAACGGTAGGTAGGGTGATGTGCGTGGGCGGGTCCCCCGCCCGCGTCCACCCCACCACACGAGAGGTCGTCTTCCATGACCACCGACACCCGAGTCCGCGCCATGAACGTCTACGCCGCGCACTTCGCCGCGCACGGCTACCGCGGCGCCTCCCTGGAGGCCGTCGCCCGCGAGGTCGGCGTGCGCAAGCCGTCCCTGTACCACCACTTCCCCGGAGGCAAGGAGACCCTGCACAAGCTCGTCGCCCTGGACTTCATC
Organism: Nocardiopsis sp. CNS-639; assembly: GCF_000381685.1. Taxonomy (NCBI): domain Bacteria; kingdom Bacillati; phylum Actinomycetota; class Actinomycetes; order Streptosporangiales; family Nocardiopsidaceae; genus Nocardiopsis; species Nocardiopsis sp. CNS-639. Next base: position 418,082 of record NZ_KB906858.1, read on the forward strand.
ACCCGGCGCGGCGAACAACTCGCCCTGGCCCTGGACACCCCCGGCGGGCTCGCCGAGCAGCTGCGCGCGGTCGTCACCACCGCCGTGGCCGACCCGACCGGGGCCACCACCTCCTTCGAGCAGCACCTGTTCGACTCGCTCGGCCAGCTCGAAGAGGACGTGCAGAAGGAACTGCGCGACGCCTACGTCTCCACCCTGCTCGACCCCATGACCGCGCGTTTCCGTGCGGCCGTGGCCGAGGGCGAGGTCGCCGACCGGGACCCGGCCGTGCTGTGCAACGCCTTCCTGCACCTGGCCCGCGCCGTGGACATGATGGGTGATCCCGAGCAGGCCGCCGACACCCTGGTCGGGCTCTTCCTCGACGGCGCCCGCGCCGCGGCCTGACCCCTCGCCCCGCCCGCCCCGGAGGAACCCCGTGTCCCTCCGGGACGGGCCGGGGCCGGTCCGCGCGACGGCCGACACCTGCGGCGCGCGGGGGCCGTGAGGAGAGAGAGGCTTCCGGACGCATCGCGCCGCGGAGTCCGTCGCGGAGCTGGGAAGTGTCGGGCGCTTGGGGCCCGGCCCGCGCGCGTGTGGCGGGATCAGGCCGATCAGGGCGTCACCGACCACGACCTCGCCCGGCCCGCGCACGTGGCGGGACACGTGGTGGGGCCGGTGGGTGTGCACGCCCCCGAGCCCCGGTCCACGCGCGTACGGACACCGGATTAATTCCGTTGCCCGCGCCGCCCCGGCCGGTTAGCCTGGGCTCAACATGCGCATGTGACATCGAGACCGACGACCGCCGAGCGCGCGGGGCTCGCCCACCGTGGCTGGAGCCGGATCCCCGCTCGGCGTGTACTGGCACTGTCCCCGGTGCGGTCTCGATGTCGACGACCTCCGTGTCGTCCCCGGACCGCGCCGTGCAGGAGCACCGGTCCCGCGCATTGAGGCCCACCCCGAAACGAAGGGTGGACCACCCCTATGACCCTCGGCAACACGACCGGCGCCGCCTCCGCACCGCATACCGCCCAGACCGGCCCGCCCCTGCTGCGCGCCCGCGACCTCGCCAGGGCCTACGGCGACCACGTGGTGTTCGACGGCGTGGACGTCGACGTCGCCCCCGGCCAGCGGCTCGGCCTGGTGGGGGAGAACGGCTCGGGCAAGTCCACCCTCCTTCGGCTGCTGGCCGGGGAGGAGGAACCCGACGCCGGGCGGGTGGAACGCCCCGCCGACACCGGATTCCTGTACCAGGAGCTGCCCCACGCCCCGGACACGACCCTGGCCCGGGTGATCGCCCAGGCCCTCGAACCGGCCCGGCGGGTGGAGCGGCGGCTGACCGCGAGCGCGGCCGCGCTGGACGGCTCGCCCGAGGACGCCGAAGCCCTGCGGGAGTACTCCGAGGCCCTGGCCGAGGCCGAACTGCTGGAGGTGTGGGACGCCGAACGCCGGGCCGAACTGGTGGTCGCGGGACTGGGCCTGGACGGCATCGGCCCGGACCGGCCGGTGGGGCGGATGTCGGGCGGCCAGCGCGGACGCCTGGGCCTGGCGGCCCTGCTCATCCGCCGCCCGCGCGCCCTGCTGCTGGACGAGCCCACCAACCACCTCGACGACCAGGCGCTGGAGTTCCTGGAGGGGTACCTGCGCGGCCTGCCGGGAGTGGTGGTGCTGGCCAGCCACGACAGGGTGTTCCTGGACGCGGTGTGCACCGGCCTGCTCGACCTGGACCCGGCCGTGGACGGTCCCGCCTACTACGGCGGCGCCTACTCCTTCTACCTCAGGGAGAAACAGCTGGAACGCGAACGCTGGGAGCAGCGCTACCGCGACGAGCAGGACGCCCTCAAGGGCCTGCGCGAGTCGGTGCGCACCACCTCCCGGCAGGTCTCGCACAACCGCGCCCCGAGGGACAACGACAAGATGGGCTACGACTTCCTGGGCGGGCGCGTGGACAAGCAGGTCTCGCGCCGGGTGCGCAACGCCCGGAACAGGCTGGAGGAGCTGGAGCGCGACCAGGTGCGCAAACCGCCCAGGCCGTTGGAGTTCAGCGCCTCGCTGACCCGCGACCCGGGCACGGCCGACGGCCACGCGATCACCGTGCGCGACCTGGTCGTGCCGGGCCGGTTGCGCCTGGACCGCCTGGACGTGCCCTCGGACGGGCGTCTGCTGGTCACCGGGCCCAACGGCGCGGGCAAGTCCACGCTGCTGTACGCCCTGGGGCACCGGCTGCGCCCGGCGTCGGGCCAGGTGCTGTGGCGGCGCGGGGCGGCGGTCGCCCTGCTGGAACAGGACGTGGTCTTCCCCGATCCCGAGCGGACCCCGCGTTCGCTCTATGACGGGCTGAACGGAACCCTGCCCGGCGCTCCCCGCCTGACCGACCTGGGCCTGGTCGCACCGCGCGACCTGGACCGGCCGGTGGGCAGACTCAGCGTGGGACAGCGGCGACGCCTGGCACTGGCGATGCTGGTGGGACACGCCCCGGACGTGCTGCTGCTGGACGAGCCGACCAACCACCTGTCCCTGGCGCTGGCCGAGGAGCTGGAGGAGGCGCTGGGCACCGCGCCGGGCGCGGTGGTGGTGGCCTCGCACGACCGGTGGCTGCGCCGCAACTGGGCCTGGTCGGAGCTGCGGCTGGCCGACGGTGCCGTGGCCGGGCAGGACACGGCCGGACCCGTGTAGCCCTTCCGGCCGTTCCCGGGCCGCCGCCTCGCGCGCGGCCCGGGAACGGCGAACCGTTCCGGTGCCCCGGTCACGGCCGGGTTCTGGCACGCCCGGTACGTGCCGGAACCCGCGAGGGCACGCGACTTCTCACCGCTGGGGCGGTACGGTTCCGCGAACGGCCGTCCTGTGTCGGGGACACGCGCCGAACCCGGCGGAGCCACCGCGTCCCCGGCCTCCGGCTTCGCCCGACACCGCGCGGGGACACCGGCGCGGAGGCTGGAAACCCCCGCGCCGCTCGTGCAAACTCTTCGTGTTCCCACAGCTACGAAAAGTCATGTCAACTGGCAGGGGTGCACATGTCCGTGCCGATGGACGCGCCCGAGTCCTCCCAGCACGCCGACCCCGAGGCGGCGGCCGCCGGAGGACGCGGGTCGGCGAACAGGTCCCTGCGCCAGATCGCCTGGCGGCGCTTCCGCAGGGACCGCCTCGGCATGGCCGGGGGCGTCGTCGTCATCCTGCTCATCCTGGTCGCGGTCTTCGCGCCCCTGCTCACCTCCTGGTTCGGCTACCCGCCCAACCAGTTCAACCAGGAGCTGATCGACCCGCTCACCGGCGGCGTCCTGCGCGACCCCGCCGACCCCTCCCAGGGGCTCGACCCCTGGGGCGGCATCAGCACCGACCACCTGCTCGGCGTGGAACCCGTCAACGGGCGCGACCTGTTCAGCCGCATCGTCCACGGCGCCCGCACCTCCCTGCTGGTCGCCACGGTCGCCACCCTGGTCTGCGTGGTCATCGGCACCGTCCTGGGCATGGTCGCCGGGTACTTCGGCGGCTGGGTCGACACCGTCATCAGCCGGGCCATGGACATCTTCCTGGCCTTCCCGCTGCTGCTCTTCGCCATCGCCCTGGTCGGCGTCATCCCCGACGGCTCCTTCGGCCTGAGCGGCAACGGCCTGCGCATCGGCGTGCTGGTCTTCATCATCGGGTTCTTCAACTGGCCCTACATCGGCCGCATCGTGCGCGGACAGACCCTGACCCTCCGGGAGCGCGAGTTCGTGGAGGCCTCACGCAGCCTCGGCGCGGGCAGCGCCCACATCGTCTTCCGCGAGATCCTGCCCAACCTCGTCACGCCGATCCTGGTCTACTCCACGCTGCTCATCCCCACCAACATCCTGTTCGAGGCGGCCCTGAGCTTCCTGGGGGTGGGCATCAACCCGCCCATGGCCACCTGGGGCGGCATGCTCGACAACGCCCTGCGCTTCTACACCATCGCACCGCACTTCGTGCTCATCCCGGGGCTGGCCATCTTCGTCACCGTCCTGGCCTTCAACCTCTTCGGCGACGGGCTGCGCGACGCCTTCGACCCCCGCTCCTCCGACTGACGGGCCGCACCCGTCGCGTGTCCCGGGCCGGGCACCGGCCCCCGCCAGCCAATCCGACCAGGAGGCAAGCTTGACCACCGACCACCACACAGGCGCGGCGCCCTCGCGGCGCCGCGGACGCCGCCGGGCGAGCGCGTCCCTGGCCGCGGGCACGGCCGCGGCGCTGCTGCTGGCCGCCTGCGGGGGCGCGGACGGCGGAGGCGGGGGCGGAGGCGGCCCGGTCGACGCCGAGTTCAACCAGGGCGAGACCGAGGTGGTCAACCCCTCCGACCAGACCGGCGGCACCCTGCGCTACGCCATCTCCTCGGACTTCGACTCACCCGACCCAGGCAACACCTACTACGCGTTCAGCTGGAACTTCAGCCGCTACTACGCGCGCACCCTGCTCACCTACGTCGGGGCGCCCGGCGCGGAGGGCACCGAACTCCAACCCGACCTGGCCGCGGAGATGCCCCGGCCCAACGAGGACCTCACCGAGTGGACGGTCCCCATCAAGCAGGGGCTGCGCTACGAGGACGGCTCCGAGATCACCGCGCCCGACATCGAGTACGCCATCGCGCGCAGCAACTTCGGCGCCCAGGCCCTGCCCAACGGCCCCAAGTACTTCCAGGACCTGCTGGCCGACAGCGACGACTACGAGGGCCCCTACGCCGACGAGAACGACCCGCTGGCCGGGTTCGACGGGATCGAGACCCCCGACGACCACACCCTGGTCTTCCACCTCAAGGACCCCTTCGCCGAGTTCCCGTACCTGCTCATCCAGCCGCAGACCGCGCCGGTCCCGCCCGAGGCCGACCGCGGCGAGCAGTACCAGAGCCGCGTCGTCTCCTCCGGGCCGTACAAGTTCGACGGCGAGTACCGGCCCGGCGTCTCCCTGAACCTGGTGCGCAACGACCAGTGGGACCCCGCCACCGACCCGACCCGCGAGGCGCTGCCGGACCGGGTCGAGGTGCAGCTGGGAGTGGACCAGAACGAGATCGACCAGCGCCTGGCCAGCGGCGACCTGGACGTGGACCTGGCCGGGGCCGGGGTGGGACCCGCCATGCGGGGCACCCTGCTCACCGACGAGGCGCGCAAGAACAGCGTGGACAACCCGCAGAGCAACACGCTGCGCTACGTCAACATCAGCACCGTCCTGGAACCCCTGGACGACCTGGCCTGCCGTGAGGCGGTCATGTACGCGGCCGACCGCGACGCCCTCCAGCGGGCCTGGGGCGGTGACACCGGCGGCGACATCGCCACCCAGATCATGCCCGCGTCGCTGCCGGGGGCCGATCCCGGCATCGACCTGTACCCCTCCCAGGGCAACCAGGGCGACCTGGACAAGGCCCGGCAGAAGCTGGAGGAGTGCGGCGAGCCCGACGGGTTCTCCACCTCCATCGGCGTCCGGGCCGACCGGCCCTCCGAGGTGAGCACCGCCGAGGCGCTCCAGCAGGCCCTGGCCAGGGTGGGCATCGAGACGCGGATCAAGCAGTACCCCTCGGACACCTACACCAACACCCAGGCCGGGTCGCCGTCCTTCGTGGAGGACAACGACCTGGGCCTGACCGTGTACGGGTGGGCCCCGGACTGGGCGAGCGGCTACGGCTTCATGAGCAAGATCCTGGACGGCGACGCCATCCAGGACGCGGGCAACGCCAACATCTCGGAGCTGGACGACGAGCGGATCAACGGCTGGTTCGACGAGGTCATCACCGTGCGGGACCCCGAGGAGCGCGCCTCGATCTACACCCGGATCGACCGGCGGGCGATGGAGCAGGCGGCGATCCTGCCCGCGGTGTTCGAGCGCACGGTGCTCTACCGGCCGCCGAACCTGACCAACGTGTACTACCACTCGGGCTACTCCATGTACGACTACATGGCGCTCGGTACCACCCGGGAGTGAGGAACAGCGGGTAGGGCCCCGTGCGGTGCGGGTCGGCAGGCGTCTTCTCCCCTCACCAGGGGCGGATCAGGGGCGAACCCGGAGGCCTGCCGACCTCGCCGGAGCCGGGCCGGCGTCGGGGCTGCCGGCCCGCACGATAACACACGGCACTGAAATTTTGTCGGACGGCAACTTTCGCTTCCCGGACCGTGTGTCCGCAGAGTATGGCGGGTAGCGTGGCATACCGGGCGTCGTCTCCCCGCTGCGGGTAGCCCTTGCATCCCCCTGCGCGCTCTCTGCGCCAGCGGTGGTCCGACGCCCCGCGGCACCCGTCTGCGCCGCCCACGCCCGCGCGTGCACCGCGCGTGCGCGATCGCGCACGGCGGAGCCGCCCGCACGGCCCGGCACGGGCCGTGCGCCGCGACGCGTGGGGAGTGGAACACCAGTGCTTGCTTCGGGGACCAGCGACCGCGCTCCGCTGGAGGGCGACGGGGCCGGGCCGGTCGGCGGACGACGGGCCGGTGCGCTCCCGGCGCCCGCCGCGGTCGCCAGACTCCGCCGCGCCGCCCGCGAGCTGGGCAACATCCTGCACCCGGTCCGCCTCGTGGAGCAGGCGGTGCGCTTCCCGGTACCGGAGGCGGCCCAGATGTGCGCGCTCTTCCTCACCCAGCCCGACGGCTCGGTGCGCTGGACCGCGGCGTTCACCTCCGAGGGCGGTCGCCGCCGAGTCGGAACCGGTGAGGGCGCCTGGGACCGCGGCACGGTGGACGGCGCCGCCTGGCTGAACGAGGTCGTGGACGGGGCGCGAACGGTGGCCGAGCCCACCCCCGGCGACCCCGTCGAGAAGCTCCTCCTGGAACTGGCCGGGTACGGCGGCGCCCGGGGCGCGCTGCGCGCCGTGGCCGTTCCCGGCCTGTCCGGAACCGCGGGAGCGCTGCTGTTCCACCGCGCCCACGGGCACTTCGACGCGGCGGACACCGAGGCGCTCACCGAGTACGCCGAACGCGTGGGCTCCGCCCTGGGCGCCGCCCACATGTACCAGTACCAGGCCCGCACCGCCTCCACCCTCAAGGCCGCGCTGGTCCCCGCGCCCCTGCCCGGCGTCGCGCACGCCTTGCTCGGCGCGGCCTTCCGTTCCGCCGTCGAGGCCGAGCGCATCGGCGGCGACTTCTACCAGGTCAACGAACTGGAGGAGGGCTTCGACTTCTCCTTCGGGGACGTGTGCGGCAAGGGCAACGACGCCGCCCTCCTGACCGGGATGATCCGCCAGTCCCTGGAGGCGCTGCGGCTGGTCGAACAGGACCCCCGGCGGCTCCTGGAACTGCTCAACGTCCTGCTGCTGCGCACCGACCCCGAGAAGTTCAGCACGGTGATCCTCGGGCTCGCCAGCCCCCTGCCCGACGGCGGGCTGCGCATCCGCGCCGCCGGGGGAGGCCATCCGCCCCCGCTCGTCGTGGGCGTGGACGGCACCGTCCGGGAGGTGTCCATCGGGGGCCTGTTCGTGGGCGCGGTGGAGGAGGCCGTCTTCCGGGAGACGGAGTTCACCCTGGCCCCGGGCGAGACGATGGTGGTCTTCAGCGACGGGGTCACCGAGGCGCGCAACCCCCTGCTGGGCGGGGAGATGCTCGGCGAGGAACGCCTGGCCCGGCTGCTCTCCGAGTGCGGGGGCATGCCCGCCCCGGCCGTCTCGGACCGGATCGTCCAGGTGGTCGGGGACTGGCTCGACGGAGGGGAGCACGACGACATCACGGTGCTCACCGTGCAGGCCCGCGCCAGTCGGGGAGGCGTCGCCGGTGACCGCTGACCATGACGTCCTGCCGGACGCGGTCGCGCCCGTGTCGCCCGCTGTCGTCGCCGACGACTTCTTCGCGCGCGTACGCGACCTCGACGACGCGGGGGCCCTGGCCGTGGTGCGGGAGGCGCTGGCGGCCGGAGTCGACCACGAGTCACTGGTCCTGGACGTGATCGCGGTGTCCCAGATGCGCGTGGGCATGATGTGGCAGGCCAACGAACTCTCGGTGGCCCGGGAGCACGCCGCCACCCACATCGGTGAACTCGCCCTGGGCCTGGTCCTCGAACACGGCCTGGCGCGTGTGGCCGGGGAACGCCCCCTGGGTTCGGTGGTGGTGGCCTGCGTCGAGGGGGAGTGGCACGGCCTGCCCGCGCGGCTGCTGGGGGACGTGCTGCGTCTGCGCGGCTGGAGGGTCACCTTCCTCGGGGCGAGCGTGCCCGCCCACCACCTGACCCTGCACCTTCAGGAGACCGCGCCCGACGTGGTGGCGCTGAGCTGTTCCCTGCCCTCGCACCTGGTCAACGCCCACGCCATGATCACTGCCGCCGCGCGCACCGGGGTGCCCGTCATCGCCGGGGGGCGCGGCTTCGGGCCGGACTCCTCCCTCGCGCTCCGGCTGGGCGCGAGCCTGTGGGCGGCCGACGCCCGCTCCGCCGCCGATCTGTTGGAGCGGCGCATGCCGTTGTCGTCCCTGCGGCCCAGGGAGGAGGCGCTGACCCCGGCCGCCGAGTACGCGAGCCTGGTGCAGCGCCGCCGCGACCTGGTGCGGACCGGTGTGGAGCACGCGCGAGCCCTCTACGAGGCCCGGGGCGCCAGCCTGGAGGGCGCGGACCTGGACCGGACGGTCGAGGACCTGGGGCACATCATCGACTTCCTGCTGACGTCGCTGTACGTGGGCGACGGTGCGGTCTTCACCCGTTTCCTGGCCTGGACCCGAGGTGTGCTGGAGGTGCGCGGGGTTCCGGCGGTGGGGGTGGCCCGCGTCCTGGAACTCCTCGAAGGGGAGCTGTTCGACTACCCCGAGACGTGCGCGGCGCTGCGCGCGGGGCGGGCCGTGCTCGGCTGAGGTGCCCGCCTGGGCGGGGCGGGCACCCTTCGCCGCCGTACCAGCGCCACCAGGGCCACCAGTGCCGTACCAGCTCAGGGAGAGGTCGGGGGGTCGGGCTGGTTGAGGAGGGTGGCGATGTGTTCTTTGGGGTAGCGGCGTGCTCCGCCGGGGGTGCGGAAGGGTTTGAGGACGTTGTCCCATTCGCCTCGGTGGAGGCTGCGGGGGCGGATGTTGAACAGTTGGGCGACTTCGCTGGGTGTGAGGACGTCGGGGCGGCCGTCGAGGAGGTAGCTGTAGTCGGGCATGAGGGGCTTTCCGTGTTCGATGTTCGTGCTCTGTGCTCTGTGGTTGGTGGGGTGGCCCCGCCCTCCCGGGGAAGGGGAGGGCGGGGCTTCGGGCCGGTGCCTTCCGCATCGGCCCGTCCGCGCCAGCCCGGGGGACAGATCGGGTGGTGCGGAGCATGGAGAGCTGAGCGCTCACAGGGGCGCGTGGGTCACCAGGGGAAGACGGCGCGGACCGTGATCGCGCCGCACGAGTGCTGCTTCCAGTCCCAGTAGGAGCACAGGGCCTCGACCAGACGCAGCCCGTTGCCGCTGGGGCGCAGGGGTTCGGGGTCGGGCACGGCCGGGAAGCTGGGTTCGTCTCCGGGGCGGGGGCCGTTGTCGGTGACGCGGAGTTCGAGGTGGCGCGGGGTGCGTTCGATCTCCACGCGGATGGTGCCGCCGGGGAGCCCGGAGGCCGAGTGGCGCAGGGTGTTCGTGACCAGCTCGGACACGGTGATGCTCACGGGTTCGGCCAGGCTGGGGCGGGAGCGGGTGGCTTGGGTGGCCCAGCGGCGGGCGATCTTGACGTGGCCGAGTTCGGGGCCGAGCAGAATGCCTGATTTGGTGGCGGTTCCGCACAGTCGGCGTGGAAGCGTCGGGGCCTGGACGATAGGCTTGTTCATGTCTCACCTCGGTGCTTTCGGGGTGGGGCACTCTGCCTCGGCGGTCGCTCTCCACTTCGACCGCCGGGGCTTATTCGTGCCTGGGTATGGGGCTGCCTCGCCCCTCTGCGGAGACGGGCGGGACAGTGCTAGTTCTCGGCTGGTTCAGGACGGGAAGTGCGGGCCGCTGGAGCAGGACAGCTCAAGCGTTGTGCGAAGTCCGTGGGCAGTGGTGGCTGTCACGGAACGTGAACCGTTCGTGGCGCTCAGGCGGTGTGCATGCCAATTCCCAGGAACCTGTTGAGCGGTCACCGACCGCCAGATGCGCCAGGTGTCACCGAACTCGTCGCGGAGTTCGGCGAGGGCATCGGCGTCTGGATCGGGCACCTCGTCATCCCAGGGGCCGTGCAAGCTCTCGGTGTCAGAACGCTTGATCCGCACTCCTAATGTCATGTGTCCTCCTGGTGTGGGGATGGATACAAAATTACGGGCGGGGATAAAGGATGACCAGGCGCGAGAGTTCCGAAGTCGAAGAAAACACAAAGAGCGACCGGAACGATCGTTCCGGTCGCTCTTTGGACCTGCAATTACACGGTCACACTGCGGCCCCCGTGGATTCTCCGATGATCCCCCGCAAACCACGCAAAGTGTTCGAAGTGCGCGTTGCGTCCTGTTCCAGAAGTGAAACCAACGTCGCTCCGAACCGTTGCTGACGGAACCATTCGCGGCCACCGATGCGTACAGCTTGCCCGGCCGCTACCTCCGCCTGCTCCCGACGACCACGAACCCGTAGCGCCGCTGAAACGTTCAGCAGATGCCGGGCCTGCTGGACGGCGAACAAGTCCTGGGAGCGCACGGCCCTGTCGGCGCGCAGGGCTTTCTCCGGCCGCTGGAGGCCCGTGTTGATGTGCGCGGTCTGCACTCCCACGTGTGATGGTCCGAAGGACACCCAGTAGTCGTGGCGGTCCTCTTCGAGTAGTCCGGCTCCGGCACGCGCGTAGGCCAAGTACTCGTCGGCCTCGTCTGCGCGCCCCGCGCCCCCGGCCAGCACAGCGGCATGAAGCATCAGGCCGCCCCACGCCACCAGGCGCCGCGGGTCCACCCCGGGCGCCAGCTCCGGGCGGATGGTGTCGGCTATCTGGACAGCAAGCTTCTCGCCGTCTTCGTGGCGGCCCGCGTGCAGCAGCACCCAGGAGTAGGTGCCGTACATGGTGGAGCTGCGCCACTCGTCACGGTCGTCTTGGGCGGTGGCGATGGCGCGTTCGGTGGCGGCCAGAGCTGCGTCGACCTTGCCGGTCTGGGTGAGCAAGCACGCGGCGAGCTGCCACACGTGCGAGTACACCCCGGCTACCTCGTGCCGTCCCAGGTGGGTTTGGGTGGCTCGGCACCGGGCCAGCAGGTCGGGTAGTTCAGCGGCCAGAACAGCGAATTCGCCGCTGAAGTACGCCCCGTAGGCGCGTTCGAGGCCCTCTTGCAGCTCGACCACGGTGGAGGGTTCCCCAGTGGTCTCCGAGGGGCGCCCAGGAAGGTAAGCAGGATCGTACACGGCGTTGCGGACGGCGAGCACGCCGCCGCTGTCGCTGATGGGGGAGACCCGGTTGCGCTTGCCATTGACCTCGGACGGGTCCAGGTCCATCGCTTGGGCCAGACGGACGATCGTCACCCAGGCGAAGTTCAGCTTCGCGGCCCTTTCGAGCTGTCCCACGGTCTTGGATGACAGGCCGGAGCGTTCAGCAAGCTCTTCTTGGGTCCATCCCAGTTCCAGGCGGCGGGCCCTTAGACGGCGCCCGATACTGGTAATTTCATTCATGAAAAGCCCCGTTCTTCCTGTGGTGGCGCTACCGACAGAGTAAGGCGGGTTTCTTCTTTTGTCAGGTGCGCGTCCGGATTGTGACCGGCTGTTCGTTTGCGCCAATGTTCGCGGGAACTAGAAGTGAAGGGCTTCTTTGAAGCTCGGTCGCAGCCGCGTTCCCTCCTGGTCCACGGTCACGCCGAGCTGATCCCGGCCCGGCTTCCCCCACCGCGTCCACTCCTCCCACGCGGCGCCGATCTCCGCCCACAGGTCCCGGGGCCCGGCCCGCTTCGTGCTGTAGGGGCCACCGGCCGGAACATATTCTCCGAGCGCCCACGACCCGTCCGGGGTGGCGACGTACACGCTGGCCTCACCCGCCCACTCGGGGCGGTCCTCGGCGGCCTCGTACACGGCATACCTCAGGTCCGGTGCCAGGTGACCTAGGACGAGCTGCCACCCCTGGTCGCGGTAGGCGACCAGACGCGGGTTCACGTCGGTACTCCCGGCCCGCACCCCGGGAGCTTCCTCGTCCACCAGCTCCCGGACCCGACGGGGGTCGGGGCGCTGTGAGCGCAGCACCATGAAAGCGGCGTCGTCCACGATCCGGCCCGTCGCCGTGCCGTTCTCCTGCACGACCAGGCGCACCAGCACCCCCGGCACGTTCCCCACCTCGAACGGGGTCACGATCACCCCGCCCGGCCACACCTGCCGAACCCACGCGTGGGGTATCCGCCCGCGGGCCGCGACCGTGGAGAGCAGCCGGTGGTACATATCCGCGCCGACACCCGTCTCCAGGGGGCCCGACCCATCGGTGTCCAACACCATCGGCGCGTACCCGGCCCGCGCGAGGTTGTCGACCGCGACCCTGGCCAGCTCCTTGTCGATCTCCGCGGACACCACCGCCTTCTCCCCGAGCGCGTGACACAGCAACGCCGTGTTGTACCCCGTGCCCGTCCCGATCTCCAACACCCGGTGCCCATCGACCGCGTCGAGCTGTTGGAGCATCGCGACCACGAGCGAGGGTTGGCTGAGGCTGGAGGTACGCAACCTGCCCCACCCGGGTTCCCCGTCCGGGCCCCCGGCAGAGTCGCCGTCGTCTACCTGGGTCGCAAGCGCGTAGTCCTCATGCGCCCAACGGGTGTGGTCGGGGTCGTCGCGTGTGACCGGTACGTAGTAGCCGGGGTGGTCGGTCGAGGTGACCCACACGGTGTCGGGGACGAACTGGGCCCGGTCCACAGCGAGGATCGCACGATGCCACCGGGGATCGATGACCTGACCCGCGATGGTGAGCGCGCGGGCCAGCCGGGCGCCGGGGGGCGTGGTCACCGCTTGGGGTCCTTACCGTCACCGGACTGGGGCAGGATGGGTTCGGCCCCGTGTTTGTTGGGGTCCTTGCCGTCACCTGCGGCGCTGCCTCCGCTACCGCCATCGGTGGTTTTGTCGGGATCGACGTGTCGTCCCACGGTGTCCTCCACAAGGGTGAGGGGGCCTGTCACCGACAGTAGCCCGCCGCGCGGTTACTGTCAGTGGTTTCGGCGGCCAGCGGCCATCTCGCCCTGCCCGCAGAACATCTCGGGGGCCGAACGACCACCCTGTGCGCCAGGTGTGTCCATGCGCTCAGATGCTCGCGTGCGGAGTCCACACAGCCCAGCAGTTCGACGGCGTTCCACGGCTCCAGAGGGCGGAGTTCGGCCCGATCGTCCAGCCAGCACGAGAACACTGACGCTCCTCCATCCGTTCAGACGGTGCTGGTAACGGGGAAGCGCCGGACCAGGTCTGCGTAGACCGAGGCCGCGTCGGTCGTGGGAACGGCGCGGCCGAGGGGCTCGGTGAACACGTTCCGCCCGTCATCGCCAGGCCCGGCCGCGAGCACGTCAAGGATCTCCGGAACCTTCGCTGCGAGGAACGTCCCCTCCTTGCTCGGGATCGCGTTGCGCAGGGAGAAGAACGAGACCGGGGGCGGCATCATCGCTTCCCCCTTGCTGTCGGTGAGCCGGACACCGGTCCAGAAGCGCCCGACCATGAGCTGAACCGGCGCGTACAGGTTGCGGGCCAGCCAGGCGGGCCACTGCATCAGCTGTCGCGCGCGTCCCTCGTCGCTGGGGCCGAGGACCGCGATGTTCCGACAGGCCAGGGGGCCGACTTCCCTGCGGTCCCGGCGAAGCAGTTCGGCGCTTTCGACGAGGACCGCGAACAGGCCCGCCTCGTCGCCGGGGCCAGCCTCCACTGCGCTCCAGAGCGTCAGCCCCTTCTCGACGGAGGGGCCGAGGTAGGGGCAGCGGCTGACCATGTCCCGTTGGTGCGCGGTGAGCTCCGGATGGATGTCATCGGGGTTGGTGGTCCCCGAGGAGAGGCGGCGGATCATGCGTCCTCGCTGTTCGTCTCATGGAAGCGGGGCAGGGGGCGACCACCGCCCCATCCGTTCATCCGTTACCGCACGATGGCGTCGGTCGGTCGTCCTCGTCGTCGGTGGTGGGAGTGCAGTCCCGCATGGTGACGAGGGGAGCGCCAGCCAGGTAGTCCCAGTAGAGGGCGGTGTCGATGGAGCCGTCAGCGGTCCCGGGGGCGACGTACCTGAATATCCAGGAGAGGAGTGCACCAGTCAAGAGCGGAAAGTGACTCCAAGTAGACAATGCGTGATGCTCGGCGCCACGGAAGGCGCGCACAGGGCGATTGAACGCGATCAGATGATCACAGTGCGTTACTGTCTGCTTGCGGGCGGGTACCGTTCGCGGACCCGTCCCGCCCCCGCCCCGGCCCCGACGACAGAGAGCACGCGCGTTGCTGACCTACATCCTGCGCCGTCTGGGCGCCGGACTCCTGCTCCTGGCCGTGGTCACCATGGTCACCTTCGCCATCTTCTACGTGGTGCCCCGGTGGGCGGGGCGCACCGTCGAGCAGCTGGCGACGATGTACGTGGGCCGCGCCCCCACCCCCGAGGCCATCCAGGCCACCATCGACCGCCTGGGCCTGGACCGGCCCGTCGTCGTGCAGTTCGGGGAGTTCGTCCGGGGCCTCTTCCTCGGCGCGGAGTACCGCTTCGGCAACGACACGATCGAGTGCGCGGCTCCGTGTCTGGGCTACTCCTTCCAGACCTACCAGGAGGTCTTCCCCGAGATCGTGGCGCGGCTGCCGGTGACGGCCTCACTGGCCCTCGGCGCGGGGGTGATCTGGCTGGTGGGCGGCATCCTGGTCGGCGTGGTCTCTGCGGTGTGGAAGGGCAGCCTGTTCGACCGGCTGGCGATGGCCGTCGCCCTGGCGGGGGTGTCGCTGCCGATCTTCTTCACCGGCCTGCTGGCCCTGGCCTTCCTCGTGCACGCCTGGGGGCTGTTCGGCACCCCGGGCTACGTCCCCTTCAGCGAGGACCCGTCCAGGTGGGCGCAGGGGCTGCTGCTGCCGTGGCTGACGCTGGCCTTCCTGCACGCGGCCATGTACGCCCGCCAGACGCGCGCGGGCATGCTGGAGACCCTGGGCGAGGACTACATCCGCACCGCCCGTGCCAAGGGGCTCAGCGAACGCAGGGTGGTGCTCAAGCACGCGCTGCGCCCCACGCTGACCCCCATCGTGACAATCTTCGGCCTGGACCTGGGGCTCGTGCTGGGCGGCGCGGTCCTGACCGAGCAGGTCTTCTCCCTGAACGGCATCGGCCGGTACGCGGTCACCGCCATCATGCAGAGCGACCTGCCGGTGATCCTGGGCGTGACGCTGTTCGGCGCGTTCTTCATCGTGCTCTGCAACCTGGTGGTGGACCTGCTGTACCCGCTGATCGACCCGCGCGTGCGCATCCACGGATAACCGTGCCGGGCGCACGCGCGGGCGGAACACGATCCGGGCCGCCGCGCCCGGGGAACGGAAAGGAAGGGGTCGTGTGAGCGAGTCCGCGGCGTCGGGGCCGGTCGTGCGGGTGGAGGACCTGCGGGTGGTGTTCCCGACCATGGACGGCGACGTCCGTGCGGTGGACGGTCTGTCCTTCGCCGTGCCCGTCGGGGGAGCGCTGGGCATCGTGGGCGAGTCGGGTTCGGGCAAGAGCGTGACCTCGCTGGCCCTCATGGGCCTGCACCGGGGCAGCCGGGCGCGGATCACCGGGCAGGTCGAGGTGGCGGGCACCGACGTGGTCGGCGCCCCGGACAAGAGGCTGCGGCGGATGCGCGGCAACGACATCGCCATGGTCTTCCAGGACCCGATGCAGTCGCTGCACCCCCAGTTCACCGTCGGCAACCAGCTGGTGGAGGCGCTGCGCGTGCACCGGTCCGGGGTGTCGCGGTCCCTGGCCCGCGAGCGCGCGGTGGAGTCGCTGGAGCGGGTGGGCATCCCCGAGCCCGGCAAGCGGGTCAACTCCTACCCGCACGAGTTCTCCGGCGGCATGCGCCAGCGCGTGCTGATCGCGATGGGGCTGATGTGCGAGCCCAAGGTGCTGCTGGCCGACGAGCCCACCACCGCCCTGGACGTGACGGTGCAGGCGCAGATCCTGGACCTGTTGGACGAGCTGCGCCGCGACCTGGGCATGGCGCTCATCCTGGTCTCGCACGACCTGGCTGTGGTGGCGGGTTCGGTGGACGAGGTCGTGGTCATGCGCCACGGCGTCGCGGTCGAGCGCGGCGACGTGCGCGAGGTGCTGTCCGCACCTCGGCACGCCTACACCCGCGGACTCCTGGACGCGGTGCCGCGCGTGGAGGTCTCCCGGGCTCATCGGCGGGCGCGCGACCGGGCCGAGCGCGGCCAGCGGCAGGACCAGGAGAAGCGCCGCAGGTCGGGATCGGCCGCGGTGGGCGAGGCGGGGCGCAAGGGGCCGGACGAGGTCTTCCGGCCCTTCACCCCCGAGCCGAAGGAGGAGCGGGGCGAGCCCCTGCTGCGGGTGGAGGATCTGGCGCAGCGGTTCAAGGTGCGTGGCGGTATGTGGGGTCGGGCCACGGATTTCTGGGCGGTCAAGGGGGTCTCCTTCGACCTGCACCGTGGTGAGACGCTGGGGATCGTGGGGGAGTCGGGGTCGGGCAAGTCGACGCTGTCGCGGATGGTGATGCGTCTGCTGGAGCCCACGCGGGGCCGGGTGGAGTTCGAGGGCCGCGACATCACCCACATGCCCGAGCGGGCGCTGCGCCCGTTGCGCCGGGACGTGCAGATGGTCTTCCAGAACCCCTACTCCTCGCTCAACCCGCGGGTGACCGTGGGCGATGCGATCGGGACCGCGTTGCGGGTGCAGGGGGAGAAGGACGGTAAGAAGATCCGTCGTCAGGTGCAGGAGTTGTTGGAGCGGGTGGGGTTGGAGCCGGGGCACTACAACCGGTTCCCGCACGCGTTCTCGGGTGGTCAGCGTCAGCGGATCGCGATCGCGCGGGCGTTGATCCTCAAGCCGAAGCTGATCATCTGTGATGAGCCGGTGTCGGCGTTGGACGTGTCCACGCAGGATCAGGTGTTGCGGTTGTTGTCGGAGTTGCAGGACGACTTCGGGTTGACCTACATCTTCGTGGCCCATGATCTGGCGGTGGTGCGTCAGGTGAGTGACCGGGTCGCGGTGATGCGTGCGGGTGAGGTGGTGGAGATGGGTGACAGCGACGCGGTGTACGAGAACCCCGCC